>WHUD01000005.1:52611-73990 GCA_009377385.1 Actinophytocola sp.
CTACCACGACGGCGGAAAAGGACGCCCCCGCGCCCAGCGCATGCTCACCGAGATGAGCCCCACCCAGCAACACCTGGCAGACCTGTTCAACATCCACCACTACGCACCCACCCGCTGACCGGGTTCAGTCCCCCGACCAAAGCGACTTGGGTAATACACCAGCCGCCCCCGCAAACCCAGCCCCACCAGCCGAAACAAGCCAGCCGATCAACGAAGGCCGGAAACTCCCGCTAGGGCTCCGACAGGGAGAGGTCTTAGCGCTGCGCTGGGACGACGTCGACCTCGACGCGGCCCTCGCCGACGTGACCGATGAGGAGCGCACGCTCCTCGACACGCTTGCTGCCGGCCCACCGGTCGGGACAAGCAGGGACGCCGCAACCGACGTCCCGCTCGCCGATGCGACGACCCCGGTACAGCGGCTGTTGGCGCGCGGCCTGCTGATGCGCCGCGACGCGACCACCGTTGAGCTGCCTCGCCAGCTCGGCGTCCACCTGCGCGGCGGCCGGGCGTTCGCCGCGTCAATGCTGTCCCCGCCCACGTTGGACGCCCGCGAGCACGCCGAGGCCACCGTGGACCAGACGGCGGCGGGCGAGGCGATGTCGCTGCTACGGCACGTCGGTGACCTGCTTGAGTCGTGGGGGCAGGTGCCGCCGCCGGTGCTGAAGGCCGGCGGGCTCGGCGTGCGGGAGATCCGCAGGATGATGCGGGAGTTCGACGTCGAAGAGCCGCGCGCGGTGCTGCTCGCGGAGCTGGTCGTGGGGGCGGGGCTGGTCGCGGACAGCAACGAGGAGGACTCCGTCTGGGTGCCGACGACGCTGACCGACACCTGGCTGGCGGCGCCGCCGTCCGCGCAGTGGGCGTTGCTCGCCGACACCTGGCTCGCGCTGCCCCGGCTGCCGGGGCTGGCCTACGGCACGGCTAGCGGCCGCTCTGCTGGTGGCCGCACTGCTGGTGGCGCTGCGTCCGGTTCGGCCGACAAGCCGCCGACGCCGCTGTCCGAGCGGCTGCGGCGTCCGCTCGCGCCGGAGGGCAGGCGACGGGTGCTGCGCGCGCTCGCCGAGCTGCCGCCTGGCGCCGGGGTCGAGGCCGAGAACCTGGTCGGGTACCTGGCGTGGCAGGCACCCCGCAGGGGCGGCAGGCTCCGCGACGACCTGGTCCGCTGGACGCTGTCCGAAGCGACCGCGCTCGGGCTGGTCGCGCTCGGCGCTGCCACGACGGCGGCGCGGGCGCTGCTCGTCGACAGCGAGACGGAATCCGACGACGACCACCGCAGCCGCGCGGCCGACGCGATGGCGGATGCGATGCCAGACCCGGTCGACCACGTGCTTGTGCAGGCGGACCTCACCGTCGTCGCGCCTGGTCCGCTTGAGCCGGGGCTGGCGGCCGAGGTCAACGCCGTCGCGGACGCGGAGTCCACCGGCCACGCGACGGTGTACCGGGTGAGCGAGGCGTCGGTGCGGCGCGCGCTGGACTCCGGCCGGACCGCCGCTGAGCTGCACGAGTTGTTCGCCGCCCGCTCGGCGACGCCGGTGCCGCAGTCACTGACGTACCTGATCGACGACGTCGCCCGCCGCCACGGCAGGCTGCGCGGCGGGGCGTGTGCGTCGTTCCTGCGCTGCGACGACGAGGCGTTGCTGGCCGAGGTCCTCGCCGGTCCCGCCGCTGCGGAGCTTGGCCTGCGGGCGATCGCGCCGACGGTCGTTGTCAGCGACCTGCCGCTTGGCGACGTCATGACCGGCCTGCGCGAGCACGGCTTCACCCCTGCTGCGGAAGGCCCGGACGGCAGGGTGATCGACCTCCGGCAACGCGGTCGACGGATTCCGGCGCGCAACCGCGCGGTGGCGGGCTCGCCGCGCGCGAATAGCACACGGCAGGTCGCGGGCGTGGTCGAACGGATCAAGGCAGGCGACCGGGCCGCCGCCTCCCGGCACGGCGCCGGGGTTCGCAACGCGGCGGGCACCGGCGACACGTCGGCGACGCTCGCGCTGCTCAGCGAGGCCGCGCGCGGCGGGCGCCAGGTGTGGATCGGGCTGGTCGACACCCACGGCACCGCGACCCAGCGCGTCGTCACCCCGGTCCGGCTTTCCGGCGGAGTGCTGGAGGGCTCCAGCGCAGAGCGCTACCCCCTCCACCGCATCACCTCCGCCGCCCTGGTAGACGACTGATTTGCGCCGTGTCCCCCGTTCCCGACGCCGTGTTCGCCGTTCGGGACGCCGTGTTGCAGGTGCCGATGCCGTGTTCGCCGTTCGGGACGCCGTGTTGCAGGCCTAGTGCGGCGATCATCGATCGGAGCAGCCGAGCAGATGGAGCCCTGGCAGCCGAACATCGAACTCGCAGCACCGGAAGCCAGGAGTCACCACACCAGAAGTCGGGACTCACGACCCCGCAAAGGTGCGACTCGCGGCTGGCAAGGTGCGACTCGCGGACGGCAAGGTGCGACTCGCGGACGGCAAGGTGCGACTCGCGGCTGGCAAGGTGCGACTCGCGCGGACCAAGCCGTCGCAGGCGGCTCAGAGGTCGTGGAGGCTGCGGAGTAGGCGTTCGGTGAACTCGCGGGAGGACTTGTCGCCGAACGCGAGACCCGGCTGGTGGACGTGCACCAGCCCCGCCTCGGCCATGTCCGCCACGATGACCTTGACGACGCCGAGTGGCAGGCCCAGCTCGGCGACGACGTCGGAGATGGTGCGGGCCTGGACGCAGAAGTCGCAGATCGTGCGGTGCTCCACCGCGCGCACGCCCTCGAAGCGCCTGCCCCGTTCGCTGGTGGTGACCACCGCTTCCAGCGAAAGGTTGCGATCCGGGCGGGTGCGCCCTCGCGTGCGCGCGTACGGCCGGGCGAGCGAGACCTGCCGCTGCGCGGGCGGCATGACGGGGGCCTGGTCCTGAACCGGGTAGAAGCTCGCCTCGTCGTTGTTGGTCTGGTTCATCATCATCGTGTCCCCTTGACAGCCTGTTCCTGTTGCGCGGCACGTGGCACCTTGTCGACCAACGAGTCGGTCAGCACGGCTATCTCGTAGGCCACCGTGCCCAGCTCGGACCTCGGCGAGGCCAGCGCGGCGACAACAGCCCCGTCATGCACCGACATCAGGTACAGATACCCCCGCTCCATCTCAACGACGGTCTGGTTCACCGCGCCCCCGGTGAAGCATTCCGCCGCACTCCCCGCCATGTACATCAGTCCCGACGCGATCGCGGCGAGCTGCTCAGCTTGGTCCCTCGGCAGCCCAGCGGATGCCGCGATCGGTAATCCGTCGTATCCGACGACAACCGCGTGCGCGACCCCGTCGACTCGTCGTGCGAAGTCCGTGAGCAGCGAGTCGATGGTCCCGGTTGGCTGCCCAGCGGACGAAGCCACTATCCCTCCTTGCCTCCTGATCCGACTCGCTCATCGAGCCATTGTTTTTGCCCCACGCCCACGGTGGCTTTATGACCCGAGTCAGCGTATTCCCCATCGCTTGCCTGTCGAGCGCGCTGCATCCCGTCCGAAAGGCTGCGCATCCTGCTCCGAACGGCGTCCGGTGCACGCGAAATGACGTCGCTCTGCATGGCCACGTCGCCCCCATCGATAGGGGCGTCGACATCGCCGCTGAGCAGGTCCGATGCCGGGTCGGGCCGATCTGTGTCACCCACAGGGGGAAGGTCGAAATCGGCTTCGGCGAGATCAAGTTCACCCTGCGCGGGCGGCGCGAATTCGTCAGCGGATCGCGACACGCCATGGTCCGCAGAGTTCACCCCTTTGGCGGCATCACCCGGTTGGTACGTCCACATGGTGGGCTGCTCGACAAGGCGGCCCTCCTGCGCTGGCTCTGGCTCGAAGCCGTTGACGCCCTCGTGGTCCTTCGCGGAGGTGTAGGACGACACGGGCACGGGGTCGGGCGCTGGCCGGAACCTGGGAGCGGACCTGGTCTCGACGGGCTCGGACGGTTCCGGTTCGGCGGGTGGCTCCCGTACATCGTCCGCCCGCCGCCGCGACACCGACTCGGTGTCACTTTCGACGGAGGATGCGAAGACACGCTTGCTGCGACCGGTGACCGCGTCGAGCACGGCGATCAGGTTGAATTCATCGCCGGTGGGCCGGTCGTCCGCATCTCGCTCGTCGGTCACTGCGGGGTCGGCCGCCACGTCCGAAGCGGCAGCGTCGTCTGATTCGGACGGGCCTGACTCGGCGTGAGGACACGCGACGGCTGGCTCTGGCTCGGCGTCACCACCGGACGGTTCCGCAGCAGGCGAAGCATTCAGCACGCCATCGATGACCGACTCCGCCTCGGCACACGACTTACCCACAGGGCGCATCTTGGGCTTGGTGATCGCCCCCGGCCCCGAGTCGGGCTCCTGGTCGGCGGGCAGTTCCGGCTCGAGGGACGACTCCGGCGGCACCATCCCGGCGGAGTCCGCCTGCATGACGGGCTCCGCCTGGACGGGGGCGTCCTCGGGGGCGGGGGTGTCCTCGGGGGAGTGGGCGTCCTCAGGGGCGCCGGGCACCCCGGCACCGGAGCGGGGCACCACGGTTCCAGCACCAGCGTCGCCGTCCGCGCCGTCGGATGCCGCCTGCCCCTCCGGCAGCGGACGTACCGGCCGCGACGGCCCCGTGTACAACCCCGGCATCTCCGATTCGTCGTCGCCCTCGCGGAACCACCTGGTCAGCAGGTCCTTGTACACCGGAAGCCGCTCGGTCGGCTGGTCGTCGTCGAGCGGGTGGTGGACGACGCCCTCCTCAGGACGCACCGACCGCTGGCTCACCACCGGCGCCCGCTTCGTCGGACCGGAGCCCTGGTTCTTACGGGAGCGCACCGTGACGGTGTCCAGCCACTCCGGACGCCTGCCAGGCTCGGTGGACGGCCCGAACTCGGTGTCCTCAGACAGCTCGCCGATCACCTGCGCGGGCACGAGCACGGACGCCGACAGCCCGCCGGTCGCGGCGTGCCGCAGCCGCACCTCGAGGCCGTTGCGCTGCGCCAGCCTGCCCACGACGTACAGCCCCATCTTCCGGGACGCCTCGACGTCGATCTCCGGCAGTTCGGCGAGCCGCATGTTGGCCGAGTCGATCGCCTCCTGCGACATGCCGGGGCCTCGGTCGGTGATCTCGATCAGCCACGCACCGTTCTTGGCGACAGAGCTGGCAAGCGTGACCATGGTGTCCGGCGGGGAGCCGTTGGCGGCGTTCTCCAGCAGTTCGGAGATCACGTGCACCACGTCGCTGACGACGTCGCCGCGCACCGCGACGTCGGGCACCGAGGCCAGCTCGACCCGCTGGTACTGCTCGATCTCCGACAGCGCGGCTCCGATCACCTCGGACGCCGCGACCGTGCCTGGCAGCATCCGCGCGAAGTCGTTGCCGGTGAGGACGAGCAGGTTCTCGCAGATCCGGCGGGACCGTGTGGCGAGGTGGTCCAGCTCGAACAGGGATGCCAGCGTGTCGGGGTCCTGCTCTTCGGCCTCCATCCGGTCGAGCATGTCGAGCTGCCGGTCGGACAGCTCCTGCCCGCGCCGAGACAGGTTGACGAACATCGCGTTGACGTTGCTGCGCAGCTCGGCCTGCTCGGTCGCGAGCCGGATCGCCTCGCCGTGCACCGCGTCGAAGGCACGGGCGACGTGGCCGACCTCGTCGTTGCTGATCACCGGCACCGGGGCGACGTCGGCGGATCTCGGGGCGTGCGGATCGACGAGCAGCCCGTGCACCGCGGCAGGCAGCCGGTACTCTGCGACCTCAAGTGCGGTGCTGCGCAGCGTCCGCAGCGGACGGAGCAGCGATCGGGCGATGACAAGCGCGAGCAGCATCGCGATCAACAGCACGCCGATGACGATCCCGCTGTCACGCAGCGCCGCCGTCCGCGCTTCCGAGGCGAGCGCGTCGGTGCGCTGTTGCATCTGGACGAGCAGTGCCTCCTCGACCTTGCGGACGAGGTTGATGGTGTAGGTCGACGACGTCTCCCAGCGCACCGGGTCGAGGCCGTCGAACGACTGGCCGGTCTCGCCGCGGACGAGCACCGACTCGATGATGTCGTTGCGCTGGTCGACGATCAGGCCGGTGACGGTATCGTCGAACATCCGCTGCTGCGCGGGCGTCGCGAACTTGCGGAAGTCGGTGCGCCACGCGGCGACCTCGGCGGTGGCCGCGTTGAGCAGGCGCTCCCTTTCGGAGTCGAGCGACTGCTTGACTAGGGCCTCGCCGACAAGCGCGCGGGCGACCGACATCTGGTCCTTGACCCGCGAGATCGCCGAGCCTGCCAGTTGCAGCCGCACCAGCTCCGGTTCGTTGATGGTGGCGACCGACTGCTCCCGCGAGGCCAGCAGCGCCGAGATCAACTCGCTGTAGCTGCGCAGCACCGCGTCGGCGGGATAGGAGGCGTGCTCGGCGCCGAACCGCAGCTTGGAGAGGTCATCGAGGCGTTCCCGCAGCTCCTCGAAGCGGTCGGCCGCGTTGCTCGACAGCTCCGGCCGGGACGCGGCGAGCGCCCTGCTGAACGCGCCGAGCTCGCGGTCAACCCGGTTGCGCTGTTTGTCCAGTTCGGCGGCGTCGTCCTGCCTGCCCTGCGCGATGTAGCGCACGGACAGGTCGCGTTCCCGCTGCAACACGTGCGCCAGCGCGCCAACGGCGGTGTCCGTGCGCACCCGCGCGGACAACTCTGCCAGCTCGCCTGCCGACGCGACCTGGTCGTGGAACCGCATCCCGATCAGCACGAGCGCCGTCATGGTCGGCACGAGCAGCGCCGCGATGAGCTTGGTGCGCAGCGACCAGTTCCGCAGCCGCCACGTCCCGCCGGTGACGCTTGGGCTCAGCCAGCGCAGGCGGGAGCGGGTGCCCTCGCCATCGGCCGACTCCGCCGAGGCGCGTTGCGTCGCGTCATCGGGGTGAGCGGTCGCGCGTCGGGGCACACTGCTGTCCTTCTCGCATTGGTCAGCACGTTCATGGCGTGCGGTGAGCGGTAGCTGGAGAGTATCTGGCCCGGTTGCGATCGAAAAGACCGTGTCTCGTGCATCAGCACGTGCTTCGACCAAAGTCGATCATCCACATCCGCACGGTGCGATGCTGCCACGAAAGGCGGATCACAGGGCGTCGTGAGCCGATAGAATCGCAGCGCACCTGCACAACTGGCTCGAGCGGAAGGTCTGCATGCGGCGCATGACGAACCACGAGCCGCCGCGTCAGCACCGCCTCAGCGCAGTGATCATCATCCTCGCGTTGCTGTCATCGTGTTCGGTGATCTCACCCGAACGGCCGCATGCCATCCTGGAGCTCGCCAAGCTGCGCGTCGCGGTGACCCGGGCGATCGACACGGCGCCGCTGCGGATCGCCGTCAAGCGCAAGATGTTCCGCAGCTCAGGGCTCACGGTCACGCTCGTCGAGCAGCACACCCAGCGACGTGCGCTCAAGGCGTTGTGGGCGGGCGACGTCGACGTCGCGTTCACCGGCAACGTACCCGTGCTCAAGGCCGCGGCGAACGGAGCGGACATCCAGCTCCAGGGTGAGGCCTACATCGCGGGACCGAGCACGATGGGCCTTGTCACGCTGCCAGGCACCGGCTACGACGACCCCGCTGCGAAGGCGGCACCCAGGATCGCGGTGGACCACATCGACGGACTTGGCACACTGACCACCCGGTCCAGGATGGCCACAGAGGGTGTCGATCCCGCCGCGATCGAGTTCACCGCGATGCCGTTCGACGGGATGATGGCGGCCCTCAGCGCGCGGGAGATCGACGCGGCGTGGCTGACCGAACCGGACATCTCCCGCGCGCAGCAGGAGTACGGCGCACGCATCGTGACCGATACGGCACGCGGCGCGATGCTGGACTTCCCGATGTCGAGCTACGTGGCCGAGGCGGACAGGGCAGCGAAGTACCCGACGACGTTCGCGGTCTTCCGCGACGTGCTCACCGAGGCGCAGCAGCTCGCGGAGGACCCCACCGAGGTGCGCGACATCCTCGGGACGTTCTCGTCGCTGGACAAGACGGCGGTGGCGCTCGTCGCGCTCGGCACCTTCCCGACGTCGCTCAACGCCGTGCGGCTGCAACGGGTGGCCGACCTGATGCACGAGGGCGAGATCGTGCGCAAGCGCATCGACGTCAGCTCGCTGGTGCCGCCGTCGGCGCTGCCGGATGGCTGAGGACGTATAAATGAGGATGTGAATGGCCCGCTGATCGTCCAGTCGGACAAGACCGTGCTGCTTGAGGTCGACCACGACCGCGCAGATGACGCGCGGGTGGCGATCGCACCGTTCGCCGAACTGGAACGCGCACCGGAGCACGTGCACACCTACCGCATCACGCCGCTCGCGCTGTGGAACGCCCGCGCCGCTGGCCACGACGCCGAGCAGGTCGTCGACGCGCTGACCAACTACACCCGGTTCCCTGTGCCGCAGCCGCTGCTGATCGACGTCGTCGACACGATGGCGCGGTTCGGGCGGTTGCAGATCACCAACCACCCAGCGCACGGCCTCGTCTTGACGACGACCGACCGCGCGGTGCTCGAGGAGGTCCTGCGCTCCCGCAAGATCGCGCCGATGCTCGGCGATCGCATCGACGACGACACCGTTGTGGTGCACCCGTCCGAGCGCGGCAGACTCAAGCAGGCGCTGCTCAAGGTCGGCTGGCCCGCCGAGGACCTCGCAGGGTACGTCGACGGTGAGGCGCACCCGATGTCGCTTGACGAGACGGACTGGGCGCTGCGCGACTACCAGCGGCAGGCAGCGGACGCCTTCTGGGCAGGCGGCTCCGGGGTGGTCGTGCTGCCCTGCGGCGCTGGGAAGACGCTGGTGGGCGCTGCCGCGATGGCAGAGGCGTCTGCGACGACGTTGATCCTGGTCACCAACACCGTCGCGGGCAGGCAGTGGAAGCGCGAACTGCTCGCCAAGACGTCGCTCACCGAGAACGAGATCGGCGAGTACTCCGGCGAGCGCAAGGAGATCCGGCCGGTCACCATCGCCACGTACCAGGTGCTGACCCGCAAGACCAAGGGCGTCTACCGGCACCTCGAGCTGTTCGACTCCCGCGACTGGGGGCTGATGATCTACGACGAGGTGCACCTGCTGCCTGCCCCGGTGTTCCGGATGACGGCGGATCTCCAGTCGCGCCGGCGGCTCGGGCTCACCGCGACGCTGGTGCGCGAGGACGGCAGGGAAGGCGACGTCTTCTCGCTGATCGGGCCGAAGCGGTTCGACGTCCCGTGGCGCGACATCGAGCAGCAGGGCTGGATCGCGCCCGCCGAGTGCATCGAGGTGCGGGTGACGCTCACCGAGTCGGAGCGGATGTCCTACGCCACCGCCGATTCGGACGAGAAGTACCGGATCTGCTCGACCGCGCGCACCAAGACGCCGGTGATTCGCTCCATTGTGGAGAAACACGCCGGGGAGTCGGTGCTGGTGATCGGGGCCTATTTGGACCAGCTGGACGAGATCGCCGCCGAGCTGGAAGCCCCGGTGATCAAGGGCTCAACCCGCAACGCCGAGCGGGAGCGGCTGTTCGAGGCGTTCCGGCAGGGCGAGATCCCGACGTTGGTGGTGTCGAAGGTGGCGAACTTCTCCATCGATCTGCCCGAGGCTGCGGTGGCGGTGCAGATCTCCGGCACGTTCGGCTCCCGCCAGGAGGAGGCGCAACGGCTCGGACGGCTGCTGCGGCCCAAGGCCGACGGCAGGCAGGCGCACTTCTACTCCGTGGTCGCGCGCGACACCGTCGACGCCGACTACGCCGCCCACCGGCAGCGCTTCCTCGCCGAGCAGGGGTACGCCTACACGATCCGGGACGCCGAAGACGTGGCCTGATCGCCCACGAACACCTGCTCCGGGTGTGGGTGGGACAGGAAGTCGTGGTGGGATATCTCCCAGCCGTATGCGCCGGCGTGGCTGAACACCAGCACGTCGCCCGCCCTGATCCGCCCCGGGACGTCGCGGGCGAGGACGTCCTTCGGCGTGCACAGCTCACCGACCACGGTCACTGGGCCGTCTGTGGCGGGGCGCGGCATGCCGGACGGCCACCGCTCCATCGGCACGACGGTGAACGGGTGGCTGTGCTGCCACGACACCGGCAGCCGGAAGTGATGCGTGCCGCCGCGCACCAGCGCGTAGTCGACACCGTGGTTGCGCTTGACGTCCAGCACCTCGACGGCGTAGCGCCCGCACGCGGCGACCAGGTACCGGCCGCACTCGAAGTCGATCTCGCGCCAGTGCTTGGGGAACGTTGTTACCAGCTCGGCCAGCCCCTCGGCGAAGCGCGGCCAGTCGAACTGTGCGTCGAGATCGGCGTAGTTGACGCCGATGCCACCGCCCACGTTCAGCACCTCGCAGCGCAGCCCGAACTCGGCCTCCCACGCCGTTACGGTGTCGCGGTAGAGCCGTAGCAGTTCGAGGTGCGCGTCGGCCGAGAGGTTGTTGGACAGCGAATGCAGGTGGAACCCGGCGAGCCTCAGGTGTGGCAGGGACCGCGCGGTCGTGACGGCGTCGGCCAGCACGGATTCGTCGATGCCGAACTGGGTCGGCCGACCTGCCATGGCCAGTGTCGCGGTAGGGAACGGTCCGGCGAGGTTCACCCGCAGCAGCACCTCGGCGGTGACGTCTGCTGCTCTGGCGACGGCGTCGATGCGGTGCAGTTCCAGCAGGCTCTCGACGTGAAAGCGGGCGACCCCGGCCCGCAGCGCGTCGGCGATCTCCCGGTCGGTCTTGACAGGGCCGCCGAACAGGATCGTGACGTCGTCCCCTGTTGCCCGTGCCTTGGCGACCTCGCCGCCTGACGCGACCTCGAACCCGGCCACCAGCGGCGCCAGCGTCCGCAGGATGGGGGCCGCGCTGTTGGCCTTCATGGCGTAGAACATGCGGCAGCGTTCCGGCAGCGCCGACACGATCGTCGTGACGTGTTCGCGCAGCTCATCGAGGTCGTAGCCGTAGCGGCACACCGGGTCGTCGTCCGGTGCCCGGGTGGTCAGCAGCCGGGTCATCACATCGTCGCTTCCGCGAGCGGGTTGGGCACGTGGTGCAGCCGCGGTTCGGTGTCGGTGAGGAGCCTGCGAGTGGTCAGCTTCTCCACCGCGACCGTGGGCTTGCCGGCCTCGAACAGCGCGAACCGCTCGGTCAGCTCGGGGAACCGGGCCTGGTAGTCCGCGATGCCGTCCCGCACGATCGCCCAGAACTCCCGCTCGTCCAGCAGACCGACGTCGTCCAGGAAGCCGCCCAGCTCCCCGAGGTTGATGAAGCAGAAGGCGTCCAGCAGGAAGTCGGTGACCAGCTCGACGTCTTCAGTCTCCACAAAGGAGTTCGCATTGACGTGGTGCGGCGGCGGGCTCGCCAGCGACGGACACCCGTCCGGATCGGACAGTAGTGCGCGGCTGAAACGGACGCCGTCGTGGAAGTCCTTGAGCGCGATGCGTTCCGGCAGGCCGTCGCGGTGCACGAGTACCATGTTCTGCGCGTGCGCTTCGCAGGCGACGCCGTGGCGGAACAGCAGGTGCAGCAACGGAATCACCGCGACGTCGACCAGCCGTCGTGTCCACTCCCGCACGCCGTGCTCGCGCAGCCAGCGGCCGATGAGCGGGGTACCATCGCGTTCGCTCGCGGTCAGCGCGGTGAACGGCACCGCACGCTCGCCGGGCGCGAGGAAGCCGTGCAGACTTTCCCGCCAGATGCAGGCCAACGTGCCGTAGGTCGCGGGCCGGGCGAACTCGGCGGCCGGTTCGGGCGTGACGGCACTGCCCATGACCTCGCGAAGGACGATGAGTCGCAGTTCGTCGCGGAGGAAGGTGTCACCGTCGACCAGTCGATGCAGCCAGTCGGAGATCGGCGGCGCGTTGCGGACGGTGTGTGGGGCGAGCACCCGGCTCGTCGACGTGTTGACAAGCGACAATGACAGCTTGAGGTACGGGCGTTCCGGTGCGTCGCGGCAGGCGAGGGTGCGGATCGACTGCTGCGCGCGGAAGGCGTGTGGGTCCTCCCCGAGCACCATCAGCTCAGCTCGCCGCAGTTGTTCGGCGAACGCGGTGGCGATGTGTTCCCGCCACTGCCACGGGTGCACCGGCAGCAGGGTGTAGTCATCCGGCGCGTGGAACGTCTCCCCGAGCTGCTCGGCGAGGAAGTTCGTCTCGGTCACCGTGACGCTCCGAGTGACTTCCGCGATGGAGCGGTGCGCCGCCAGCCACAGTGGACGGATGTCGTCGGCGAACTCCGGACCGTAGGCCAGGTTGTCGGCGACGTCGAAGCCCACCCGTGACTTGAACGCGGGGTGGTAACGGTGGCCGTCTAGAATGATCGACTCGAGCTGGTCGTAGTCGGCGTCGGTCAGCCAGTCGCCACGTTCGTCCGCGACGTAGCGGGCGACGGCGTCGTTGATCAGCGTGCGTGCCAGCTCGTCCGAGAACCGCGCGAGGCAGTCCGGTTCGGCGCGCAGCGCGTCCTCCGCCTCGGCGAGGAACCGGGTAAGCGACTCCGCTTCCGCGCTGTGTCGGAGCACCGGCTCCGGTGCGAGCGCCACCCGGTCGAACCCGAATCGCCTGCGCATCCGGAACGTGTAGCGCACCTGTTCGCCGCTGGCGTCCGTGGCGTCCACAACGCACTCGCCGGAGCTCGCTACCCGATACGTGAGCGCATCCTCGTACACAAGGGACTCCAGCAGTTGCCGGAACACCCTGCGCCGCGCTGCCACGAAACTTGGCGCGCGTAGCGCGCGCTGGATTACGTCGGTAGTCATCGGCTCACCTGTACAGCGGATTGGGGACGTCGACATAGTGCGGTCGCTCACCGCTCCCGGCGAACCGGCTGATCAAGTTGGCCTTGGCGGGCAGGATCGGCGACGTGACGAGCTCGTGCCCCAGCGCGCCACCCTCTTCCAGCAGCACCTCGCGCGCCGTCGTCCACAGCGGACGTTCACCGTCGCCGTGCCGACCGAGCACGCCGATGAGATGCCCCAGGTGGTTGGTGATCGCGTGGTAACGCAGCCGGAGCCAGGCTTCGGCGTCGGAGTACCGCAGTGGGCTTGCTGCGTCCACATCGAAGTTGCGATCCATGCTGACGCTGGTGCCCTCCATGTCGCGCACCCAGAACCGCACGGGCCAGCCGTCCTCTGTATGCAGCATGCTGTTCTGTACGTGCGCCTCGAAGCTGACGCCGTCGCGCTCGAAGACGTCAAGCAGCGGAAGCAGCGCCACCCGCAAGTAGCGGTGCAGCCACGTCCGCTGCAAGCCGCCGGAGCGGCGAACTTCGTCGATCACAGCGGGCACGTCGCCGTCGCGTTCTTCCAGCAGGCCAGCCACGACCCTTGGCGCGTCACGGCCGTCGGTGAACGGGTGCTGCCGGAACAGCACCGCGGCGTCGGCCACCAGGTCACCCACCACGGCGGGATCGATGGCGCGGTAGCCGGTTTCCAGCAGCACGCCGAACCGCTCGTGCCGCCAGCGCGGCGCAAGCCGGGCGATCAGGGCGCTCGCGTCGGCGGCACGTCGCAGGTGCTCGACAGGGTTGGTGCGCACGAAGTTTGTGATCCGGACGTGCAGCGGCAGCTTCCATGACGTCGGAAACGCCGGGTCGCAGACAGTGCGCACCGAGGACGTCGGGTACACGGTGCCACCCAGCTCGCCAAGCGCGAGCAGAGTGCCGTCCGCGAGCAGCTCGGCTATCCGGGCCTGCCGGACGAGGTAAGCGGCCTGCCAGGGATGCATCGGGAGCGGTACGTAGCCGTTCGGGGCCCGGAATTCGACGTCTGGCGGCACCCACTCGCCCGGTGCGACGCGACGTTCCAGAAGCGCGTCGGCGCGCACGACGAACCAGTGCAGCCGGAACTCCGCTCCCAGCTCAGGGGCGTAGCGAGGCAGGTCGTCACCGAAGCCGTCGATGCTCTTCGGGGTCGGGTGGAACGGGTGGCCGTACCGCAGCGACTGCTCGGCCCGCCGCGTGGAGTCCGTAACCTCTCGCGCCGGACCAGCCAGGTACCGGGCGGTGGCGGCGACGCTGCCCTCGATCTGCCGGGCCAGCGTGCGGCCGCCCCCGACCTCGCCGAACACGTCCGCCGCGAGCGCCGCAACCTCGTCGAGCAGCAGCGCGACCAGCTCGCAATGGCTCAGCGGCTCGCGCACGACACCTGGGCGTTCCAACCAGATGTCGCCGCCGTAGACGTGGTGACCGAACTCGGACCGGTAGCGCAGCGGGACGACGATGGCACGCTCGCCGCTCAGCGGCACCCGGGCAAGCCCATCACCCGTCTCGGTGGGGATACGGCCGGACTCACGCAGGTAGGCGTTGAGCAGCCGCTGCCGCGTCGCGTGCTGGGCCACCTCGAGCGCGGTGACCGTCATGGCGTTCACCTGCCCACCTCGCTCGGGCGTCCAAGCGTGCTGCGGATGTGCCGATGGCGTCATCGGCGGACCGCCATTGGTAACAGCGGGTTGGGCACGCTGCCCGTGGCGGCTGGCATGCTCACGCCGTTGCCGCGGCCCGCGTGCAGCAACGGACCGAGCACCTGCCTGCTCGGCCACTCTGGCGCGTCGAGCAGCACGGCACGCAGCGTGTCGCGGACGTCGTCCCGCACGGCCGCGGCGTCGATGCTGACGGTGACGGCGTCGGCGAGCGCGCGCCAGAAGACCCGTTCGTCCAGGCCATAGTGCCTGGCTATGGCGTCGGCGATGCCGTAGAGGTTGACCTGGAAGCCGAGCGTCTGCGCGTAGCCAATCAGCGTTTCCGGCTCGTCGAGGCACAGCGACTGCGGCGCGCCCGGCTTGATCCGGTACCCCGGATCGGGCGTACCCGCTTCCGCCATCCACCGCGGGCACAGTCGAATGGTGTCGTGGTCCCGCAGCACGAACCTCGGCCGGGCGGCTGTGGACATGTGGATAGCGGGAAACACGGCGACGACGTTCTGCCCGTGCAGTTCCGGGAGGACGCCGTTGCCGAGCAAGGCGAACGTCATGGCACAGTAGGCGGTGGCGATCTCACGGAAGAACCCCACCGGGTCGTCGACGCCCAACGCGGGCGCAAGGTGGTGCCATTCGTGGGCCGCGAGTGCCGCCATCGGCAGCGCAATGGTGTCGTTCGTGACGACACCCTGTGGATAACGGCGCACCTGCGCCGCGAGCTGCCCCGGCCGGTCGGTGAACTCGTCGACCGCGCTGGCGTGCCAGCCGCACCACGTGCGTTCGTCGCATAACGTCACCCGATCGGCCAGCGTCGGATCGGTGCCGAGCAGCCATCGCAGGGTGCGCTGCGCCTTGTCGCCGTTGTCCAGGTAGCGCGGCGGCAGCAACCGGGCCGCGCCCAGGGTCGACACGCCGAGCGGGAGTTTGACGTGCATGGTGGGGTCGGACGCCGAGGTCAGGGTACGCAGCGATGTGGTGGGGCGGAACCGGCCGAGGTGGCAGTCCAGCGGTACGACGTCGCGTGCGGCGATCTCGTCCGCCCACTCCGCAGGTAGTACCCGGTCGAACTGCCACGGGTGCACCGGTATCGGTTGATACTCATTGACGTCCACATCGGATGTCCGCATGGCGTCGGAAAGCTGCTCCCGTTCGGACCGTCCGAGCAGGACGTCAGCGATTCGATCCGATGTGGTGTCTTCGCCGTGTCGCAGACGGTCGCGGCGTGCCGCGATCCAGCGCAGCGCGAGTGGCGTCTGCCGCATCGGCCCGTACTCGGACAGCTCAGCTGACGACCAGCCCGACACCGCCCGCGCGGTCGGATGGAAGGGTCGGTTGCGGGTCTCCGCAAGCCGTTCGCCGGTGAGCAGCCCTCCGGGTTGCGGGGTGCGCTCAGCTAGCGTCGACCACCCAGCGTGAGTCACCTCGGTGTGCTCGACGGCCGCCCGCAGATCGGCCGTAACCACGTCGTAGCCCGGCAGGTCCCGATCGGCCAGTAGGCCAAGCACCTCGGCAGGCGCGAGTTCCCGCTCGACGTCGCCGACGTGCCACACTGGCGCACGGGACAGCCGCCACGGCTGCAGTGGACCGCCGTCGCGGCAACGGAAAATCAGCGCACCGCCGGTGGCCGGAATGCGGCACCAACGCTCGCCCTCGGCGCACGCGACACCGGGCACGCCGGCAGCATCGGCGTCCAGCGCATCGGCCGCGCCCGCGACGTTCTCGCCGAGAAGCGTGTCAATCAGATCCAGGAGGACGAGGTCAAGTGGGTCCATGTCAGTACAGGTCCAGCCAGGTACCGACCTGGTGCTCCAGCGCGCGGCGGTAGATCTCGGCGGCGCAGGCGATGTCCTCAACCGCCATGCCCATGGGGTTGAGCACGATGATCTCGTCGTCGGTCTCCCGCCCCGCTCTGCGGCCCGCCAGAATCTCGCCCAGTTCGGCGTGCAACTGGTCCCGGGAGAACACGCCTTCCAGCACCAGTTGGTTGATGATCTTCTTCTCTCGGTTGCTCTGTTCCCAATCGTCCACAACGACCTTGTCCGCTGTGAGCACAACGTCCTTGTGGATATCCATAATCGACACATTGCAGAGCAGCGATCCTGGCTTCAACCAGTCACTGTGGATATAGGGCTTGTCGGTCAGCGTGCACGGAACCACGAGATCGCCTGCCCGCACGGCGTTCTCCGCGCTGTCTTCGACTATCGCGTCCACGGCATGCTCAGCGTCCACAGTGGTCGCGAGCTTCTCGGCCGCCTCTGGTCGGATGTCGAACAGGTGAACCGTCGCGATGTGGTTGAACTGCTGCAGCAATGCTGTGAGCTGCGTCGATCCGATGACGCCGCAACCGATGAGCGCGACGTCTGTGAAGCCGTCGCGTGCCAGGTGTCGCGCGGCGAGCGCAGACACGGCGGCCGTGCGCCACGCGCTGATAAGGCTGCCTTCTAGCAACGCCACCGGATAGTTCGTCGAGGGATCATTGAGGACAATGATCGCGCTGGCCCGCTCAACGCCGGCACGATCGGGGTTGTCGTGTTTGCTTCCGATCCACTTGAGACCGGACATGCCGGGATCGCCGACGTGCGCCGGCATCGCGATGATCCGGTCGGCGATGTGGTTGCCCGACGCACGCAGGTACGGCTTCAACGGCTGCATGGTCTTGCCATCGGCGTGCTGCACAAGGCCATCCGCCAGAGCCGCGACATACAGATCGGATTGATCACCGCCGACGGCGGCGATGTCACGGCGGTTGAGGTAGAGGAGGCGGGGTGCGCCGTCGGTCATCTCATTCTCTCCCAGTGTCGATCTGGTTCCTGCGCTGCCGCGCCGCGGCGAGCCAATCGTCGTCATACACGACGTCGAGATAACGGTCGCCCCTGTCGGGAAAAATCGCCACCATCCGACTCGGCTGGGGCAGCGCTGGCATGAGCTTGCGAATCGCAGCGACGACGGCGCCACTGGAGCCACCTGCGAAAATCCCCTCCGAGGCCAGCAGCTCGCGACAGCCGTACGCCGCCTCGACGTCATCGACGTAGACGACGTCGTCGATCTCGTCAGGACAGCACAGCTCCGGCACCCGGCTGGAGCCGAGGCCGGGGATCTCCCGCCTGCCCGGACTGCCACCGAAGATCACCGAGCCGACGGCGTCGACAGCGATCACTCGCAGGTTAGGGAACCGTTCCCGAAGCCTGCGAGCACAGCCGAGGATGCAACCGGTCGTGCTGACCGGCGCGATCAGGCACTCGGGTGAACGCACCAGCTGTGTGGCGAGTTCGGCGCCGGTGCCGTAGTAGTACGCCTGCCAGTTGCGGTCGTTGGCGTACTGATTTATCCACACCGCATCGGGTGTCATAGCGACGAGTTCGTTCACCCGGGCGATGGGCGTGTGGAGGTACCCACCGGACTCATCCGGCTGGGTGACCATCTCGACGGTCGCGCCGAGCCTGCGGAGGATCGCGACGTTCGCGCTGGTCGTCTTGGGATCGATCACGCAGACGAACCGCAG
The DNA here is from genome assembly GCA_009377385.1 of Actinophytocola sp. Classification (GTDB taxonomy): domain Bacteria; phylum Actinomycetota; class Actinomycetes; order Mycobacteriales; family Pseudonocardiaceae; genus Haloechinothrix_A. The sequence continues at coordinate 70,442 of WHUD01000005.1, forward strand.
GTCGTTGACGCGCGCGGCCATCGCGAGCGCGATGCCGAAGTTGCCGGAGCTGCTCTCGACGAGCGTGCTGTGCGGGCGGATGGAACCATCGGCGAGTCCGGCAGCTACGATGTAGCGCGCCGAACGGTCCTTCATGCTCCCGCCGGGATTCATCAGCTCCAGCTTGGCGAGCACCTCACGGCCGGACTCGCGAAATAGTCTGCGCAACGCAACGATGGGGGTGTTGCCGACGCAGCCGAAGACCGACTCGCACACGGCCTCGCGCGCGTCCTCACCGGTCGGGCCCACTGCGACGTCAGCACTCACGGTTCTCCCCACCTCGACTACGTAGGTGAGCCTAGCCTAAGTTGATCTAGTGCAGTCAAGGCGACATGCCCCGATTGCGGCACGATTTGGGATAACTCGTCCGTGGGTAGCCGCGCAGGAGGTGATGGCTATGAGTGAGATCCGCATCGGTACATCCGGTTGGGTGTATGAGTCCTGGCGCGGGTCGTTCTACCCCGATGACTTGCCCCGGAAGCGTGAACTCGAATACCTGAGCCGTCACGTGCGGTCAGCCGAGCTCAACGGCTCGTTCTACTCGCTCCAACGCCCCGAGCGGTATCGCGGCTGGCGCGACGCTGTCCCCGACGATTTCGTGTTCGCCGTCAAGGGCAGCCGGTTCATCACCCACATGAAGCAGCTCCGCAACATCGACACGGCACTTGCCAACTTCCTCGCCAGCGGCGTGCTCGCGCTCGGCCCCGCGCTGGGACCGATGTTGTGGCAACTGCCGCCACGCATGGTGTTCGACGTCGACCGGCTCACCGCGTTCTTCGAGTCGCTACCCCGGTCCACCGCCGAGGCCGCCGAACTCGCTCGCGGCCACGACGACAAGCTCAAGGCGGAGCCGTTCACCGAGGTTGACGGCGACCGGCCGCTGCGTCATGCGCTGGAGGTGCGGCATCCGAGCTTCGCCACGGCGGAGTGCGTCGAATTGCTGCGCGAGCACGACATCGCGCTGTGCGTCGCGGACTCGGCTGGCGAGTGGCCGCACCTGGAGGACGTGACCTCGGACTTCGTGTACATCCGACTGCACGGCGACGTCGAACTCTACGCTAGCGGCTATAGCGATGCGGCGCTGCGCGGGTGGGCGGACAAGATCCGGCAGTGGCACGACGGCAGCGGACCGCGCGGCGAGCACACTGTCGGTTCGCCAGCACCCCGGCGGGCTCGCGACATCTACGTCTACTTCGACAACGACATCGAAGCCCACGCCCCACGCGACGCCATGACCCTGGCCAACCTCCTCAACGCCAGCCCCCACTGACGTCGTGTCCCCCGTCCAGGACGCCGTGTTCGCCGTTCAGCACGCCGTGTTCCACGTCGGTGACGCCGTGTTCGCCGTTCGGAGTGCTGTGTTCCGCGTTCCGACGTCGTGTGTCACGTTCAGCGCGTCAGAGCGCCTTCGACTCGGCCTTTCCGCTGGCCTGGCCGGCGTGCTCTCCCTCGGAGAACTCCTCGATCATGCGAGAGCAGAACGCGGGTAGGTCGTCCGGATTCCTGCTGGTCACTAGACCGTTCTCCACGACGACTTCCTGGTCAACCCACGTCGCGCCCGCGTTGCGCAGGTCAGTTTGGAGGCTCGGCCACGACGTCAGCGTACGGTCGCGCACGACGTCCGCTTCGATCATCGTCCAGGGCGCGTGGCAGATCGCGGCAACCGGCTTGCGCTGCGCGAAGAACTCACCGACGAAGCGCACTACATTGGGTATTGTGCGCAGATTATCCGGATTCGCGACACCACCCGGTAGCACCAGCCCGTCGTAATCCGACGGCGCGACCTCGGTGACAACTTTGTCGACCGAGAATGTGTCACCGGGATCGAGGTGATTGAACGCCTGGACCCGGCCAGGCTGGTACGACACCAGCTCCGGCGTGCCACCCGCGTTCTCGACCGCGCGCCACGGCTCGGTCAATTCCACCTGCTCGGCGCCCTCCGGCGCGACCAGAAATGCGATCCGTTTGCCGTCCAGAACCTTGGACACGATGACTCTCCTTCCCTCATGACCGGGGTTGCACAAGAAGGAGGCCGCGAAACCCACCACTCGCCGCCGGGGGCCGGTTCGGGGTTGAAACCAGGGGCAGCCCTGATGTGGGCGGCGCCTTCGCGCCGGACCATGGAAACCATGACACAGGACGTGAACGCCAGTGGCGTGAAGCGGCTCCGCAGGAGCTCAACCGACAAGATGATCGCCGGCGTATGCGGCGGCTGGGCGCAGTACCTGGGCGTCGACGCCGCGCTGTTGCGCATAATGCTCGTCGCGACGACGCTGTTCGGGATGGGCGCACCGATCGTGGTCTACGCCGCATGCTGGGTCCTCATGCCGCAGGACGACTGACGTCTCAGCCGGGGCGTCAGCGAAGCCGCCAACTCGCGGCGTGACGGCCGTTGGCCTGACGCGCGTGCAGGACTTCCCGAAGCTTCCGGACCGCCCTACCCGTACCCGCAGCCGCTTCCCGCCGAGGCGGAGCACGCCCACCTGCTCTCGACCGGCTACTACCACAAGCGGATCAACAGGTGGCCTCGGGCTCGTTCCCGGAATGGTCTGCGCGATCGTCTCCTGTTCTGGGGCCGGGGGAGGACGTCGGAGCCAGCGATCCGTCCCTGTGGGACACAACTTTGACGCGGCGCTGATCCTGCTGGTCGTCGGCGTTGTACTGATACTGATTGGCATGATCCGCATCTATGTCCTCGCATCCGCCAAGTCACCAGACACGAAGCTTCTGAAGGCGTACGGGGTGCAGCTGGATGCCTCCGACACGAAGCTCCGCGATACACGAGGCAACGCCCGCTGAACGGCGAACACGACGTCGGGAACGGCGAACACGACGTCAGCAGCGTGGGACACGGCGGCCTGAACGCGGAACACGACGTCGGGAACGCGGAACACAGCGTCCGGAGCGGGGGACACGACGCACGCCGCCCGCGTGCGAAAGGGCCCGGCCCGCTGATGCGGACCGGGCCCCTACTGCCGTAGCCGTACGGACGATCAGGACTGTCAGAAGTCCATGCCGCCCATGCCGCCGGTCGGGTCGCCTGCCGGTGCGGCACCCGCCTTCTCCGGCTTGTCGGCGATGACCACCTCGGTGGTGAGGAACAGCGCGGCGATCGACGCGGCGTTCTGCAGCGCCGAACGGGTCACCTTCGCCGGGTCGATGACGCCGGCGTCGATGAGGTTCTCGTACTCGCCGGTGGCGGCGTTGAGGCCGTGGCCCTCTGGCAGGCCCTTGACCTTCTCCACCACGACGCCGCCCTCAAGACCGCTGTTGACGGCGATCTGCTTGAGCGGAGCCTCAAGGGCGAACTTGACGATGCTCGCGCCGGTCGCCTCGTCACCTTCCAGCTTGAGGCTGTCGAACGCGGTCTTGGACGCCTGCAGCAGGGCGACGCCACCACCGGCGACGATGCCCTCCTCGACGGCGGCCTTGGCGTTGCGCACCGCGTCCTCGATGCGGTGCTTGCGCTCCTTCAGCTCGACCTCGGTCGCGGCGCCGGCCTTGATGACG
>WHUD01000600.1 GCA_009377385.1 Actinophytocola sp.
CCGCTACCTCCCTCCGGTCAGTCCTTCGGTTCCTTCTTCGCAGCCGAGGAAGAACTCTTCTTCGGCCCCGGCTTCTCGACCTTCGGCGTTCGCGCCTTGATCTCGGCGCTCACCTTGGCGAGCTGGTCCTCAAGCCACGCCTTGCGCCTCTCCAGTTGCCCAATCGACTTCATGCGATCACGTCGCCGAGTTGGCGCCGATGATGAATGAGTTGTCGTTCTGAGGCGTGCCATCCGCACGAGCCCACAACGTGTACTCGACCTGGCCTTCGTTCGCCCTCGTCCACGGGTTCACGACCAGCTGCAGGTCCCGTACCCGGCGGATCACGTAGGACTCACGCAGGTCACCGAACACCCACGACTTCGCCGACACGCCCATGTCCGGCATCGCCTGGTCGATCACGACCCGATGACCCAGCAGGATCCCGCCGGGCACGGTCTCCATACCGGACGTGGCGAACGGCTCCCACAGCGGACGCCCGGTGGAGTCCTCCAGCTTGCGGACTGCCTTCAGGGTGTTGTCACTGATCAGCCACACCGCGTTCTGCCGGTAGT
>WHUD01000601.1 GCA_009377385.1 Actinophytocola sp.
GCCTGTTCGCCGCGCTCTTGAAGTGGCTCAGCTCGGCCAGCGAGACGAAGGGGATGCCGGCGATGTGCTCGGCCGAGGCGATGAGCGTGGGCACGTCGCGGCGGTAGCCGGGGAGCTCCAGCGTGCGCATGGCCTCGACGTCGCCGCGGTGCAGGGTCTCGCCGCCGTCCTCCTTGCGATGGACCGACCAGCCGTCGGCGCGCAGTCTCTCGTACAGCTCGGTCGTGACGAGCAGGTCGATGTCGTTGCCCTCACGCAGGTCGCGGACGACCAGTGGGCCGCTGCCGAACACCGCGTACTGCCCGTCGGGCAGCGCGAGCCCGCGCACCGTGTCGAGCAGCCGCTCGCGGTCGATCCCCACAGCCCGAGCATACGAAGGCGACAGGTGATCGCGACCGACCGAGACGGGCTCAGTCGGACGGGGTCGGGGCAGGGGCTTGCGGGGAGTCCGTCGACGGGGTGCCGTCGCCGGGGTCGCGCAGGGAACGCAGCAGCAGGTGGGCGACGTCGACCACCTCGACGCCGTCGCGTGCCTGGCCCTCGCTCTGCTTCG
>WHUD01000602.1 GCA_009377385.1 Actinophytocola sp.
CATCCGCGTTGTCTCGTCAAGCTCGTGCTGCGGCAACCACTTGTCCAGCAACGTGCACAGCGTCGACTTCGTCCGTGCGACCTTCAGCGAGTCAGCTTCAGCCTGAAGGCGGGTCAGGACCTTGTCCGCCTTTCGCTCGGCCGCCCGCTCGGACCTCGCGCTGCCGGGGTTCTCGATGGGCACCGACTCGGTGAGCACGATCCGCTCACCCGTCGCCGGGTCCGTACCGGCCGAAACCCGGACCTGGAGCAGGGCTCCCATACGACGGATGCTGCCGCGCCTGTGCCGCTTGGACGTTGACATGCGGCAGAAGCTAACACCGCTTGTGGATAAGACTGTGGATGAAGATCAACACCACAAGCCGCAAAGGACCTTGGAAAACAGAAAACCCGCTGGTCACAGCGGATTTTCCACGTGCGCGCCCCGAGGGATTCGAACCCCCAACCTTCTGATCCGTAGAAGGTGGTTTTGCCGTACAGAAAATGGCTACGGACCTGCGAGAATAGTGCCGCTACGAGAATCTTGCGCTTGGCGTTGCCCACAGATGGCCC
>WHUD01000603.1:0-267 GCA_009377385.1 Actinophytocola sp.
AATCCGGAACCCGGATCGTCGCGGGAGTCAGCCCCGGCAAGGGCGGTCACGACATCGACGGCGTCCCCGTGTACGGCAGCGTGCCCGACGCCGCGAGGAACCATCAGCTCGACGTCACCGTGCTGTTCGTGCCGCCGCTCGCCGCAAGAGCCGCTGTGTTGGATGCGCTGAGCGCTGGCGTCCGCAAGGTCGTCCTTCTGACCGAGCACATCCCCACCCAAGACGTCATCGAGGTGCTCGCGGAGGCAGCCACCGTCGGCGCGCAGG
>WHUD01000603.1:277-551 GCA_009377385.1 Actinophytocola sp.
CGCTCGAAGCGCTCAAGGTCCTTGACCGCCATCCACATACCAGGATCGTTGTGGTGCTCGGCGAGTTGGGCGGAGTGATGGAGGAGCAAGCAGCGGACTACATCCCCGCGATGAGCAAACCGGTGATCGCGTTCATCGCGGGCCGCTCGGCACCCCCAGGCAGGCGCATGGGACATGCGGGTGCCATCACCATCGGAACAAAGGGCAGCGGCGAGTCTAAGGTCAAGGCACTTCGCCGAGCAGGTGCCTGGGTCTTGGACGTTCCTTCGGAACT
>WHUD01000604.1 GCA_009377385.1 Actinophytocola sp.
CACAGCGCCCATGTTCGCCTTGGCATGCTGTCCGGCCCGGGTGGCCACGGCCGCGAATACCCGCTCACCCGCGACGAAGCCGAGCGGCTCGGCCGGGCACTGCTGGAAGCGGCCGACCTCATCGACGGACACCACACTGGCGGTGTGCGATGACCTCAGACCCCATCGCCCGCATCCGTGATCACGCCGAGGATCTGTCGGTCGCGCATGCCCACTGGTCCCGGCGGAACCCCGACTTCCCGGACAGTGGTAGCGCCCGCCGGTCCGCCACGGCGGCGGTCGAGTCGATCGACGCGCTGCTGCGTGAGCTGCACCAGCTGCGTGACTGTGGAGTGGCACAGCAGTGAGCCGCGCGTCGTCGACATCGAGATGGTCTGGCCCAAGTAACCATCCGACCTCTCCGGGCGATCGCTTGTATGAGGGAGGCACACCATGGCCGCACAGACCCGCGCCGTCGTGCTCATTCTTGGCATGCTCGCGCTCATCGCAGGAATCGTCATCAGCACCGTGTTTCTGATCAACGGGTTTCTGGGTGAGCCGATCGGCGCGAC
>WHUD01000605.1 GCA_009377385.1 Actinophytocola sp.
GTATAGGACCAAATGGTCCAGAATGGTCAAAAATCAGTCGAGCGCAGTCAGCGCAACCCGCACGACGTCCTGCAGCGTGCGGCGGTCAGGCTTCGCCTTGCCCATGACGAGGAGGCCGTTCAGCATCCCGGTCAGGTAGCGGGCCAGCGGACGCGCCGCCTTGCCGGCGCCGATCTCGCCCAGTTTCTGGCCGCGCCGGATGGCGCAGTAGAAAGTTTCTTCGGCCTTGGCGATGCCGTGGGCGATGCGGCCGGCCGCTTGGTCGTCGTGGCAGGCGACCTCGACCGCGCAGTTGTTAAGAAAGCAGCCGCGCTTTTCGCCGGTCTGCACCATTGTCTCAATGATGCCCTGGAATAGATTGTGAATACCGGCTTTTGGAGACGGCGCATCGTGGATCATGGCCTCGAGGCCGCAGGCAGCCACCGTGTTGTTGTAGCGGTCGATGACCGTCAGGAACAGCTCGTGCTTGCTGCCGAAGGTATCGTAGAAGCTGCTCCGGCTGATGCCCATGGCGCCGAGCAGGTCGCGCAGCGACGACGTCTCGTAGCCCT
>WHUD01000606.1 GCA_009377385.1 Actinophytocola sp.
CCTCCTCGGTCATCCCCCCGTCGCCGGTCGTGGTGGACGTGCCGACCGCGCTCGCCCCGCGGCCGAGCGCCTCCTTCGCGTGCGCCGACAGGGCGCCGAAGCTCATCCCCGCGATGGTGATCGGGATGTCCAGCCGCATCGGGTGCATCGCGTGCCGGGTGCCCAGCACCGTAGCGGTCTCGCACTTCTCCCGGTACCCCTCCAGCGGGTAGCGCGACAGCGACGCGGTACGGAACAGCACGTCGTCGAACGTGGGTGCAGCGCGCTTCGCCCCCCAGCCGCGGATCTCGTAGCGGCCCATCTCGGCCATCCGCTGCACCTGCGCCACCACCTCTGGCGGGTAGGTGTGGCTACGCCGCCGCGCGTCCGCCGGAAGATCGTGCTCCGTACCCATCTGTCCGATCCCGCTCCTCCTCTCGTTCCCTCCGCGGGCGGCCCCGCCAGCTCGGCCGACCACTCCCACTCCCACTCGCTCGTCGGCTCGCCGGTGCATCAGTAGTGCTGTTCCTTCAACGCGTCGAAGTTGTACAGCTGCCGCGCCGACGCTACC
>WHUD01000607.1 GCA_009377385.1 Actinophytocola sp.
CAGCTCGACGATCGCCGCGGTCAGGGAGCGGTTCCCCGACCTGCCCCCGGACACGAGCACCGGTGAGCGGGTCGGGGTCGCGGGGCGGTTGATGCTCAGCCGGATCGGCGGCAAGCTGTGCTTCGCGACGCTGCAGGACGGCAGCGGCAGGCTGCAGGTGATGCTCTCGCTCGCACAGGTCGGTGCGGAGTCGCTCGCCGCGTGGAAGTCCGATGTCGATCTCGGCGACCACGTCGCCGTGGAAGGTGAGGTGATCACCTCCAAGCGCGGGGAGCTGTCCGTGCTCGCCGACCGCTGGGTGATCGCCGCCAAGGCGCTGCGGCCGCTGCCGGAGAAGTGGCACGGCCTCGCCGATCCCGAGGCGAGGGTGCGACAGCGGTACGTCGACCTGGTGGTCAACCCGGAGAGCCGGCGGATGCTGGAGCTGCGCAGCGCCGTCACCCGGTCGGTGCGCGAGTCGATGCACCAGCGCGGATACATCGAGGTCGAGACGCCGATGCTCCAGGTGATACCCGGCGGGGGCACCGCACGGCCGTTCGTCACGCACATC
>WHUD01000608.1 GCA_009377385.1 Actinophytocola sp.
GACGCCGTCGACACGCTGCCGGACTCGATGCGACACATCGTGGGATATCACCTCGGGTGGTGGGACAGCGACGGCAACGCCACCGGCGCTCCGAGCGGTAAGGCGCTCCGCCCGACGCTGGTGCTGTTGACCGCCACGGCCACCGGCACCGACACCAGCGCGGCCATTCCGGCGGCAGTGGCGGTGGAGCTGGCGCACAACTCCACGCTGCTGCGCAACCGCAAGAAGTCGCTGCCGGTGGTGTACGCGCTGTCGTCCGGCACACCGGCCGGTCGAGAACTCGCCAAGGTGTTCCAGGCTGATACGCCTCGCTCGCACGACGACCTGGTGCGGGCCGCTCGCCTCGTCGACGACGCGGGCGGACGCGCATGGTGCCGCTCGCAATCCGACGCCCTGCTGGCGCGGGCACTGGGGCACCTGCGATCGGCCGCGCCACACCCGGCCGCCGAGACGGAGCTGACGACGCTGGCCGAGTTCGTCGTGCACCGCGACCGCTGAGCACGGAAAGGAGATATCGATGTCCGGTATCGACGAGCTGACCGCGATGGC
>WHUD01000609.1 GCA_009377385.1 Actinophytocola sp.
GGGCCGCCAGCACCGGCGTGACTCCCAGGGTGAGCAGGTCCCGGTGGCCCTCGGCGGCGAGCCGGTCAAGCGCGCCGATCACCGGCAGGTACGACTGTGACCACGCCTGGTAGAGCCACTCCTCACCGACCGGCCACGACCCGTGCCCGGCCAGCCACGGCAGGTGGGAATGCAGGACGAGACAGCACGTGCCGACGGGGGTCATCGGCGGACCGCCACCAGGTAGAGGTCGAGGCTGGCGTCGAGGTCCTTGGGGGAGAGGACGAAGTCGTCGGCGGTGACGTCGGCGACCGTGGCGGCCAGGTCGGCCGGCCAGTTGTCGGGGTCGGTGGCCAGCTGGTCGGCGACGAGATCGCCGGGATAGTCCGCGATCCGGTCTCCGTGGTGGATGCCGATCAGCGACTCGATGTGGAGGTCGCCGGCTTCGACCAGCTCGGTCAACTCGGCAGGGTCGAGCTCTCGCGTATGGAACAGGTTGCCCGGTGGGAAGGTGAGCCGGTTCGGCGTGGTGAGGACGAGACGTCCACCCGGGCGCAGCGTCCGGGCACA
>WHUD01000060.1 GCA_009377385.1 Actinophytocola sp.
CGCACGTCTCCCTGCTGGGCGCCCACGCCTCGATCCGCAGATCCGCCGTGCGCCGCAGCCAGCGATATCCCGTCTCGGTTCCGGTAGAGCTCACGTGCAGACCGTAGAACTCGCGGCGCCACGGCGGAAGACCCGAAATGCTCAACTTCCGGAAAATTCCGACAGCTCGCCGCCGCGTTAACAGAGTGTAGTCAAAATTCGGGCATACGGCGCACCCTCTGACACAGTGTGTCGTTAGTCACATGTCGAGCACTCGAGAGAGGTGGGCGACTGGGAGGTCGAGTGATCGGCGCCGGGTAGCACCCGTGCCGCCTGCCTGGCGACGTACGCGAGCAGCGCGGAGAGGTCGTCTTCCCTGTCGAGTACCTCGCCAGTTCCTCAAGCGACACCGCGGCCTCGTCGAGTACGACGGCGAACCCGCGTGCGCTGACGTTCTGCCGACGGGTCCATGTTCGTCGCCCGTTCAACGGGTACCCAGCCGTCGGGCGCTTACTCGTACCTGTTCAGCGGGGTTGGACCGGTCGCGTGATTCGCCGTTCGTCCCGTTGTGGCGGTGCGACATCGAGATCTACGCTCGGAAGTGTCGCGGTTAGGCCAGAGCCGCCGGTACCCGACCTCAAAGGGAGGTCGAGCCAGGCAGCGATCGAACGCTTTGGCCCGCGCCTCCCAGCCGTCCGCGATGGAGACGCGAACTTGTTTCACAGCGACAGCACTGGCTTGCGCCGTCACGTCGTCGTGGTGGCGCGGCCTGGTGGGTGCCGGGGTCGGGGCGGCACCCACCAGCCCCGAACCGCTCCGAGGAGGCCGTGATCACGTCTGATCGCGCCAGCGGCGGCAAGCCCGCGCGGGTCGCTGCTGAACCCGCGTCGATAATCGGCGACGGAGTGCCCGCCTCGGTCTGGGTCAGCTGGCGCACGCTCATCGACCTCGCCGCCACCCTGGACACTGGAGGGCGCCGCCAGCGTGGCGAAGCCGAACCTGCTCAGCGCGTGTGAATCGACGACGACTCGTGTGGAGATGCGCGCCCCGCATTCCGGGCCAGCGATGGTCGCGAAGGCGACGTTCGGCGGATGAGTGCGTGATTCCGGATGGGACTCGTGGCGCGAAGTTGGGGGCGAGGGTCCCTACTGCCGGGTAGAAAGCTGTCGCGGATTCCATTGACACGGACACGACAACGAATCTAGTATTTTATTAACGACAACATCTAGTTCATTAATTGGTCTCAGATGGACAAGCTCCAGGTCGGCCAGCCACCGAATGTCTCGGTCACAGAAACGTCCGTGCCGACGACGTTCCAGGGCGGCCCCTCCTACCGTATGCTCGCGATGCTGCGGGCGGTGGCGCAGCACCGAGCCGAGATGACGTGCAGCTGCGAGCCCGACCTGTACATCGACGGCATCACCTGCTGCGATCAGGCGACCGCGCACGACCTCGCCCGCTATCGCCTCATCCACCCCGTGCGCCTCGGCGCGATCGGGCAACGGGTGCCCGCCGGACTCACGGCTGCGGGCCACGCGTTGCTCGCCACGGTTCCCGCCGACGTGGCCTGATTTCTGCGGGGGCCACGGCGTTCGCTCCCGGTGTTCGGCGTCAGGCGCTGTGCCGGACGTGGGCATAGAACGCGCGCCCGCCGCCCTGCTCGATCGCGCGCCGGGTCTTCCTGCGCCGGGTGTGCAGACATTCCCAGCCGCGCAATCGGAATCGCTTTCCGGTTCGCTCAATGAGACGACGCTTGACCAGTTCGGTGATTGTGCGGTCGACGGCGCGCACCTGTCGCGGGCTCGCATGTTCCACACCGTGAACTATGGCCGCCAACTCGGCTTCGGTGTAACCAGTGGGGGCGTCGTGCTCGATGAGTTCGCCGTCCCGCCAGCGCGCTGCGGGGACGTCCACCCACAGCAGTTCGGACAGTGCCTCCAGGATCGCGTACTGGCTCGCGGTGACGTGATGGGTGTTCGGCGGGAGCCAGTAGCAGGCCTCGTCGCAGTACTCGTTCTCGGGCACCGCCGTGATGGGCGGCGGCTCCGCCGATCGGGGTCCGGTGGCGGTAGAGCTGGGGCGGACCGGCTTGCCTGACAGCGCGGCGGGGCGCGGCCGTCTGTCGTCGGTGCCCTGAGCTGTGTTTGCATCGGCGGCGTGGGGGCCGAGCAGGGGTTATGCGACAGCAGGTCGATGTCTTGACGCTCGTAGTCGTGCGGGTCGATGGAGGCCCCTGCTGGCAGGATCCACTCGCGGCGGGCGTGTTTCGACGCGGTGCCGCCGCCGCGTGTCTCGTAGTCGCGATTGGCGTAGATCTTGGTTCGTCGGGTCGTCCCGTCGTGCTCGATGGTCAGCCGCACCGTCGGCTGGGCGACGCCTTTCGTGATCACGGGGCCGCGGGTCTTCACGCGCACCCAGTGGTGCCCATCGCGATAGGTCAGACCGGAGGTGAAGTTCTTTCCCAGCATTTCAACAGACCTTCCACTGCGACGCGGGGGTTTCGTTGAATGAAATTACCGTATCACTAAGGTCTGTCCGGAGGGAAGCCCAACTCGCAGGCGTCATCAAGAACGGTGTTACGGAGGGCGTTTCGGCTGCTCAGCGGACGCCGACGACGTGCTAACGGGTGCGTCGTCCGGATGGGCGTGCGTTAGCCGGGCAGCACCTGTGCGTTCTGCGACGCCTGGACCCCGGCGAGGTCGGGTGATCCGCAGTAACGGCAGGCGGGCGCGAACGCCGATTTCAGCGCCAGCCCGGCGGCTGGGATCCCGAGTACGGTCCAGGCCGTCGCCGCGAGCGTGACGTTGGCGATGGTCGATTCCACGCCGATCAGGACCGTCAACGTGATCGTGAGGCTTGGTACCAGCACGAATGCCGCGACAGCTCGCCGCATCGCATTGGTTTTCAGCGTGGTCGTGCTGTTGGCGGTTCCGCAGCAGGTGCAGATCGTGTCGGGCGAGCGGCTCGTGCCCGTGTGGAACGGTCCGAGGACAACCATGCTCGCTGACTCCTCGTCGTTACGTGGGCGCGGCGGTTCACACCCGTTCCAGCATGGAACGGGGTCCCACCACGCCATAGGGCGGAAAGTCCCTGACTATGCGGGCCCCATGTCAGTCCGGGAGTCCGGAAACCGTCCGGGTAGCCACGACGCTGGTCGTCTTGGCTGAGCCGGGAACTTCGGCGGCCCTGTTGGTGACCAATGGCCATCCCGAGCGGCGCTGTCGCGGCGGCACGCCGATGTCGTAATCGGAGGTGACCGGTGAGATGTACGACTTCGGAGCGGGCTTGACCTTGCCCGTGGGGCAACGATGCATGCTTGTGCATGCGAACAACGGAGTACGCATGCACGTTGAGCTGATCACCGCACCGGAATGCCCGCACGCGGACGACGCACGCAGCATGATCGCTGACTGCCTCGCGCAACTCGACCTGACAGCGCAGGTGATCGAGACGGTCGGGCCGTACCCTTCGCCGACGGTGCTGGTCGACGGCGAGGACGTCATGGGACGCCCCGCCGGGCGGGATGCGAACGCTTGCCGCCTCGACCTGCCCACGCGCGAGCGGGTCATGGACGCGATGCGCGCGAGCCTGGCAGGGCCGCTCTCGGACGACGGATGACGTCGTCAGGCGCGGGCTCAGAGGTCGAGCGCGGCTGAGCCGAAGGCGACGTTGAACCGGTCGCACCAGATGACGACGCTGTGCAGGCCGTCGAGGTCGGCGTCGGCAGGGATGGCGTAGTTGTGGCTGCCGTGCGTCGCTTTGAGATTGCCGAGTGCCACGTACCTGCCGTCGTCGTATGCGCCCCAGTCGTCGAGGCCCGCTGCGGCGTCGGTGAGCCAGACGTGCAGGTCAGGGCCGTCCGAACTGGCCAGTCGCTCCAGCCGGAGCACCCTGCTGCCGTCCGGGCGGTCGATGACCAGGGCTTTCCCGGACGTCTGGTGCTCCTGGCTGACGAACCTGCCCGACGTCAACAGCCGTGGCCCGGTTTCGGTTTGTTCCGCCGCAAGCGGTGACGTCTCGTGCAGCTCGCTGCTGGTGAAGACCTTCCACGGCTGGAACGCCCACAACCCGACGCCGATGCCGATCACGGCGACGCTGGCCACTGCCGACAGCACGGTCCTTTTGCGCATTACGGGCCTCCTGCTCGTTTACACCAGTCTTCCCCGAGTGGCTGGCCGTGGGTGCGCGATCGTGCTTACGAAAGCCTGACGGGTTCTGTGGACACTCCTTCGTCGTGGCGGCCCGGCAGGCGCGGTGCCAGAGTGGAGCGGGGGACACGGTGTAGTGGAGGTTGTGGATGCGTGCTGGTCTTGGGTCGTTTCCGAGGGCGCAGCTGGCGCCGTTGCCGACACCGCTTGAGGACTGTCCTCGGCTCACCGAACACCTCGGCGGGCCCCGGATCCTGATCAAACGCGACGACGCGACCCTCGCCGGTGCCGGCGGCAACAAGGTCCGCAAGTTGGAGTACCTACTCGGCAAGGCACAGGCAGACGGCGCGGACACCGTGATCACGTTCGGTGCGGTACAGACCAACCACGGCAGGCAGACGTCTGCGGCCTGCGCGCGGCTCGGGCTGCGTTGCCAGTTGGTGCTCACCGAGCTGGTGCCACGGTCCGACGACGCCTATCTGCGCTCCGGCAACATGCTCCTGGACAACATCTTCGGTGCCGAGCTGCATGTCTGTTCGGGTGAGTCCGAAACGGCCGAGACCTTCCAGCGGCTCATGGCCGAGGCCGAGAAGGAGGCCAGGAACGTCGCGGTGCTGCCGCTCGGCGGCTCCGACGCGGTGGGTGTGCTCGGCTACGTGAACGCGGCGGCAGAACTCACCGGACAGCTTGCCGAGCGCGGCACCACCGCGAGCAAGATCGTCACACCATGCAGCAGCGGCGGCACCGTCGCTGGTCTGGTGCTCGGCACCGCGCTGCTCGGCAGGGACGTCCCGATCCACGCCGCCTGCGTCTCTCACACCGCCAGCGAGACCGAGCAGACAGTCGCGAAGCTGCTCGCCGACGCCGCCGACATGCTCGGCGTCCACACGCCGTCGCTGGACCGGGTTCGCTTCGACGACTCCGTGCTCGGTGCGGGTTACGGCATCCCGGACGAGCGGGTGTGGCGCGCGATCCGGCTCGTCGGCACCACCACCGGCATCCCGCTCGACCCGGTGTACTCGGGCAAGGCGGCCGCGCTGCTCATCGACACCGTGAGCGGGAACGGCGACGGCGATCCGGTGGTTTTCCTGCACACGGGTGGCATGCCGGGGTTGTTCGGCTACGCGGCGGACGCACCCGCAGAGCTGGCCGCAGCGGCGAAAACGACGTCGTGAGCGGGGGACACGGCGTCGGGAGTGGGGGACACGGGGTCAGGGGGCGGTGGCGCAGGGCTCCTGGTCGCGCCAGGTCGTCCTGGCCAGGAAGTACTGCGTCAGGCTGCCGATCGTGAAGGCGTAGAGCAGGGTGCCGACCCCGACGGTGCCGCCGAGCAGCCACCCGGCGAGCAGCACGGACGCCTCGATGGCGGTACGCACGAGCTGAACCGAGCGCCCGGACACCGCGACGAGCCCGGTCATCAGACCGTCGCGGGGGCCAGGTCCGAGCCGCACGCCGATGTAGGCGGCCGTCGCGACGCCGTTCAGCACGACCCCGCCGACAAGCAGCGCGATCTGCCAACGCAGGTCGTGCTGCTGGGGTAGCACCAGCCGCACCAGGTCGACGGTCACCGCGATGACGACGACGTTCGCGATGGTGCCGAGGCCGGGACGCTGGCGCAGCGGCACCCAGGCGAGCAGCACAGCGCCCGACGTGATCGCGGTGATGACGCCGAAGCTAAGGCCGGTGCGCACGGTGAACCCCTCGTGCAGCACGTCCCATGGGCTCAGGCCGAGCCCGGCTCGGGTCATCATCGCCATGCTCGTGCCGTACAGCGCGAGTCCGGCGATGAGCTGGATCATCCGCGCGGTGGGGTTGACGGCAAGGGGCATCGCGCTCAGGCGTGGCGTGGTCACCCGTTCAGGTTCTCCGAGGATTGGCTCGCATTGCCATAGCCAATCAGGAAGAATTGGTCCTTATGGTGATGGCACCTCCGCCCGGTGGCCGGATTTCCGGGCCCAAGCTGGCCACAATGCTGGGGCAGTGGCGACGGCGCGGTCCGCATCACGGGGCGGCCGACCTCGCCGCCGCGGTGGAGTGGCAGGTGCGCGACGGTCGACTGCCGCCAGGCACCCGGTTGCCCGCCGAGCGCGAGCTGGCCACCGCTCTGCAGGTGAGCCGCACACTGGTCGGTTCGGCACTGGAACGGTTGCGGGAGAAGGGCCTTGCCGCGAGCAGGCGCGGGTCGGGTTCGTGGATCGCGCTGCCGCGTCCCGCAGGGCTGGCCGCCGAGCAGGAGCCGGACGGTGACGTGATCGACTTCGCGAGGGCGTCGCCGCCCGCGGTTCCCGCGCTGGCCGAGGCCGTCGACGAGGCGATGCCGGAGCTGCTGTCGCTGGTGTCAGGTTCGGGCTACGCCGAGCGTGGGCTGTTCACGCTGCGGGAGCGGATCGCGGCCCGCTACGCCGAGCGCGGCCTGCCGACCTCGCCGGACGAGATCCTCGTGACCAACGGCGCGCACCACGCCTTCGTGCTCGCGCTGCGGTTGCTTGCGGGGCCGGGCGACCGCGTCCTGCTCGAACAACCGAGCTACCCCAACGCCATCGCGGCCATCGGCGCGGCGCACGCACTGCCTGTGCCGGTGCCCGTCGAGCAGGGCTGGGACGTCGAGGGCATCGAAGCGGCCCTGAAGCAGGCCAATCCTCGACTGGCCTACGTCATCGCGGATTTCCAGAACCCGACGGGACAGCGGATGGACGCCGCGACAAGGGAGCGGCTCGGCGCGGCCTTCGCCAGGGCGCGCACGCCGGTCGTCGTAGACGAAACCATGGTCGAGCTCGACCACACGGGCGACGCGGCGTCCGGCCCGCTGCCGTTCGCCGCGTTCACCGGCGACGGCGTCGGCGGGAACTGGGCGATCATGGTCGGCTCGGCGGCCAAGACCTACTGGGGCGGGCTGCGCATCGGCTGGATCAGGGCGAGCAGGCAGCAGGTCGCCGGGCTGGTGTCGGCGCGATCGGCGTTGGATCTCGGCTCACCGGTGCTGGAGCAGCTCGTGCTGGCCAGGCTGATGGCGCGGGACGACGTCCTCGCCGACCGGCGGAACCAGATCGCGGACATGCGGGACACGCTGGTCGACGCGGTAGGGACGTACTTCCCTCGGTGGACGTTCGACCTGCCGGAGGGCGGGCTGTCGTTGTGGTGCCGGTTGGACGAGCCGATCGGTACCCGGCTGGCCGTCGCGGCGCTCAATCACGGGGTGCGGATCGCGCCTGGCGCGCGGTTCAGCGTGCACGGCGGGCTCGAACAGCGGTTGCGGTTGCCGTATGCGGTGCCGGGAGACCAGCTCACCGAGGCCGTCGCGCGGCTGAGTGCGGCCGCGGGGTCGCTGCGGGGTGGCGGTGACGTGACCGCACTGCCGGATGACATCCAGGTGCGGTGACGCGGTGCGGTGGCTTTCCGGCGCAGCCCCTCGGTGCGCCGGAAAGCCACCGCCGCTCAGGCGTGGGCCCATGGCGGCTTCGGCGCGGTGAAGCCGCAGGGCGCACGCCTCATTCGGGCCGTTCCCTCGACGACGGTGTGACCGGCGGGTAGCGGCGGGAGGTGATCCGCTTCCGCCGACCGGTCCGCCGTCGCATCAACGGGGACGGCGCGGGTGGTGAGTGGGCTCCGACGCCACGGGGGCATCGTGGCGTCGGAGCCAGAGCCCGAACCGGCCTGGCGCGGTAGGCCGATCGGGAAGTTGGTGGTCATGCGTAGGCCTCAACGAGTGAGTTCGCGTCGGGAAAGTGCTGATAAGCGAAGTTGCGTCAGAAGGTGCAGCACGCTGGACCGTGTGGCGGAGCCACGAACGACGCGGGTATCCCCCGGATGAGGCGGAGTCAGTCGGGTGAGGTGCACGGCAGCGCGGCGTCGATGCCTGCGCCGAGGGCGCGGTGGCCGACGGGGCCGCCGGAGTGGTAGCCGGACGACGTGACGGCGTCGTAGGCGAGCG
Source organism: Actinophytocola sp. (assembly GCA_009377385.1). Taxonomy (GTDB): domain Bacteria; phylum Actinomycetota; class Actinomycetes; order Mycobacteriales; family Pseudonocardiaceae; genus Haloechinothrix_A. Next base: position 8,059 of record WHUD01000060.1, read on the forward strand.
TGGCGAACGGGTGCTTGCCCGCGCCGGTGTCGCTTGTCGCTGATGCCGCTGCCGAGGCTGGCGCGGTGGGGATGTGCGGCGCTCCTGCCGGGGCGGAACCGCCGCCAGCGGCGTGATCCGCCATGGCTGGCTGGCTGGCTGGAACTGGTGCGGGCGGCGCGCTCGGCACTGGCTGCCGCGGGAGCGTGACGGGCTGCGGCTCCGCGTCCGTGCGCTGCTCGGGCGCGTCGGTGGCTGCCTGCGTCGGCTCGGCCTTCGGTGCGGCCTTTGGCGCCGGGGCCGGTGCAGGTTCGTCCTGAGGTGGTGCGGAGGCCGGTTGGTCGACCCCGCCGGTGGTGTCCGTGACGCTCTTGACGGTGGTGTCGACGGTGCCGGTCACGGAGTTGAGCGTGGTGTCGACGGTGCCGGTGACCGTGCCGACCGTGTTGTCGACGGTGCCGGTGACCGTGCCGACCGTGTTGTCGACGGTGTTCGTGACGGTCTTCGTCAGCCCGCCGGTTGTCTTGTCCAGCGTCGTGCTGACGGCGCCGGTCGTCTTCTCAACGGTGTCGGTGACGCCGTTGGTCACGGACGTCGACGCGGCGATGGTGTCGCCCAGCTTGCCGGTCAGGCCGCCGAGCAGCCCGCCGGACTGCGACGACTCGGCCGACGCGGCCTCGGCGGCGTCGCTCTCGCCGTGTGCGGACGCCGCCGTGCTCAGCAGTGCGGCGACGAACCAACCGACGAGCACGAACCCGGCCACGATGGCGACCCGACCGATCACAGTGGCGACGCCGTGACCTGCGACGACACGATCGGGTGACATCGATGCGGCGTTCATCGCGTCACCACCTCACGTCCCAGTCAGGTCACTGCTGTGCACACACGCAGAACGCGCCGTCGTCGGAAACGGCGCAGGGTCTGAGTGTTACACCTCGCAACCCGTCGATCCAGACCTTGTCGGCAAGAAGATTGGTACGAGGTGACCGATTCGAGTGGCGAGGTGACTACGGAGCGAGCTGATGCAGCCGGGATATGGCCTCGTCAAGTACCTCGTTGGACTTGCAGAACGCGAACCGCAGCAAGTGTCCGTAGCCTGCGCTCTCGGCGAACGCGCTCACCGGAACGGCCGCAACGCCGATGCGTTCCGGCAGTTGCCACGCCAGTTCGGTCGCGTCGGTGTAGCCGAGCGGACGCACGTCGGCGCACACGAAGTATGTTCCGGCAGCGGACAGCACCCCGAACCCGGCCTTGGCCAGCCCATCGGCCAGCCGGTCGTGCTTCTCGGACAGCGAGTCGCGCAGCCGCGCCACCCAGCCCAGTTCGGCACGCAGCGCGTGCGTCACGGCGACCTGGAACGGCGCCCCTGAGACGAACGTGAGGAACTGCTTGGCCGCGCGGGTCGCCGCGATCAGCTCCGCGCGCCCGCAGGCCCAGCCGATCTTCCAGCCGGTGCAGTTGAACGATTTGCCCGCGCTGGAGATCGACACCGTGCGGTCGGCCATGCCTGACAGCGTGGCGAGCGGTATGTGCTCGGCGTCGCCGAACACCAGGTGCTCGTAGACCTCGTCGGTGATGGCGAGCAGGTCGTTGTCGACGCAGAGCCGTGCGATTCCGGCGAGCTCGTCGCGGGTGAACACGGTCCCGGTGGGGTTGTGCGGTGAGTTCACGATGATCGCGCGGGTGCGGGGCCCGACTGCGGCCCGCAGCGCGTCGACGTCGACCGCGAACCGGCCCTCGCCATGCTGCGCCAGCGGCACCACCCTGCGGGTGGCCCCCGCCATGGCGATCGCGGCGGCGTAGGAGTCGTAGTACGGCTCAAGCACGATGACCTCGTCGCCCGCGTCGACGAGACCCAGCACGGCCGCCGTGATGGCCTCGGTCGCGCCGGTCGTCACCAGGATCTCACTTGCGGAGTCGTACTTCGTGCCGTAGCGGGTGCGGTGCTCGGCCACCGCGTCCAGGAGTTCTGGCCTGCCCTGTCCTGGCGGGTACTGGTTGATGCCGTCGTCGATGGCCTGTTTGGCCGCGTCGAGCATGCCGCGCGGGCCGTCGGTGTCGGGAAATCCCTGGCCGAGGTTGACCGACTTGGTGCGCGTGGCCAGCGCGGTCATATCGGCGAACACGGTGGACGCGAACGGACGCAGGCGCGGCACGAGGGCAGGTTCCGACATGAGGTGTGATCTTCACGGAGAATGGCGGTGTGAAGCAAGCCAGCACAACCAGTTCAGCCGAGGGGCACCCTCCGCCGCCACTGCCCGGCGGGCCGGGTGGGGAGGAAGCCAAGCGACGCGGCTTACGGAGGATGAAGGCGGTCGCGCTCGGGTTCCTGATCGGCGCGGCCGTGGTGTTCGTGCTGGCGAGCTGGGCCAAGTCAGCTGGCTGGCCCGGCTGGGTCGGCTACGTGCGCGCCGCGGCGGAGGCGGGCATGGTCGGCGCGCTCGCGGACTGGTTCGCGGTGACGGCGTTGTTCCGCTATCCGCTTGGGATCAAGATCCCGCACACCGCGATCATCCCGACCCGCAAACAGCAGCTCGGGGACAGCCTCGGCGAGTTTGTCGGCACCCACTTCCTCGTGCCGGACGTCGTCAGGGACAAGGTGCGCCGGGCCGACATCGCGCGGAGCCTCGGTGGCTGGTTGGCGCGGCAGGAGAACGCCGAACGGGTGACCGCCGAGCTGGCGAGCGTGTTGCGCGGCGCGGTGACGGTGCTGCGCGACGAGGACGTCCAGGCCGTGATGGAGCAGGCTGTCGCCAGACGCATCATCGACAAGGAGTGGGGTCCGCCGCTCGGTGCGATCCTCGGGCAGGTCGTCGTCGACGGTGCGCACCACAAGCTGGTCGACCTGGTCTGCGACCGCTCCTACGAATGGGTGCGCGACAACCACGACACCGTGCTCCGGGTGGTCTCCGACCGGGCGCCGACGTGGTCGCCGAAGTTCGTCGACGAGTTGGTGGCGGACAAGGTGTACGGCGAGGTGCTGTCGTTCGCGTGGGCAGTGAAGGTCGACGTCAACCACCCGATGCGGCTGGCGCTTGACCGGTTCCTTTCCGAGTTCGCCGCCGACCTGCGCGAGGACCCGGAGACGATCCGGCGCGCGGAGCAGGTCAAGCAGCAGGTGATCGAACACCCCGAGGTACAGAAGCTGATCGGCGCGGCGTGGGCAACCGGCAAGGACATGCTGCTTGCCGCGACCGAGGACCCGTCGAGCGAGCTGCGTCAGCGGGTGCGGCACGCGCTGTGCCGGCTCGGCGAACGGTTGGCGTCGGGCGACGCGCTGGCCAGGAAGGTGGAGACGTGGATCGAGGACGCGGCAGCGCACGTCGTCACCAACTACTCCAGCGAGCTGACGACGTTGATCACCGAAACGGTGGAGCGCTGGGACCCGCAGGAGACGTCCCGCCGCGTGGAGTTGCAGGTGGGTAGGGACCTGCAGTTCATCCGGATCAACGGCACCGTCGTCGGCGCGCTGGCAGGCCTCGCGATCTACACTCTTGCCGAGCTGTTCTTCTGACGCCGCCACGGGGCTGGCGCGCATTCGTAGGCTTATGCGCGTGATATGCCCCAAGTGTCAGAACCAGATGCGTACCGTCGACAAGGGCGGCGTCCACATCGAACAGTGCCTCGGCTGCGGCGGAGTCTTCCTCGACCGCGGTGAGATGGAACAGATCGCCCGCGCCGAGGCGGCGTTCTACGCGGACGGTGCCGCGGCCGCCGCCCCACCGCCGTACAACCCGGCGGGTCCCGCTCCGAGTGTGCCGCCGCATCAGATGTCCCCGCCCACCAAGCAGATGCCGCACTACGGCGACTCGCCCAAGCCGTACAAGGGCGGCTACGAGGATTCGCCCAAGCCGTACCGGGGTGGCTACCGCGACTCGCCGCGCTCCTACGGCCACGGCCACCATGGTCCTCACGGGCACCGCAAGCGTAAGGGCTTCCTGGACGACCTGTTTGGCTTCTAGCGGATGCTCGACCTGACGATCTGCCCCCGCTGCGGTGATCGGGCGGACGCGCCGCTCGTCGACGGCGACGAGCTGGTGTGCGCGCGCTGCGAGCACCGGTGGACGTTCTTGCGCCTTCCGCTGTTCGCGCTGACCGGCCCCAGCGGGGGTGGGAAGTCGACCGTCGGGCCTGCGCTTGCCGAGCGGCTGCGCGGCGACGTCGTCGTGCTGGAGCAAGACGTCCTCTGGACAGGCGGCCTGCGCGACGGCCATCCCGCATTCCGGTCCACCTGGCTGCGGATGGCCGCGATGATCCACCAGAGCGGGCGTCCGGTCGTGCTGTGCGGGACGGTGGTGCCACCGGAGTTCGAGCCGCTGCCGGAACGCGCGCTGTTCTCCGACATCCACTACCTCGCTTTCGTCGCGTCGGACGATGTCCTCGCGAAGCGACTCGCGGCCCGGCCCGCCTGGCGGGAGTGGGACGACGAGGAGCGCGTCGCGGAGATGCTGGCGTTCGCCGCGTCTCTGCGGGAGACCGCGGCGGAGCTGCGCCCGCCCGTGCGGTTGTTCGACACCAGCGACGTCCTGCTGGACGCCGCCGCCGACGCCGCCTGCCGCTGGGTGCGCGAGCTGCTCCCGCCGACGGCTGACCGGTTGCCGTAATCCTGGCGGACTCGTGTGGTTTCCACCGATTCGTGGTAGAGATCGGAACCTGGATGAGGTCCGAACTGGGGTGCCATGCGCTCCCCTCTCGCCGGCTGGCGCGCGGATCTCAGCCGCTACGGACCGCCGGTCGCGGTGACCGTACTGGCGGCTTCCGCGGCACGGTTGGGTAACCACCCCGATGATGCGACGACATTGTCGGTGCTCGCGGGCAGCATGGTTCCCACACCAGAACACTGGAGGGAATCATGCCGGGAACAATCTCCTTTGGCTGCGTCGCGCTGGACTGCCCCGACCCCTGGCGGCTCGCCCAGTTCTACGGCCAGTTGCTTGGCTGGAGCATCGACGAGGCGGACTCGCCCGACGACGAATGGGTGAGCTTGCTGAACCCGGACGGCGGCGCGGACATCTGCTTCCAGCGCGACCCGGACTACCAGCCGTCCACCTGGCCGTCGAACGAGCGCCCGCAGATGCTGCACATCGACTTCGACGTGCCGGACATCGATGCCGAGCACGACCGGGTGCTCGGCATTGGCGCGCGGCTGCTCGACGACACCCCGGAGAGCTTCCGGGTCTACGCCGACCCGGACGGCCACCCGTTCTGCCTAGTCCGCGCCGACTAGCGTCGTGTCCCCCGTTCAGAACGCCGTGTCCCCCGTTCCCGACGTCGTGTCCCCCACACAGAGCGCGGTGTTCGTCGCCCAGGACAGCGTGTTCCACCTTCACGATGCTGTGTTCGTCGTCCGAGACGCCGTGTTCCGCATTCAGCGGGCGCGCCCGTGCCAGCGCGAGGTTCGCTCGCTTTGGGTTTCGAGGTGAACACGGCGTCGGGAACGGGGAACACGGCGTCGGGAACGGGGAACACGGTGTCATGGGCGGGGGACACGGCGTCGGGAACGGGGGACACGATCATTTCTGTGGGCGCGGCTTGGGCCAGCGCTCCTATTCTCAGCACTCCTATTCTCCGGAGATTTCCAACCGGATACCTTTGCGTGACGCGGCGACGTTGATCGGGTGGCGTCATGGTGTCCGAACGGACGGCGGAGCACCGGGCGCCAGCCGAGCACCGATCGGGTGTCCCACGTAACACCCGAAAGGTGCAAGCAAGGTGCTTGCAATAGCTAGCACTGCTGCGTAGACTGGCTGTTATCGCAAGGAGGTGGGCTGGATGCCCGAATCAGACATCACCACGAGCTCGGGTGTTCACTCCACGGGTCAGGCCGAGGATTCCGCCGCGACAGACGCCACGGCAGAAGTCACGACGGACGCCTCGACTGGCAAGCCGATCGGCATGGTCGCCGACATCGGTCGCGATATCGGGCAGTACATCCGGCAGCAGCGGGAAAACGCGAAAATCTCGTTGCGTCAGCTTTCCAAATTGGCTGGTGTGTCGAACCCATACCTGAGTCAAATTGAAAGAGGTTCACGTAAACCCAGTGCGGAGATCCTGCAGCAGATCGCGAAGGGGCTGCGTATCTCCGCGGAGGCGCTGTACGTACAGGCGGGAATCTTGGATGTGCCAACCGGAGGTCCGGTAGCCGACGCCATCAGGGCGGATGCCGAACTCTCCGAGCGTCAAAAACAGGTTCTGCTCGATGTCTACGAGTCGTTCCGCAGGGAGAACTCTGCGGGACAGCCCAAGCAGGAACCGTCCACAGTGGAGGAAGGCACCGATGCTACCGCCGCTGCGGACCGCGACAACGCACAGTAAGTCCACCGCTGCCTCAGCCCAGCAGGGCTGCAGCCAATGAGGAGTGATCTTCGATGACCCGTCCCACCAAGGAAGACGTCAACAAGGTGCGCGAGCAGTTGAACCACGCCGTCGAGCAGGTGCGCACCCCGCTGTTCGCCGCGCTCGGCGCTGGCAACCTGGCCAGCCAGGCCGTCGCCGACGCCGTGAACAAGGCCAAGGACGTCGAGAGCCTGCGCGAGAGCGCGCGGAAGTCTTTCGACGAAGCTCGGAAGAGCCTCGACGAGCTGCCCAGGGACGTCGAGGGCGTCCGGGAGAACGTCCGCGAGCGGCTCGACCCTGCGGAGTTCCGCAGGCTGGTCGAGGAGGCCACCGAGTCCGCGCGGAAGCTGTACGACAAGCTCGCCGAGTCCGGCGAGGAGACCTGGGAGCACCTGGTTGAGCAGCCGCAGGTCCGTCGGGCGATCGAGCAGCTGCAGGAGGCCATCGACAACGCCGAGAAGCGAGTCGAGGAGACTACTGGTGACGTGCGGCACCGGTTCGACGACATCGTCGGCCGCGTGACCAAGCGGACCAAGACCGCGGCTGACACCGCGACGAAGCAGGCCTCGGCCTCCGCCAAGCAGGCCTCGGCGACCGCCGCCGAGTCGACCGTCGAGGCCACCAAGAAGGCCAGCAGCACCGCCAAGAAGGCCACCACCTCGGCGAGCACTGGCTCGACCACAACGGCCAAGACGAGCACCAGCACCACCAAGAAGGCGCCCGCGAAGAAGGCGCCTGCCAAGAAGACCACCTCTGAGTGACGGTCTGACTGGCACCCGCTTGGCCCCGGCTTCTCGCTCAGGAAGCCGGGGCCCTGTGCTGTCCGACAGCCGGAACCGTCCCAGGTTGTGAGTTCACTTGTCGATCGCCGTAGGCTGGGCACGTGGCACCGCTCTCGATCCAGATCCTGTGGTTGATACAAGTGGCCGGTGTGCCGGTCGGCATCTACGCCTTCGCACACGCCGTGATGCAGCGCGCCGACGCCTACACGGCGGCGGACCGCATGACCAAGCCCGCCTGGATGGGCATCACCGGCGGTGGTACCGCCGCGATGATCCTGTTCGGCGCGTTCGGCGGCGGTGGCCCTGGCCTGCTGTTCTGGATCGCGGGCCTAGTGGCCGTCCTGGTCTACATCGTCGACGTGCGGCCGAAGCTGATCGAAGTCCAGCGCGGCCACAACTGGTAGGAGCCATGCGTAGCTGGAGCATCGCCGGGTCCCTTGACGTCGTCCCGGCCGCGGAAAGACCCGACCTGCTCGCCGAGCCGGTGGCGAAGGCGCTGCGAGAGCTCGGCGCCGACACCGAGGCCGGGGTCGTCGAGATCGACCCGGACCTCGCCGACACCGAGCAGTTCTGCGAGACATACGGTTCCCCGCTTGACGCATCGGCGAACTGCGTCGTCGTCGCTGGCAAGCGCGCTGGCGAGGTGCGTTACGCGGCCGCCATGGTGCTCGCCACCACCCGCGCAGACGTCAACAACGTCATCCGCCGCCGCCTCGACGTCAGGAAGGCGTCCTTCGCGCCGATGGCAGACGCCGTCGCGCAGACCGGCATGGCCTACGGCGGCATTACGCCGATCGGGCTGCCTGACGACTGGCCGGTGCTGGTCGACACCGCCGTCGCGGAGGCGGCCGAGGTCGTCATCGGCAGCGGCACCCGAGGCGGCAAACTGCTCGTCACGGGCGAACTGTTGGCGTCGCTGCCCGGCGCCGACGTGATCGACGGCCTGGCCAAGCCGATCATCTAGAACACGACGGTGCGGCCCGCGTGGACGAGCACGCGGTTCTCAAGGTGCCAGCGCAGGCCCCGCGCGAGCACCACCTTCTCGATGTCGCGGCCCTTGCGCACCATGTCGGGGGTGGCGTCGCCGTGGTCGACCCGGATGACGTCCTGCTCGATGATCGGGCCGGCGTCCAGCTCCGCCGTGACGTAGTGGCAGGTCGCGCCGACCAGCTTCACCCCGCGCGCGTACGCCTGGTGGTACGGCTTCGCGCCGACGAACGACGGCAGGAAGCTGTGGTGAATGTTGATCGCGCGGCCCGTCCAGGCGTGACACAGGTGCTCGGGGAGGATCTGCATGAACCGCGCCAACACGATCGCGTGCGGGTCGGCCGCGTCGGTGATCTCCGCGACCTTCGCGAACGCCTCCGCCTTGCTCGCCGGGTCGGTGCCGAACGAGATGTGGTGGAATGGGATGCCGTGCGCCTTGGTGACGTCGGCGAGGACGTCGTGGTTGCCGATCACCGCGCTGACGTCGACGTCCAGCTCCCCGGCCGCGACCCTGCCGAGCAGGTCGTACAGGCAGTGGCCCTCCTTGGACACAAGCACGACGACGCGGCGGCGCACCCCGGTGTCGTCGATGCGCCAGTGCAGCCCGCCAGCGCCGCCTTCGTCATCCTCGTTCGCGCCGAGCGACACGGCCACCGGACCGAAGCGTTCCCGCAGCTCATCGACGTCGTAGGGGAGCGAATCGGCCCGCACCTCCTGGCGGGTGAAGAACCAGCCGGTGTCCGGATCGGTGTGGTACGCGGCCTCGACGATCCAGCCGCCCTGCTCGGCGATGAACGACGCGATCCGCGCCACGATCCCGGTGCGGTCCGGGCAGCCGAAGGTGATGACGTAACGGCGTTCCGACGGGTTCACGTCAGCCGTCCAGGGTTTCCGACACGTGTTCGGACTCTCGCGCGAGCAGCGTGCCGACCTGCTCAGCGATGGTGCGCTCGATCTTGCCGCCGACCAGCGGGATGCTGACCTTCACCTCGCCGCTGATCCGCAGCACCGTGCCGTCGCCATGGGACGTCAGCTCCGACCGCGCCGCGATGGAGCCAGGCACGCCGGTCACGCTCGCGGTCGCCGTCCCGCTCGCCGTCTCGCCGCTGAGCCGCCACTCCTGCTCCCGCTCGACGTGCAGGTCGCCGTGGTGCACCTTGCGCACCACGCTCGGCAGCTTCTCGCCGGGGATGCCCTGGCGCATGCGGTAACTGACCGTGCCGTCCGACTTCTCGTGCGCGAGGAGCTCCGCGTCCTTGCCGCCGATGTCGGCGAGCCGCTGCCGGATGGCGCTCTCGCTGGTGAACGCCGCCAGCACCTGCTCGAACGGATACGGGAACTCGGAGCTGTGCTCGATGCGGGATGCCATGGGGCGCACATTACCCGGTGTCGCCTCGGACGCCGGAAGCCGTGAATGCCAGACTTCGTAGTCATGGACAGCCCTGCGACCTCCTATGGCGCTCGGCTCGGTGAGTACACAACGCTGCGGCTCGGCGGCCCCGCGACCAGCGTGATCACCGCCACCACCGAGGACGACCTGATCTCCGCCGTCGCCAAGCGAGACGCGGCCGGCGAGCCGGTGCTGCTGCTCGGCGGCGGCTCGAACCTGGTGATCGCCGACGCCGGGTTCGACGGCACCGTGGTGCGGATCGCGACCGACGGCGAGCGCGTCGAGCCGCTTGACGCCGACCGGGTTTCCGTCGAGGTCGCCGCCGGTGAGGACTGGGACTCGTTCGTCGCCCGCAGTATCGACGCCGGGCTGTCCGGGCTTGAGTCGCTGTCCGGCATCCCCGGCAAGGTGGGCGCGACGCCGATCCAGAACGTCGGCGCGTACGGCTGGGAGGTCGGCGAGTTCCTGCGCTGGGTGCGGATCTACGACCGGACGTCCGGCGAGGTCGCAACGCTGGACGTCGACGAGCTCGGCCTCGCGTACCGGACGAGCCGGTTCAAGGGCAGGGACGACGCCGTGGTGCTCGGCGTGTGTTTCGCGCTTTACGCCGACGGTCAGGGCCAGCCGGTCCGCTACGCCGAGCTGGCGCGCACCCTCGACGTCGAGCCGGGCAAGCGGATGGCGTCCGCGCGCGTGCGCGAAGCCGTGCTGGGGCTGCGGCGCGGCAAGGGCATGGTGCTCGACGAGCAGGACAAGGACACCTGGAGCGCGGGTTCGTTCTTCACCAACCCGATCATCGCCGAGGCGGACCTGCCCGGCGTGCTGGCGCGGATCGCTGACGTCGTCGGCGAGGACGTCGTCGTGCCCCGGTTCCCCGCCGATGGCGGGATGAAGCTGCCTGCCGCGTGGCTTATCGAGCGTGCCGGGTTCGGCAAGGGGCATACCGGGCCGGGCGGCAGGGTAGCCCTGTCGAGCAAGCACACGCTGGCGCTGACCAACCGGGGCGATGCCAGCACGTCCGACCTGCTCGCGCTGGCCCGCGAGGTCCGCGACGGCGTCGCCGAGCGGTTCGGCGTGACGCTGCACCCAGAGCCGTTGCTTATCGGCTGCTCGCTGTAGCGCACCGGATAACAGTGACGAATCGAGCATTCTCGTCGCCCCCCATTCGCGCCTCGGCGTGGCAAAGTTGAGAAGGGAACGCGAGCGAAAGGGGCCATCGGTGTACGGAAGGCGGACGGTGTTGCGCACCGCTGCGGTGGCTGGCAGCGGTGTCGTCGTGGGGGGCGCTGTCGCGTGCAGCGGTGACGACAAGGGCGTCGGCCCCGCTGGCGCGCAACCGGCTCCGAAGCCCGTCGCCGTCATCACAAGCACGCCGAAGGACGGCGCCAAGGACGTCGGCGTAAGGGACAAGGTCGCCATCCGCGTCGAGCAGGGCACGCTGGAGGACGTCACCCTCACCAACCCGGACGGGAAGCGGGTCAAGGGCGCGTTCGCAAAGGACAAGCGGAGCTGGCGCGTCACGGAGCCGCTCGGCTACGGCAAGAAGTACCGCTACACGGCGCACGCCATCGGGACGGACAACAAGGAAGTCGAGGTCTCCGGCCGCTTCACGACGCTGACCCCCGCCAGCGAGGTCCGCGCGACCATCAACCCGATCGACGACGTCACGGTCGGCGTCGCGATGCCGATCAGCGTGCGGTTCGACGCGCCGGTCACCGACAGGGCAGCCGCCGAGCGGGCGCTGAGCGTCACGTCGACGCCGGAGGTCGAGGGTTCGTGGGCGTGGCTGCACGACCAGCAGGTCGACTGGCGGCCCCGCGAGTACTGGCCGGAAGGCACCAAGGTCAAGGCGGCCGCGACGCTCTACGGCGTGCACTACGGCGGCGGGTCGTACGGCCTCGCCGACCTGACGACGGAGTTCGACATCGGCCGCAACCAGGTCGTCAAGATCCACACGCCGGACCACGAGATGCGCGTCTACCGCGACGGCAAGCTGTTCGCGAGGTACCCGTCGAGCAACGGCGAGGACAAGAAGCCGGACCTCAACACGCCGAACGGCACCATGATCGTCATGGCGAAGCACGAGAAGGCGCGCTTCGACAACGCCCGTTACGGCTACACCAACGTCTGGAAGAAGTGGGCCGTGCGGTTCTCCAACCACGGCGAGTTCATCCACGAGAACGACGACAACCGCGCCAACATCGGCAAGCGAAACACCTCGCACGGCTGCGTCAACCTGCTCAACGAGGACGCCAAGGAGTACTACCAGACCGCGCTGATCGGCGACCCCGTCGAGGTCACCGGCGCGAAGAAGGACATGCCAACGACATCTGACGTCAACGACTGGCTGTACGACTGGCGGACCTGGAAGTCCATGTCGGCGCTGTGATGGCGACCACGGTCACATAGCTCGCCAGCGCGCAAAGCCGTGACCTAGGCTTTCGCGATAGATATATGGCGCAGGGAAGACCACGGCCGCCGCCCGCGTTAAGGCCCGACAGGCAGTCAATCAGTCAGCGAGGAGTCGACGGGGATGACCGCAGCGCGCGGCACGGTGCATGCTGGATCGCCAATCGGAGCGAGGGGTGGCATCGGGCTAGTCCCCGGCGCGGTCGCGGGAACCGTCGGCAGGGTGCCGCGCAGGGTCGCCGTGATGTCGGTGCACACGTCGCCGCTCGAGCAGCCCGGCACCGGCGACGCGGGCGGCATGAACGTCTACATCGCCGAGACGTCCCGCGAGATGGCCCGCAGGGGCATCGAGGTCGAGGTCTTCACCCGCGCGACGTCGTCCGACCAGCCGCCGATCGCGGAGCTCTCGCCCGGTGTGCTCGTCCGCCACGTGCCAGCGGGACCGTTCGAGCCGCTTGGCCGCCACGAGCTGCCAGCGCAGATGTGCGCGTTCACGGCCGGGGTGCTGCGCGCGGAGGCATTCCATCCGCCGGGGTACTACGACCTCGTGCATTCGCACTACTGGGTGTCTGGTCAGGTCGGGTGGCTGGCGTCGGGCCGCTGGAACGTGCCACTGGTGCACACCGCGCACACCCTCGCCAAGGTCAAGAACGCCGCGCTCGCCGATGGCGACACCCCCGAGCCGCGCACCCGCGTGATTGGCGAGCAGCAGGTCGTCGACGAGGCCGATCGGCTCGTCGCCAACACCGACGTCGAGGCGCGCCAGCTCGTCGAGCTGTACGGTGCGACGCCAGGGACGGTGCGCGCCGTGTCGCCCGGCGTCGACTTGCGCTCCTTCCGGCCGGGCTCGACGTCGGCCGCGCGGGATCGGCTCGGCATCCCGCAGGACGCCGTCGTGCTGGCTTTCGCAGGCCGTATCCAGCCGCTGAAGGCGCCCGACGTCCTGCTGCGCGCAGCAGCTGAGCTGACGCGCCGTGACCAGGAACTGGCGCGGCGGCTGGTTGTCCTCGTCGTCGGGGGGCCATCCGGGACGGGCCTTGAGCAGCCGGAGAGCCTGAAGGAGCTGGCCAACCAGCTCGGCATCGCCGCGAACACCCGGTTCCTGCCGCCACAACCGGCGCCCGAGCTGGCACGTGTGTTCCGCGCCGCAGACGTGGTAGCCGTACCCAGTTACAACGAATCGTTCGGACTCGTCGCGCTTGAGGCGCAGGCGTGCGGGACGCCGGTGGTCGCAGCCGAGGTCGGCGGGCTGCCGACGGCCGTCGCGCACGGGGCGTCCGGGCTGCTCGTGCCGTCCCACCGGGCGGACGACTGGGCGAACGCCCTCGCTGCGATTGCCCGCGACCCCGGCTACCGTGCGGAGCTGTCGGCAGGCGCCGTCGAGCACGCGCGGGGCTTCTCGTGGCGTCGTACGACCGACGCGCTGCTGGGCGTCTACGCCTCGGCGGTGACCGAGTACGAGCACGCGATGCGGGAGGCGTCATGACGGTGCGCGCGGTTGTCGAGGACACCCTGGCCAACCTGGAGCTCACCTACACAGAGCACGGGCAGGGCCGGTACTTCGTCACGCTGCCCGGCGAGAAGAAGCTGCAGACCAACTGCTGGCTGATCGAGGGCGACAACTCGTTCGCCGTCGAGGCGTTCGTGTGCCGCCGCCCTGACGAGGCGCACGAGGAGGTCTACCGCTACCTGCTGCGGCGCAACACCACGCTCTACGGCGTCCACTACGCGATCGACAAGATCGGCGACATCTACCTCGTCGGCAGGGTCGCGCTCGATGCTGTCACCGAGACGGAGCTGGACAAGCTGCTCGGCCAGGTGCTGGAAGCGGCCGACAGCGATTTCAACATCCTGCTGGAGATCGGCTTCGCCAGCTCGATCAAGCGGGAGTGGGACTGGCGGGTCTCGCGCGGCGAGTCGCTGGCGAACCTGCAGGCGTTCAAGCACCTCATCGAGCCGTCCAACGGCGAACACCGGCCCGTGAGCGATTCGTGACCTGACGGCTGCAACGGTCCGGTGCCGTCCGCCCGTCCTTGTCGGTGAGAACGCCGATCAGGACGAAGGTGACGACATGGGCCGAATGGGTAGAGCGGTACGCGCGGGCGCTGGCATGGCGCTGGCCGCTGGCGTGGTGGCCGCGCTGGTCGCCGGGTGTTCCGGCGGCGACTCAGTAGGCGGTTTCGGGGGCCAGGGCTCGATGGAACGAAGCGCCGATGGTGAAGCGGCCAGTGGCATGGCGGACACCGCTGCCGGACCCGCACCGCCGCAGGCGGGACCGAAGCTGTCAACGGCGCAGCTCACTGATCGCAAGCTCGCCCGCTCCGCGCGGATGACGCTGCGCATCGGCGACGTCGACAGGGCAACGGCAGAGGCACGCCAGATCGCGACCGACGCCGGTGGCTACGTCGCGTCGGAACGTTCCGGCCAGAAGTTGGCGGCGCTGACGCTCAGCGTGCCGAGCGAGGAGCTGGACGTCGTGCTCGACAAGCTGGCCGACCTCGGCGAACGCAAGTCGCGGTACATCACCGTCGAGGACGTCACTGACCAGGTCGTCGACGTCGACAGCAGGGTCGCATCGCAGCGGGAGAGCGTGCGGCGGGTGCGGGAACTGCTCGACAAGGCGAAGTCCATCTCGGACCTTGTCGCGATCGAGGGCGAGCTGGCGCAGCGGGAGGCCGAGCTGGAGTCGCTGCTGGCGCGGCAGGACGCGCTGCGCGGCAGGGTCGACATGGCGCCGGTCTCGCTGACGTTGCGCGAGAAGCCCGCCGAGGAGACCGATGACGGCGGTTTCCTTGGCGGGCTCGCCTCCGGCTGGGGCGCGTTCACCGCGCTGCTCGCCGGGACGGCGGTCGCGCTCGGCGCTGCGCTGCCGTTCGTCGTCCTGGTTGGTGTGCTTGCCGGGGTCGGGCTGGTGTTGCGCAGGTGGCGCAAGCACGCGCGTAGCGGTTCAGTCACGGCGCCAAGCGGCGCAGGCGATGCCTGAGGTGTTGTTACAAAGTTTGGGCTCAGGTCGCCACGGGTGACTCGGCGCGGGAATGCTCCGCCTGCGCTTGGAGCGCCATCCCGCCGATTTAGCCGCCGAGCACGGAGAAGATCTGCTGCGCCTCGTCATGCGGGAAGCCGACGGCGATCAGCTCATCGAGCGCGCCGTCGTGTTCCAGGACCCGACGCTGGACGCCTACCTGACGGCGGAGCAGAACCTGCGCTTTCACGGCGAGCTGTACGGCACGCCGCGCAAGGTGCTTGCAGATCGGATCGACGACATCCTCGAGATGGTCGGGCTCGCCGACCGGCGCGACGACCAGGTGCTGAAGTTCTCCGGCGGGATGCGGCGCAGCCACCATTTTCGTCACGACGCACTACATGGACGAGGCAGGGTACTGCGACCGCAGGCGGCGCTGAGTTCGTGCCGAAGCTGTTCGCGGACCTCGACATGGACATCCAGATGGTTACGGTGACCCGGCCAAGCCTCGATGACGTCTTCCTCGCCTATCAGCTGGCGTGGCTGGGAAGTTCCTGTCCTGCTCCAGCTCGCGGTGGCCGGCGGCTTCATCGCCCTGATCGTCATGGCGGGCGTCGCCCTGTTCTCCCGCACGGACTGAGTCAGCGGTGTGATGAGATGGCAACGCGGGGCGGCCCGAGGGAGGGGGAGTCGCGAAGACTCGGGCCGCCCCGCGTATTACTCCGCCTCGCATGCCCCGCGGGCGAGGGGAGGCCGGCGGGGCCGCTGAGGGCGGACGCAGCTCGGCAGGGGGAGACGAGCTGCCTCTCCCACCCAGAGCCGGGGAGTGCGTGGAGACCGGTCGGGCGGGTTGGATGACAACTTGTCAGATGTGCCAAGTGGCCACAACCACCAGGGCTACTCTTTTCGAGTGTATTCCCTTGAAGTAGTCCACCCAGCGCAGTCATTACCCGCCAGTTGGGTGGTCCGATACCGCCGAATTATGGAGTGAGCCCTCTCCGGTGTGGTCAAGGTCACACCCTATGTTGTGAGTTATGCACCGCTCCGTGATCGCTTGACGGTCTCGCATAGCCTTCATGGCATGGGCGAGAAGTCAACGCTGGTGCTGTTGCGTCATGGCCAGAGCACCTGGAACGCGGAGAACCTGTTCACCGGGTGGGTCGATGTCCCGCTCTCGGCGCAAGGTGAGGACGAGGCGCGCAGGGGCGGCGAACTGCTCGCCGAGACCGGCATGCTGCCCGACGTCGTCCACACGTCGTTGCTGCGCAGGGCCATCTCCACCGCCAACATCGCGCTCGACGTCGCCGACAGGCACTGGATCGACGTCCGCCGTGACTGGCGGCTGAACGAGCGGCACTACGGCGCGCTGCAGGGCAAGAACAAGAAGCAGACGCTCGACGAGTACGGCGAGGACCAGTTCATGCTCTGGCGCCGGTCGTACGACACCCCGCCGCCGCCGATCGAGAAGGGCAGCGAGTTCAGCCAGGACGCCGACGTCCGCTATGCCGGTCTCGGCGCCGAGATGCCGTTGACCGAGTGCCTCGCCGACGTCGTCGCGCGGCTGCTGCCGTACTGGGAGTCCGCGATCGTGCCCGACCTGCGTTCGGGCAAGACGGTGCTGATCGCCGCGCACGGCAACTCGCTGCGCGCCCTCGTCAAGCACCTGGACGGTATCTCCGACGCCGACATAGCCGGGCTGAACATCCCCACCGGCATCCCGCTCCGCTACGACCTTGACGCGGACCTTGCGCCGCTGAACCCCGGCGGGACGTACCTCGATCCGGACGCCGCCGCCGAGGCGGCAGCCGCCGTCGCCGCCCAGGGCCGCTGAGGCTCGGCGCGGCTCCGCTGTGGCGCGGCTGCCCGTCGGTCCGTGCGTCGTGTCCCCCGCTCAGGACGTCGTGTCCCACACCCAGGACGTCGTGTTCCCCGCTCGTGCCGCCACTGGGCCAGCTACCCCTGGCCCGAAGCGGCGCGCCCAACGACGTCTGCAAGGCCTGGACGTGGGTCCGCCTCCACCCGCTGAGTACCACGAAGACCGGATAAATCGGGCGTCGTGGCGCTGGGCGGGTGGAGGGCTCGCCGCCCGGACGTCGTCAGTCGAACTGCACCGAGCGCTTCGCGAGTCCGTACCAGTAGCCGTCGATGACGCTGCTCGCCGTTGGGTCGTCCCCGGCCGCGCCCAGCGAGACGAAAAGCGGCGCGAAGTGCTCCGTGCGCGGGTGCGCGATGTGCGCGGCCGGCGCGGTGTGGCCGAAGTCCAGCAGCGTGTCGATGTCGCCGTTGGCCAGCGCTTCCGCGCCCCAGTGGTCGAACTCCGACGACCACGCGGCAGGCGCGACGTCGCTAGCGCCACCCAGGTTGATCTTCCGGAGGTTATGGGTGAAGAACCCGCTGCCGACGATCAGCACGCCCTCGTCGCGCAGCGGCGCCAGCCGGGTGCCGATCCGGTGCAGCTCGGCAGGGTCGAGGGTAGGCATGGAGATCTGGAGCACCGGGACTTCGGCGTCGGGGTACATCTCGACCAGCGGGACGTACGCGCCGTGATCGAGCCCGCGCTCCGGCTCGTCGTGGGTGTCGCCGAGGAGCTGGCGCACTCGCTCCGCGAGGTCAGGTGCGCCGGGCGCGGGGTAGGTGACGGTGTAGTAGCGCTCGGGAAAGCCCCAGAAGTCGTACACGAGCCGTTTCTGCTCAGTGGCGCCGATCGTCACCGGCGCCTTCTCCCAGTGTGCCGACACCATGAGGATCGCCCGGGGTTTGGGCAGGTCCGCCGACCAGCGGGCGAGCTGGTCCGTCCACAGCGCGTCGTCGGCCAGCGGCGGCGCGCCGTGGCTGAGGTAGATCACCGGCATGCGTCCAGTCACGCCCATGCCAACGGCACCACCGGCGTGCCTATTCCGCCGGGCGTGGTGCCGTGAAGGGCACCTTAGGGCCTGCCGATGATCAACACGCTCAGGTTCCGGGCGGGTTGAGGGTGTAGTTC
>WHUD01000610.1:0-233 GCA_009377385.1 Actinophytocola sp.
CGAGCGACGAGACGTTCTCCCCGCGGCGGCGGACGATGTCCTTCTTGCGGTCGGAGAAGTAGAAGAAGCCGTCGTCGTCCTGCCACGCCATGTCGCCGGTGAAGAGCCAGCCGTCGCGCAGCGCCTCCGCCGTGCGCACGGGATCTCGGAAGTAGCCGGCCATCAGCGCGGGGTTCCGCAGGAGGAGCTCTCCGATCGTCCCGCGTGGAACGTCCGCTCCGTCCTCGTCGACG
>WHUD01000610.1:257-548 GCA_009377385.1 Actinophytocola sp.
TCGGTGCGGGGCACGTCGGGGTCCGGATGATGCCGCTCCTTCCCCATCGAGCCCGGCCGGCGCTCCCCGTATGGCGGCTCGAGCAGCCCGAAGGTGGTCTCGCTCATGCCGAAGCCGGATACGACCCGCATCCCGTAGCGCTCCTCGATCTGCAGCCGCAGCTCATGGGGCAGGGCCGGCACGCCGTAGGCGACCTTCACGGCGTGATCGCGATCGGCCGCCGATAGCTCACTCTTGGAGAGGATGACCGTCATGGCGCCGATGAAGTTGAAGACGTTGACCCGGTACATA
>WHUD01000611.1 GCA_009377385.1 Actinophytocola sp.
GCAGCTGACGGGGGACGGCGCGCGGGTGCGGGACGAGCTCACCGGAGGGGAGCTCGACCTGCCCGCGCGCGCCGTGGTGAACGCGACCGGGGTATGGGCGGGCACGCTCACCTCCGACGTCGCGCTGCGCCCGAGCAGGGGCACGCACCTCGTGGTTCGGTCGGCCACCCTGGGGCAGCCTGGCGCCGCGGTGAGCGTGCCGTTCCCCGGGCAGCCGGGGAGGTTCCTGCTGACCCTGCCGTGGCTGGACGGCATGACCCTCGTCGGCCTCACCGACGTCGACGCGGGGACCACGATCCCTGACGTGCCGCAGCCCGCCGACGCCGAGGTGGACCAGCTCGTCGCCGCGGTGAACGAGGTGCTGCGGGTGCCGATCGGCAAGGAGGACGTGGTCGGCAGGTTCGCCGGCCTGCGGCCGCTGCTCACCGACCACGCGGCAGACGGGGCGAGCACGGCGGACCTCTCCCGGAGGCACTCGGTCACCGTCGGCACCGAGGGTCTGGTCACCGTCACCGGTGGGAAGCTCACCACCTACCGCAGGATGGCC
>WHUD01000612.1 GCA_009377385.1 Actinophytocola sp.
CGAGGTGCAACCGCTCGTCGTCGCCGGCCACCTCACCGGAGGACCGCACGACGGGCTGCCGTTCGCCACGAAGGGCGGGCTCATCGGCGGCCACGACGCGATCCTCGCGGCCGTGGCGCAGCTGCACGCGATGCCGGGACCGGCCACCGGGCCCGGCCGACCAGAGACACCAGGCAGAGGGGACGAGGATGAGCGAACGACCACTGCTCGCACTGACGCTGGGTGACCCGGCCGGCATCGGCCCGGAGATCGTCGCGGGCACGATCGCCGACGAGCGGGTACGGCAGCGCGGCCGGCTGCTCGCCGTCGGGCACACCCGCTCGCGAGGTGGTGATGAACAGGGTTGAGAGATCGTCTCCGCCGAACCCGCAGGCGGTGACACGGCACACGGGAAGCGTCACCACGGCGTCGAGCACGCCGGACGACGTGCGGGCATCGCGGCTGGTGCTCGCCCAGCTGACCTCCCGGGTGCTGTCGCTCGGCCTCAGGCTGCTCGGGATCGAGACCCCCGAGCGCCTCTGAGCGGCTATCGTGGCCGTGTGTCCAC
>WHUD01000613.1 GCA_009377385.1 Actinophytocola sp.
AGGATGCGCGTCACCGTGCCTCCCCGTCGGTGGGGGTGTTGTACTGCAACAGCGCGGCCCGGCCATCCTGCACCAGCAGCTCGGTCAGCCCGCAGTTGCGGATGAAAGGGAACACTCGCCGGTAGCCGCCGAGAGGCAGCCCGAGCAGGTCGCAGAGCAGCAGCCGGATCAGCGTCGAGTGGGCGACGACCAGCGCGCGGCCGTGCGGCAGCTCGCCGCAGATGTCCCGCAGCCCGGCCCCACCACGCGACACGGCCGTCGCCGGCTTCTCGCCGCCCGGCAGCGGATGGCTCGCCGGATCCACCCGGAACGCGGCCAGCGCCTCGGGGAAGCTGTGCTGCATCTCCGCCGTGGTGAGCCCCTCACCCGAGCCGAAGTCCAGCTCGCGCAGCCGCGCGTCGGTGCGCAGCGGCAGCCCGGCCGCGTCCGCCGCCGGCTGCGCCGTCTCCCGGGCGCGGGCCAGGTCGGACGAGTACACGCCGTCGAGCCCGGCGCGGGCCGCCCACTGCCCCAGCAGCCAGGCCTGCGCGCGACCCCGGTCGGTCA
>WHUD01000614.1 GCA_009377385.1 Actinophytocola sp.
CGAGCTCGATCATCGCGGCGGCCACGTGCGGCCGGCCGACGGCGCCTCCCGCGGCGAGCTCCGCCACCCGCTCCCAGGCGACCGGGACGCCGAGCTCGCGCAACCGCTCCACCATCTGCTTGGCGCGGCGGACCCGATCCGACCCGATCCGCTCACGTTCCGCGGCGAGCTCAGGCTCCTCCGGGTCGAACAGGTACGCGAGCAGGTGCACGCTCATGTCCCGCCACCTGCACGACAGCTCCGCCCCCAGCACCAGGGTGCGCCCTTCGGGCAGCGCCGCGGCCGCTTCCTCGTACCCGGCGACGGTGTCGTGGTCGGTGAGGGCGACCACGTCCAGCCCGGCCGCGGCGGCGTCGTGGACCAGTCGTGCCGGTGCGTCGCTGCCGTCCGAGGCGGTGCTGTGCGTGTGCAGGTCGATGCCGGCCATCAGCGCAACATCGGTGACAGGGCACCGAAGGACAGGCCCCGCCCCGGCGCGGTCCTGAGGTCCGCGATCAGCAGGTTCTCCGCCAGCAGCGCCCCGGCACTGGCGGGGGCAAGCACCG
>WHUD01000615.1 GCA_009377385.1 Actinophytocola sp.
GGCGCCGAAGTCCCCCAGCAGTTGCCCGCAGAATGGTCCCGCGAGCAACTGGCCCATCTCCACTACACGCAGACCGGCCAGCGGCCCCTTCGCCTGCCGTGCCGAGTCAGTCACTCGTCATTCCTCGCTTCCGCGATCGCTGGGTTCCTCGCGCAGCAGTACGGACTTGGCGGCCGCGACGTGCGAATGCATCACCGAGCCCGCCCAGGTCTCGTTTCGCGCTCGCAACGCGTCCACCAGCTCCCTGTGGTGGCCCGCGCTGCGACGCAGGTCGGCCGGCGAGTAGCGGTGGAAGGTAGTCATCACCAGCGGCAGCTGCACCACCGCATTGAGCATCGCGACCAGCCGGGTGCTGCGCGTCGCCTCCCGGACGATGCCGTGGAACTCCGCATTGAGCTCGGCGAGCTTGTCAACGTCGGTGTCCGCCCCGAGCAGCGCCTCCATCCGCCCGCACAAATCGGTCAGCTCATTGAGCCGCGCCTCACCGATCCGCGACGCCGCCCGCTGCGCCGCGAACGCCTCCAGCATCATGCGCAGGTCGTAG
>WHUD01000616.1 GCA_009377385.1 Actinophytocola sp.
GGCAGCTCAGATCGTCGGCGTGAACGTCCGGCGGACCTCGGCGACCGCGTTCGGCCTCGGCCTGGCGCTCGCCGGGGCGTCGGGTTCGCTGGTCAGCTTCTTGTTCACGTTCTTCCCGTCCGGGCATTGGCAATGGATCGCCCTGCTGCTGGCACTGATCGTGCTCGGCGGGCTCGGCAGCCTGCTCGGCGCGCTGGTGGGCGCATTCGTGCTGGCCGTCGTGAGCGTCTTCGTCGGCGACTGGTTCGGGTCCACGTGGCAGCCGATGACGTTCTTCCTCGCGTTGTTCCTGATCCTGCTGGTGCGCCCGCAGGGCCTGTTCGGCCAACCGTTGGAGGCCCGATGACGCGCGCCCAGAGCCCGCCGCCCGACGTCGTGCAGTCGGCGCCCGCCGCGCGCGCTGACTGGTGGCGCGACTCGCGGACGGTCGGCCTGGCTGCACTGGTGACCGTACTGCTGCTCGTCCCGGTCGCCCGTCCCCTGATCGGGCCGTACAACTACACGCTGCACATCATGCTCGTGGCGTTCATGTGGGTCGCGATCG
>WHUD01000617.1 GCA_009377385.1 Actinophytocola sp.
CGGTGAGCAGGAACGCGCTGATGGCGCCCTGGGCGCATCGGGGCAGGTAGGCGCGCTTCTGCTCCTCGGTGCCGAACAGCTTGACCGGTTGTGGAACGCCGATCGACTGGTGCGCCGACAGCAGCGCCACGAAGGACGCGTGGACGGCGCCGACCAGCATCAGGGCGCGGTTGTACGTGAGCTGGCTCAGCCCGAGGCCGCCGTACTCCTCGGGGATCTTCATACCGAAGGCGCCGAGCCTGGCCAGCGCCTGGACCTGCTCGTCCGGGATCTTGGCGTCGCGTTCGATCACCGTGCCGTCGAGCTCGTTGTCGCACAGGTCGCGCAGCTTGGCCAGGAACGCCTCGCCGCGTTCCTGATCGGCCGGCTCCTGCCTCGGATGCGGATGGATCAGGTCGAGCCGGAACCGGCCGAGGTACAGCTCCTTGGCGAACGACGGCGCACGCCACTGCGTGTCGCGGGCCGCTTCGGCGACCCGGCGCGCTTCGCGCTCATCGACTGCTGGGGTGCCTTCGCCGGACATCGGTGGTCGCGGGGTCTCCG
>WHUD01000618.1:0-253 GCA_009377385.1 Actinophytocola sp.
ACGATCAGCCGAGGCTGCAGCACGAGGCTTCGCGCGATCGCGATACGTTGTCTCTGTCCTCCACTAAACTCGTGCGGATACAAGTCGTAGATGGACTGACTCAGCCCCACGACAGAAATAATCTCGCGCACGCGTTCGCGGATTTCCGCGCGCGTGCTGGACCCCTCGGCGCGCATCGGTTCGCCGATGATGTTGCCGACCCGCATCCGGGGATTGAGGGACCCATTTGGATCTTGGAACACGGCCTGAACCT
>WHUD01000618.1:263-543 GCA_009377385.1 Actinophytocola sp.
GAACACAATGCGGCCCTCGGTGACATCTTCCAGCCGCAGCAGCAGCCGTGCGGTTGTGGATTTGCCCGACCCGGATTCGCCAACGAGACCGAGCGTCTGACCGGGCTCGATTTTAAGCGCGACGCCGTCGACAGCCTTGACGACGGGGCCCGTGCCCCGCCGCAGCGAGAAGCGCTGCGTCTCGTAGTGTTTCTTCAGCCCCTCCGCTAACAGCAACGTCATGAGCCTGCCGCAGCCCAACAAAAGGCCCTATGGCCTGCATCCAGTGAGACCTCTGGCG
>WHUD01000619.1 GCA_009377385.1 Actinophytocola sp.
GTGACGTGGAGGTGACCTACGGCGACCGCCAGGTGCTCGCGGGCGTCAGCCTGCTCGTCGACGCCGAGGACAGGATCTGCCTGACCGGGCCGAACGGCTCCGGCAAGTCGACGCTGGTACGAGTGCTGACTCAGCAGGAGAAGCCAGACCGTGGGAGTGTCCGGTGGGCGCCTGACGTCCGGATAGGCTTCCTGCATCAGGAGCCACAGCTGACCGCTCCGGAACTCACCGTCGCGGAGAACATCACGCTCGGCCTTCGACTGGCAGGAGTCCCGAACGTCACCGACGAGGCGCGGGGCTGGCTAGTTCGTTGGGGCCTGCTCACCCGTGACGATTTGACCAAGAAGGTCATGGATCTGTCGGTCGGTCAACAACGCAAGGTGGAGCTAGGCATCCTCGTCGGCTCGAACCCGGACGCGCTGCTGCTCGACGAGCCAACGAACCATCTCTCCTTTGATGTTGTCGAGTCGTTGCAGGCGGCGCTCACCGATTTCAGAGGGCCGGTGGTAATCGTGACGCACGATCGCCGGTTGATCAGGGAG
>WHUD01000061.1 GCA_009377385.1 Actinophytocola sp.
GTCGTCGACGAGGACCGCTACCTCGAGATTTGGAACCTGGTGTTCATGCAGGACATCAGGGGCGAGGATCCCCCGAAGAAGGGCTTCCCGCCGATCGGGGAGCTGCCGAAGAAGAACATCGACACCGGCATGGGCGTCGAGCGGGTGGCCTACCTGCTGCAGGGCGTGTCGAACGTCTACGAGACCGACCTGGTCCGGCCGGTGATCGCCAAGGCGGAGGAGATCTCCGGCCGCCACTACGGCGACAACCACCCCGACGACGTCCGGTTCCGCGTCATCGCCGACCACGCCCGCTCCGGCGTCATGCTCATCGGCGACGGCGTCACACCGGGCAATGAGGCGCGCGGCTACGTGCTGCGGCGGCTGCTGCGGCGCATCGTGCGCTCGGTGCGGCTGCTCGGCGTGCACGAGCCGGTGCTGCCGGAGTTCGCCGCCGTCGTGCGCGACGCGATGGCGCCGTCGTACCCGGAGATCGCCCGCGACTTCGATCGGATCAACGACGTCATGGCGCAGGAGGAGGAGACCTTCCTCGCCACGCTGACCACCGGCTCCAAGATCTTCGACATCGCCGCCGACAAGGCCAAGCAGGCAGGCAGCTCGATCTTGGCGGGTGACAAGGCGTTCCAGCTGCACGACACCTACGGCTTCCCGATCGACCTGACCCTTGAGATGGCCGCCGAGCAGGGGCTCGAGGTCGACGAGGACGGCTTCCGCTCGCTGATGGAGCAGCAGCGGCAGCGCGCCAAGGCAGACGCGGCGAGCCAGAAGACCGGCCATGCCGACCTGTCGGCCTACCGCGACCTGCTTGAGCAGCACGGCGAGACGCAGTTCCTCGGCTACACCGATCTGCAGGCCACCGCGAAGGTGCTCGGCCTTCTGCACGACGGGCAGTCGGTGACCAGCATCCGCGAGGGGCAGAAGGCCGAACTGGTGCTTGACCGCACCCCGTTCTACGCCGAGAGCGGTGGTCAGATCGCCGACTCCGGCGTGCTGATCGGCTCCGGCGGCGAGGCGCGGGTGCTCGACGTGCAGAAGAACGTGTCGGGGCTGTTCGTGCACACCGTCGAGGTGATCTCCGGCGAGATCGGGCTGGACACCGAGGTCACCGGATCGGTCGACGAGGCCCGCCGGATGTCGATCCAGCGGTCGCACTCCGCGACGCACCTGGTGCACGCCGCGGTGCGCGGCGCGTACGGCAGGCGGGCCGCGCAGGCCGGGTCGCTGAACTCGCCAGGCAGGATGCGGTTCGACTTCACATCGCCGAAGTCGGTCTCTTCCGACGTGCTGACGTCGGTCGAAGAGGAGGTCAACGAGTATCTCGCCACCGACGTCGAGGTGCAGTCCTACACGACGTCGATGGACACGGCGCTCGAGATGGGCGCGATCGCGCTGTTCGGCGAGAAGTACGGCAACGAGGTGCGCGTCGTCGACATGGGTGAGTACTCCCGCGAGCTGTGCGGCGGCACTCACGTGGGCCGCATCGGCCAGCTCGGGCTGGTGAAGCTCGTCAGCGACTCGTCCATCGGCTCCGGTGTCCACCGCGTCGAGGCGCTGGTCGGCAAGGACGCGCTGCAGTACGTCCGCAAGGAGCAACTGTTGGTCTCGCAGCTCGCCGGCACGTTCAAGGTGCCGAGTGAGCAGTTGCCGGAGCGCATCGAGGACGTCCTCAAGCGGCTGCGCGACGCCGAGAAGGAGATCGAGACGCTGCGCACCCAGCAGGTGCTCGGCTCGGCGGGTGAGCTTGCCGGTCAGGCCCGTGACGTCGACGGCATCTCGCTGGTCGCGGCCAAGGTCGCCGATGGCATTGACGCGGGCGGGCTGCGCAAACTCACCGGCG
Source organism: Actinophytocola sp. (assembly GCA_009377385.1). Taxonomy (GTDB): domain Bacteria; phylum Actinomycetota; class Actinomycetes; order Mycobacteriales; family Pseudonocardiaceae; genus Haloechinothrix_A. The sequence goes on from WHUD01000061.1 coordinate 1,838, forward strand.
AGGTGCGCAACCGGCTCGGCTCCCGGCCGGGCATCGTGGCGCTGTTCTCGCCGAGCGGGGAGAAGGTCAGCTTCGCCGTCGCTACGACGGCAGACGCCCGCGACAAGGGGTTCGCAGCCGGCAAGCTTGTGCCCGGCTTCGCCGAGGCCATCGGCGGTAGGGGCGGCGGCAAGCCGGACCTCGCGCAGGGCGGTGGCAGCAACCCGGCAGGCATCGAGCAGGCGATCAGCGCGGTCGAGGCCACCATCAGAGGTGCGGCATGAGCGAGACCGGGTTCCGTGCTCGCGTATGAGCCGACGCCCAGACACCCCGGGTGACGACGACCCCGGCAGCGGGCGGCGGTTGGCCGTCGACGTCGGATCGGTGCGGGTAGGTATCGCTCTGAGTGATCCTTCGCCTATGCTTGCGACACCGCTTGTCACACTTTCGCGTGATGCCGACGCGGATAGTGACATCGAGCAGGTAGCGCGGCTCGTGGCTGAGCACGAGGTGGTCGAGGTGATCGTGGGGTTGCCTCGGACATTGCGGAATCGGCACGGCGCGGCGGCGGAGATCGCCGTCGGCTACGCGGACCGGCTACGCGATCGGCTGGGCGCGGTGCCGGTGCGGCTCGCGGACGAGCGGTTGAGCACGGTAAGCGCGACCAAGATGTTGTCTGATAGAGGTGTCAAGGGTCGTAAGCAACGCGCTGTCGTCGATCAAGCGGCCGCGGTCGAGATTCTGCAAGGGTGGTTGGATGCACGCGCCTCACGGCGTCGGACGAATGAACCCGGTACGGAGGGCTCCTAGGTGACGGGGCCGTACCGAGGGGATGACGAGCCGGGGCGGCCACCGAGGCCGCCGGGGCACCCGCCGCGACGGCGTCCGATGCCGCCGCCCGGTGCGGGCCAGGAGCCGGGGGCGCCGCCGCGCAGGCGTGCGGCCCCGCCGCAGCGTCCGCAGGGCGTGCCACCGGCGCGAGCACCGCGCAGGCGTGCGGCGCCGCCACAGCCAGGACCTCCTCCCGGATCTCCTCCTGCGCCGCCGCCAGGGGCGCAGGAGCCGCCACCAGGGCCGCCACCTGGACCGCCTCGAGCGCCGGAGGAGCGGCGCGTGCGCCGCCGTAGGCCTGCGCCGGAGTCGCCACCGGAGGACGGCCGCCGCCCTCCCGTGCACGACCGCGACATCGAACGGCTGCCACCGCGCTACTACCAGGAGGAGCCGCGCGCGCAGTTCGAGGGTTTCGATGCGTACAGCAGCGGCTACACCGCCCGTTCGGACTACGGTTACGACGCTTACGACGGATACGACGACCCTGATTACGCGGAGTACGACGAGCGCGCCCAGGACGCGCGTGCCGCCGAGGCCCCACCGAGCCGCCCCGAGCGCGCCGAACGGCCAGCCAAGGCGGGACGGGAGCGGCGCCCCGCGCCGCCACGGCCGCCGCGTGGGCGCGGCAAGAGGGCCAGGATGCGGCGCCGATTCTTCGGGTGGATCGCCGCGCTCGGCGTCATCGCGGGCCTGGTTGCGGCCATCTGGTTCGGCTCACAGGAACTGCTCGGCTTCACCTACGACGACTACGAGGGCGCTGGAGTCTCCGACGTCGTCATCAAGGTGTCGGACGGCGACACGACAAGCGCCATCGCAAGCACACTGGCCAAGGCCGACGTCGTCGCCAGCGAGCAGGCGTTCCTGTCGGCCGCCCAGGGCAATACCGAGATCCGCGGCATCCAGCCCGGCTACTACAAGGTGCGTGCGAAGGCGTCCGGCGCCAACGCGCTGAACTCGCTGCTTGAGGAGCGGGCCAGGGTCGGGCATCTGCAGCTCGAGAGCGGTAACCAGCTGAACGACGTCAAGGTGGGCGGCGGTGGTCGAGAGCCAGGGGTGCTGAGCAAGCTGTCGCAGGCGTCCTGCGCCATGCTGGACGGCAACAGCACGTGCGTGAGCCCTGACGCGCTGCGCAAGGCTGCCGCGAAGACCGACCTGGCTACGCTCGGTGTGCCGGCGTGGCTGGCACGGGACGCGGCCAAGGCGCCAGCAGATCGGCGGTTGGAAGGGCTGATCGCCCCCGGTCTCTACGACGTCAAGCCGGGCTGGTCGGCGCAGCGGCTGCTCACCGAGGTGCTGAGCAGTTCAGCGGCCCGCTACGAGGCCGCTGGCCTGCCGGGCGCTGCGAAGAACACCGGGTACAGCCCGTACCAGATCGTAGTGATCGCATCGGTGATCGAGCGGGAGGGTGTCACGTCTGACTTCGACAAGATCTCGCGGGTGATCTACAACCGGCTCGGCAAGGACATGCGGCTGGAGATGGACTCCACCATCAACTACGTGCTTGGCCAGCCGGACATCCGCACGTCGGGCGAGGATCGGGCGAAGAAGGGTCCGTACAACACGTACCAGAACACGGGCCTGCCCCCTGCGCCGATCTCGTCGCCGAGCCCTGAGGCCATGAAAGCGGCGCTTGAGCCGGCGAAGGGGTCGTATCTCTACTTCGTCCGGTGCGAGAAGAACGGCCTGTCCTGCTTCGCGAAGACCTACGCAGAGCACAGGTCCAATGTCGCGGACGCGCAGCGGCGCGGGGTCTGGTGACCGTGGCTTGCGGTGCCCGCAAGGCCGCCGTGCTCGGCAAGCCGGTGGCGCACTCGCTGTCGCCGGTGCTGCATCAGGCGGCGTATGACGCGCTCGGCCTGACCGGCTGGACCTACGAGCGCTGCGAGGTCGACGCCGATGGGCTGGCGACCTTCGTGTCCGGGCTCGGGCCGGAGTGGGCAGGGCTGTCGGTGACCATGCCGGGGAAACGCGCCGCGCTGGAGTTCGCGACCGAGGTGACGCCGCGCGCCGCCGCTGTGGGCGCCGCGAACACCCTTGTGCCGATCGACGGCGGTTGGCGCGCGGACTGCACCGACGTCGCGGGCGTCGTCGGTGCGTTGTGTGCGGCTGGGGGGTTCGCTGGTGACGTCAGTGGTCCCGGTGTCGTGGTCGGCGCCGGGGGCACGGCCGCCGCCGCCGTGGCCGCGTTCGCCGAACTCGGACTCGCGGAGGTCCGCATCGTCGCGCGCGACCCCGCGCGGGCCGAGCCGACGGCTGCCGCCGCACGCGGGGTCGGTCTCACCGTCGACGTCCTCCACTGGTCCGATGTGGACTGGCTCGCCCTCGCCGAGAAGTCGGCGGCGCTGGTCAGTACCGTGCCATCGGATGCCGTGTCCGAGCAGATCGCCGACCTCGTGCGGGCCCCGTGTCTGCTCGACGTGATCTACCACCCGTGGCCAACCCCGCTGGCCACGGCGCGCGAGGCGAGTGGCGGCTCCTTGGCTACCGGTCTGGACATGCTGCTGCACCAGGCGTTCGGCCAGGTCGAGCAGTTCACCGGGCACGCCGCGCCACGCGAGGCCATGCGCGACGCTTTGCGCGCCGTCACCGGCGACATCCTGCCGTTGCCGCTGGGCTGAACATGTGTGATGCTTGACATATCGAACTCCTGTTCTAGTATCGGTGTATGGGGGACACCACTCACCTTCCCGTTCCGTCCGGCACCGATTGGTCCCGGGCGAGTAAGGCTGTGCTTGTCGACTCGCTCGGTGAGCTGGGGTCGTTGATCCGGCGGGCTCGGGCCGCGCAGGGCGAGATTCTGGCGGAGATGCAGTCACGGGGTGTGTCGCAGTCCTATGGGTACAGCAGCTGGGAAGCGCTACTCAGGGACGTCGTGCAATGTGCCCGTGCGGACGGGAGCAGGCGCGTCCAGCGGGCGTTGGCGTGTCACGACTATTCCGAAGGCACCCACCGTGTGCCCGCGACCGCGCCGGCGACCCGCGAGGCCTTTCGTCGGGGTGAGATCAGTACCGCGCATGTGGATTCGATCTTGACTACCCTGTCGCAGATGCCGGGTGCGGTGCCGGACGAAGACCGCGCCATCTACGAGAAGGTCTTGGTCGAGCTCGCGGCCGAACCAGCCCATCCGGCCTCGGTGACCAGGGCGGGCAACCACATCCTGGCTCCGTTTGGAGCAGGACTACCTGAAGCCCGACCCACCGCTACCGGTGCGGCCGGTACGGGAGTTGTACTGGGCTTGGAATCTCGACGGTCAACTCCGCTTCATCGGCACCCTCGACGCCGTCTCCGGTGCCCAGTTCCTCAAGCTGTTGTCCCCGTTGGCGAAACCATGCCCGGCAGAGGACGGCGCGCGGGATCTGCGCACGGTGGAGCAGCGCAACGGTGATGCCTTCGCCGAGTTGTTGGACTACGCCCAACGGGCCGTCAAGTTCCCGTCCGAAGCCGGGGGAACGCACCGCGCTCATGGTCACCATGAGCCTCAACGACCTACGCGGCCACCGACACCACGGTTGTAACTGCGGCGCGACAGCTTTCAACGACGCCGACGCCAACGACGGTGACCCCGAGCCACGCGGCGGCGAGGGCGCCGAGGCAGAGGGCACCCGCACCAGCGAAGCCAGTATTTACGGCCGGGTCCACGCGATCATGGGCCGCGAACCGCCCCTGCTCAACGGTGAAATCCCCATCAGTGTTGAGGAGGCCCGACTGTTGGCCTGCGATGCACGGATCATCCCGGCCGTGCTCGGCAGCAAAGGTGAGGTGCTCGACCTTGCCCGCGAACAACGCCTCGCCAGCACAGCCCAACGCCGGGCGCTGTACCTGCGCGACAAGGGCTGCGTCTTCCCCTCGTGCACGCGTCCCGCGCACTGGACCGAGGCGCATCACCTGCGAGAGTGGATCGACGACCACGGACCGACGGAGGGCTCGACGCCACCCAAACACCCCGCCGCAACCGCACCTTCACACCACTCGGACCCGACTCGGGCTAAGGCTCGCCACGGGCATCTGCGTGCCGCCCCGACGATGACACCGGAGGTCGGATAGCGTGCGAACCATGCGCATCGCCATCCTCGACGACTACCAGAACGTTGCCCGGTCCTTCGCCGACTGGGACCGGCTCGACGCCGAGATCACGGTGTTCACCGAGCACATCCCGGGCCCTGACGACGTGGTGGCAGCCCTCGCCGGGTTCGACGTCGTCGTGGCGATGCGGGAACGCACCCGGTTCTCCGCCGACGTCCTGCGGCGGCTGCCCGACCTCAAGCTGCTCGTCAGCACCGGCCAACGCAACGCCGCCATCGACGTCGCGGCAGCGAACGAGCAGGGAATCGTGGTGTCCGGCACCGGATACATTCCGTATCCGACGGCGGAACACACCTGGGCGCTGATCCTCGCCGCCGCCCGCCACATCCCCGAGGAGGAGCGCAACGTGCGGGAAAGCGGCTGGCAGCGCACCGTCGGCATGAGCCTGCACGGCAAGACGTTGGGGCTCATCGGACTCGGCAGGCTCGGCTCAACCGTCGCCGGGATCGGCAAGGCGTACGGGATGAATCCGATCGCGTGGAGCCAGAACCTGACGGAGGAGCGCGCCGCCGAGCACGGCGTGCGAGCGGTCTCGCGCGAGGAGCTGCTCCGCACCGCCGACGTCGTCTCGATCCACCTTGTGCTTTCCAAGCGCACCCGGGGCCTGCTCGGCAAGGACGACCTCGCGCTGATGAAGCCGGGCGCGATCCTCGTCAACACCTCGCGCGGCCCGATCGTCGACGAGAACGCGCTGATCGATGCGGTCACCGACGGCGGAATTCGCGCGGCTCTCGACGTCTACGACACCGAACCGCTGCCCGCCGACCACCCGATCAGGCAGGCGCCCAACACCGTGCTGACGCCGCACATCGGGTACGTCGCCGATGACGTCTACACGGTGTTCTTCCAGGACGCCGTCGAGGACATCGCCGCGTTCGCGGCCGGGGAGCCGGTGCGGGTGATGTCAGCCGGGTGACGCAGGACCTACCGGTGCTCGGCCAGCACGGCGTCGGTGAACTCCGGCCACGCCTCGGCGGCCCACGGCCCGAAATCGCGGTCGGTCAGCGCAACGCAGGCCAACGCGGCGTCGGGGTCGACCCACAGGAACGTTCCTGACTGTCCGAAGTGGCCGAACGTGCGGGGCGAGCTGGCCGAACCGGTCCAGTGTGGACTCTTGCCGTCGCGGATTTCGAAGCCGAGACCCCAGTCATTCGGCTTCTGATGGCCGAAACCGGGCAGCACCCCGTTGAGCCCTGAGTGCACCACCGTGGTCGCCTCGCCCAAGGTGGACGCATCCAACAACGTCGGCCGCTGCAGTTCGGCCGCGAACCGAGTGAGGTCGTCCACGGTGGACTCGGCGTCGGCGCCGGGGGAGCCGTAGAGCCGGGTGGACGTCATCGACAACGGCGTGAGCAGCGCTTCCTGCTGGTAGCGCGCGAACTCGATACCGGCGGCCTCGGTCAGCGCGTCGGCGAGCTGTTCGAACCCGGCTGAGGAGTACAGCCGCCGGTTGCGCGGCTCGGCGACGACCTTGTGCTGGTTGAACGCCAGCCCGGAGGTGTGCGCGAGCAGGTCCCGCACCGCCGCGCCCTCGGGGCCGGCCGGGGTGTCGAGGTCGAACACGCCCTCCTCGATCGCGATCAGCGCCGTGTAGGCGGTGAGCAGCTTCGTCACCGAGGCGAGCGGGAACACCCGACGCTGGTCGCCGTAGCTGCCGGCAACCGTGCCGTCGGCGCTGACGACTGCCATCGCCGCGTGATCGACGGGCCACTGCTCGATCAATTTGACGCTCTGCATCCCATCCTCGCTCGTCGGGTACCAGCCGCTGCTCGCCCTGTACTCTTCCAGCCGCGGCGCGCGGGCGCGCGAACAGACCACCGCCACGTGACGTGGATCGCGGCAATCCCATTCGGCGTCAGCACCGAATAACAGGTAGGCGCGCCTGCGTGGTGTTCGCCGCTACCGCGCGTCATGTTAGTGCCGACCCGTACCGCCGACCTAAGGACTGGTCCTATGTCGCTGCTGATCCGGCTGTTCGCCGTCGTCTCACTGCTCGGGGTCGGCCTCGTTCACCTGGTGGGATGGTTGGATTGGGCGCGCGACGCTCCGGTCGTCGGACCGATGTTCCTGCTCAACGTCGTCGCGTCGGTAGTGCTCGCGATCGCGGTCCTGGTGTGGCGACACTGGCTGGTGGGACTGGCGACCCTGGGGTTCGGCGCGGCCACCCTCGGCGCCTACGTGATGTCGCTGACGGTGGGCTTCTTCGGGGTGCAGGAACAGTTCCGGACGGCGCTGGAGGTGTGGGGCGTGGTGACCGACGGCGCCTGCATCCTCGCGGGGGCCATGCTGCTTTTGCCCCACCAATGGCGCCAACGGCAGGTCTAATCGCCGATTTGACCCGCAAATGCTTCCACTCGCACAGGAGGTAGTTGCGCAGGTCAAGGCCACCGGCCAGCGTAGAGCGCATGACTTCGCACGCCGGATATCAGATCGCCGCGATCATTGCCCTGCTCGCCTGCGTGGCGCTGCGGTGGGCATCGGACGCGCTGCCCGCGTGGTGGCTTCCCGTGCCCGTCGCGATCACCCTGCTCGGGGTCCCGCTCGCCGCGATCGACCTCAGCCAACGCCGCCTCCCCAATGCGCTGACGCTGCTCGCCGCTGGGGTGATCGCCTGCGCCCTTGTTGCGGTCGCGGCTGGTGCGGGCACGGCGGCGGTTCTGGGGGCCGCCGCGTGGGGCGGGGTCGGACTCACCGCAGCGCACCTCGCGGTGCACCTGGCGGCGCCCGCCTCGCTCGGCGGCGGTGACGTCAAGCTGGCGACCAGCGTCGGCGCCGTCCTTGGTGCGGTCGGGTGGCAGGCCGTGCTGATCGGGACGCTGCTCGCGTCCAGCGTGGCGTTTCTACTGGGCATGGCCGCCCGGCTGCTGCGAAGACCCGCCTGGCGCGACGGGGTACCCTACGGGCCGGGCTTGCTGGCGGCGACCTGGGCGATCGCGGTGTTCCCTGGGCAGTGGTCATGGGCCTGATCTGCCGCGCCAATGACGCCATGACAAAATCTCCTGGTGTTGCGCTGGATAACCGCAGGAGAATCACACGGTCCGAGCCTCGCCGGAGTCATGGAAGGCATGGTCGCCGGTGTGGAGATCACCACATCCGACCTCGGCGAGCAGCTTGCCCGCAGGCGGCTCGGCTTCGGCAGGAGCCCGCGCATGGGCTTCGAGACCGACGCCGTCGAGTTCACCGGTGGCGTCCGCCACGGCCGCACCCAGGGTGGTCCGATCTCGGTGCACATCACCAACGCCGAGTGGCCCAAGTGGGAAAAGGTGATGTCCGCCGACCCGGTCGACGAGTCGGAACTGGCCGGTCTCGCTCGCAACGAGCCGCTCACCCGGCCCCGGCCGGGCCACGCCGACCTGCCCGGCATGCTCAAGTACGGCTTCGACGAGGCCCGCCCCGTGCTGGAACGTGCGAGCGCGCGGGAGACGGCGGCTCGCACCGCGCTCGGCACGGTCGCGCGGGCGTTCCTGCGCCAACTGCTGGACATCGAGATCCTCAGCCACGTGGTGAGCATCGGTGGCGCCGACGCCCCTGACGGCCCGCTGCCGACCACGGCGGACCTCGCCGCCATCGACGAGAACCCGGTGCGCGCCTTCGACCCCGACGGAGCCGAAGCGATGATCGCTGAGGTCGACGCGGTCCGGAAGGCGGGCGACACCGTGGGTGGCGTCATCGAGGTCATCGCCTACGGCCTGCCGCCGGGCCTCGGTTCCCACGTGCACTGGGACCGCAGGCTGGACGCCCGGCTTTCCGGCGCGCTGATGGGCGTGCAGGCGATGAAGGGCGTCGAGGTCGGCGACGGCTTCACCACCGCGCGCCGGTGGGGCAGCAAGGCACACGACGAGATCGACCTCGGCACCGGCTCTGCCGGGGTGACGCGGCGCTCCAACCGGGCCGGTGGACTGGAAGGTGGCATCACCAACGGCGAGCCGCTCCGGGTGCGAGTCGCCATGAAGCCGATCTCCACGGTGCCGCGCGCACTCGCCACGGTCGACGTCGAGACCAAAGAGCCCGCGGTCGCGATCCACCAGCGCTCCGACGTGTGCGCCGTACCGAGGGCCGGGGTCGTACTTGAGTCGGTCGTCGCGCTGGTGCTGGCCGAGGCCGCGCTGGAGAAGTTCGGCGGCGACTCGCTCCCGGAGACGTCCCGCAACGCCGAGTCATACCTCGACGGGCTGCGGGAGTGGTGGTCACGCTGACGCGGCGATCACCACACGGCACGCCCGCCGGTACGCGGCGGCGCCGACCCGACCGGCTACCGTGAGTGCCGTGACCGCACGTAGTCCCCAGGTAGTACTGATCGGCCCGCCAGGATCGGGCAAGAGCACCGTCGGCCGGCTGCTCGCCCAACGGCTCGGCTGCGGCTTCGCCGACGCCGACGCGGACATCGAGGCCAAGGAAGGTCGCAAGATCCCGGACATCTTCACCGAGGACGGTGAACCGTACTTCCGCGAGGTGGAGGAGCGGATCATCGCCGAGGGTCTCGTCCGCCACGACGGGGTGTTCTCGCTCGGCGGCGGCGCGGTGCTCTCAGCCGCGACCCGCAAGCACCTTGCCGGACACACCGTCGTGTTCCTCACCGTCGGGCTGACCGTCGGCATGCGGCGCACCGGGCTGTCGACCGCGCGGCCGCTGCTTGCTGGCGTGAACCCACGCGCGACGTTCAAGGCGCTCCTCGACGAGCGGATGCCGCTGTACAGGGAGGTGTCCACCATCGAGGTCGCCACGGACGAGCGCATCCAGGACGAAGTGGTCGACGAGATTCTGGTTGCTTATGCCAGGGAGGTTGACCGCGGCGCGGCGGGCCACCGTGGCTGACTGCCCGTCGGATCGCGTTCGGCCGGATTGGCATCTTCCGACACATCAGACCCAGAAAGGAACGTGATGAGCGAACCGGTGCGCGTCACCGTCAGCACGGCCAAGCCCTACGACGTGATCATCGGCAGGGGACTGCTCGCTGAGCTGGGCCAGGCCGTCGAAGGCGCGTCGAAGGTCGCCATCATCCACCCGCCGACGCTGACCGCGACCGCCGAAGCCACCCGCGACGAGCTCACCGAGCGGGGCCACGACGCACACCGCGTCGAAATTCCCGATGCCGAGGACGGCAAGGCGCTGTCGGTCGCCGGGTTCTGCTGGGAGGTGCTCGGCAGGATCGGCCTCGACCGCGACGGCGTGATCATCGGTCTTGGCGGGGGAGCGGTCACCGACCTCGCCGGGTTCGTCGCCGCGACCTGGATGCGCGGCGTGCGGCTGGTGAATGTGCCGACCACGCTGCTCGGCATGGTCGACGCCGCCGTTGGCGGTAAGACCGGCATCAACACGGAGGCAGGCAAGAACCTGGTCGGCGTGTTCCACGAACCGGGCGCCGTGCTGGTCGACCTCGCCACGCTGGAGACGCTGCCACGCAACGAGCTCGTCGCGGGCATGGCCGAGGTCGTCAAGGGCGGCTTCATCGCCGACCCGGTCATCCTTGACCTGATCGAGGCTGACCCGAAGGCCGCGGTCGATCCCACCGGCGACGTGCTCGCCGAACTGGTGCGCCGCAAGATCCAGGTCAAGGCCGACGTCGTGTCGGCTGACCTGCGCGAGTCGATGTTGCGGGAGGTGCTCAACTACGGCCACACCCTCGCGCACGCCATCGAACGCCGCGAGCGGTACCGCTGGCGACATGGCGCCGCCGTCAGCGTCGGGCTGGTGTTCGCCGCCGAGCTGGCCCGGCTGGCTGGCAGGCTCGACGACGCGACTGCCGACCGGCACGCCGCCGTGCTCAGCGCGCTCGGGCTGCCGACCACCTATGACGCCGACGCGCTGCCGCAACTGCTTGAGTCGATGAGCAAGGACAAGAAGACTCGCTCCGGGGTGTTGCGGTTCGTCGTGCTGGATGGACTCGCCAAGCCGGGCAGGCTGGAAGGCCCCGACCCGTCGCTGCTGGCCGCCGCCTACTCCGCGGTCGCCGGGGGCGAGGGTTCTGACGGAGGTGTGTTGCTGTGAACGTCCTCGTGCTGAACGGGCCCAACCTGAACCGGCTCGGCACCCGCGAACCGGACATCTACGGCTCCACCACCTACGACGACCTGGTGGACCTGTGCCAGCGCACCGGCGTGGTGCTCGGCGTGGACGTCGCGGTGCGGCAGACCAACCACGAGGGCGAGATGGTCGAGTGGCTGCATGAGGCCGCCGACGCCGAATGGCCCGTTGTGCTCAACGCGGCCGCGTGGACGCACTACTCCATCGCGGTGCGCGACGCCTGCGCGCAACTGACCGCGCCGCTGATCGAGGTGCACCTGTCGAACGTCTACCAGCGCGAGGAGTTCCGGCACCACAGCGTGATCTCGGCGGTGGCGACCGGCGTCATCGCCGGTCTCGGCGTCGACGGCTACGCGCTCGCGCTGCGCTGGATGGCCAAGCACCTGGAATGAGCTCCCACCGGGCACCACGCACCCGGGACGGGCGTCACCCATAGACTGGCGCCCGCCATCCCGCGTCGGCGGGTCGTCGTAGCTGGGGACGGAGGACAGCGCGCAGCCATGCTTGGTGGGGTGAGCGGGCGAACGCGGACCGCCGCAACACGCCGCGCTCCCGTACTCGCCCACGCGCTCGCGCTGCTGCTGGCGGTGGGCCTCGCGGTCACCGGCTGCACGACAGTGGAGGGGACGTCGACCAGCCCTGGCGCCTCGTCCACCTCGCCGTCCCAGCAGCCGGACGCCGAGGCGCCGTCCGAGTTCGCCGCGCGCCTCAGCGTGACGCGGCACCGAGGCGGCCAGCGCGTCATCGCGGCGAGCGGCGCCCCGGCGACCGATCACGGCGCTACCCTGCTGCGCGAGGGAAACAGCACTCGGCTGTGGTGGTGCGGCCGTACCGGCGGCACGAAACGAGCGGGCACGAAGCGGGCGGGCAGCAAACATGCAAGCCGTGCGAGCCAGGCAAGCCGGACAAGCACCGTCATCCTGCACGGCAGCGCGCGAAGCCCCGGCGGTCCGTTCACCGGCGCTGGCGGAACGAAGCGTGGGAAGAAGAGCGGCGCGACAGCCAGCACCGTGCTGTCCGGCGGCAAGCGCGGATTCGACGCCGCGCACACCTGCGACCCGTCGGTGATCAAGGTCGACGGCGTCTACTACCTGTACTACACCGGCACCACAGGCAAGCCGAGCACCGGCAACGCCATCGGCGTCGCCACCAGCAAGGACGGGCTGCGCTGGCGGCGTGCCAACGGCGGCGCGCCGATCGTGCGACCGGCGCAGCCCAAGCGGAACGGGTACGGCGCGGGGCGGCCAGCCGTCGTACACCTCGACGGCTGGTTCTACCTCCTGTTTTCCGACAGCACCGACAGCCCCGGCAAAAGCGCGGGACAGTACCTGCTGCGTTCACGGGATCCCGCGTTCCGCAAGCAGGTGCAGGCGATCGGCGCGCGCGGGTTCCGCCCCGTCCAAGGCACCGGCGCGTCGCGCACCCGATCGATCGCTGACGCCGCCGACGCCGACCTGATGTGGGTCGACCTCCTTGACGCCTTCGCGATCGCGCACCAAACCGGCACTGGCACCACGCTGACGTTCTGGGACCGCGGCTTCAACGAGCACCCTAATGCCCCGGTCACGGTGCGTGGTCCGGGCAGCGACGATCCCGGCCTCGTCCGCACCCTGGCCGGTCACGCGCTCCGCTCGGAGCGCGACCCCTGTGGCGCGGTGCCGGTCGATCTGGTCCGGGCGGCACGAGCTACGTCGAAGCGCCCCGGCCTGCGACACGTCGGCGTGGACCTGGGCGGCGCGCCGGGCTGCGCCGACCGCGCGGACGCGTTGCGGCTGCTCGACGGCTACGCCTTCCCCTCGCCGGAACACACCATGGACCTGATCGTCGACGGCGAGCTGATCCGCGTGGAACGGCGGTCGGTCGCGACGATCCTGGCCAGCAACGGCGTGCTCGCGCGGCGACCACAGCTCCCCGGCATCGGCGTCACCGCACGGCTCAACAGCGGCGCTCCGGTGCTACGCTCGCGCGACGGCCAGACCGGGCTGCTGCTGGACGACGGACGGCTGTGGCCGCTGCGGATGCCCGCACTGGCGAAGCGGATCGCGCGGCGCAACGAGTCCGCCGTGCGCACCGCAGGCGACATCGCCTGGGGCACCTACCCGGTGGCGTCTGTGCTCGGCTGACCGACACCGTCGGCGTCCGGGTCTGGCGAGACCCTGCGGCCAACGAACTGCCCCACCCACGCTGGCACGATCACCAGCAGCACGAAGAACGCCGCGCCGCTGGTGAGCTGCACACCCAGCGCGGACACCCCGGTCTGGTCGACGAATATCGCCCTGCCGATCACGTACGCGATCCCGGCGAGCGGGCCAGCCGTCAGCGCGGCATACACCCACGTCCTGCCGCGTTCGGGGGCGCGCAGCCAGCCGTCGATCGCGCCCCAGGTGAGCGCGACGCCGAGCATCGCGGCGAACACCACGGACGTCACGACGGTCATGGCGTCACGGTGGAACACGTCGGCCCACGCCACACCGACAGCGGCGGCGGCGTAGATGACGGCGAGCACGAGACCACGGATCAACCAAGCAGGCACGGGTCCACTGTAGGAGGTTCACCGGAACGCTAGGCTCGGGGCGTGCCCGATTCGCAACTCGAACGCATCCACCTGACCAGGCGCGGCGCGCTGCGTGCGCTGCTCGCCGCCGCCGAACTCGACGCGCTGCTCGTCACCGACCTGGCGAACATCCGCTACCTCACCGGCTTCACCGGCTCCAACGCCGCGCTGCTTGTGCACGCCGACGGCGAGGAGCGGACGGTCTTCTGCACCGACCGCAGGTACGCCACCCAGGCGAAAACCCAGGTGCCGGACCTGGAGCGCGTGCTGGAACGCGCTTGCGCGCGAGCCCTGGTGGCGCGGGCGGCTGACCAGCGTTCGGCCCACCGCGCGCTCGGGTTCGAGAGTGACAACGTCACCGTGGACACATTCGAGACGCTGGCGCGGCTGGCGTCCGGCATCGAGCTGCGGCCGACGCCCGGCCTGACCGAGCAGCTCCGCACGGTCAAGGACGCCACAGAAATCGAGGCGCTGCGGATGGCCTGCGCGGCGGCCGATCGCGCGCTGGCCGACCTCATCGAGCACGGCTGCGTCCAGGCTGGCTGGACCGAACGCCAGGTGGCGCGCGAGCTGGAGAACCTGATGCTTGACCACGGTTCGGAGGGCGCGTCGTTCAGCACGATCGTGGCCGCAGGCGCGAACTCGGCGATCCCGCACCATCGGCCAACCGACGCGGTGCTCGCCGACGGCGACTTCGTGAAGCTCGATTTCGGCGCCGTCATCGACGGGTACCACTCCGACATGACCCGCACCCTCGTCGTCGGCACGCCCGCCGCGTGGCAGCGCGACCTCTACAACCTGGTGCTGACCGCGCAGGCGGCAGGCGTCAGCGCGGCACGGGCGGGGGAGAAGGTCTCGGACGTCGACGAGGCGGCACGCGGCGTGATCGAGCGCGCCGGCTACGGCGACGAGTTCCTGCATGGCCTCGGTCATGGCGTCGGTCTCGACGTCCATGAGGCACCGAGTCTCGCCAAGACGGGCGTAGGTACACTTTCCGCCGGTATGACGGTCACCGTCGAGCCTGGCGTGTACCTCGCTGGCCGTGGCGGTGTGCGGATCGAAGACGTCGTGGTTGTCGGAGAGGGCGACAACGACGTCCTGACGCTGTCGACACGGGATCTCGTGACCGTCTGATGCTCGTGCGCGGATTCGTAACAGGAGAGCTGGAGACTCGTGGCCACCACTAACGACCTGAAGAACGGCATGGTCCTCAACATTGACGGCCAGCTGTGGTCCGTCGTGAACTTCCAGCACGTCAAGCCGGGTAAGGGCGGCGCGTTCGTCCGGACCACGCTGAAGAACGTGCTCAGCGGGAAGATCGTCGACAAGACGTTCAACGCGGGCACGAAGGTGGACACCGCGACCGTCGACCGGCGCACCATGACCTACCTCTACAACGACGGCACCGACTACGTGTTCATGGACGGCGAGACCTACGACCAGGTCGCGCTCCCGCCGGACATCGTTGGCGACGCGGCGGACTTCCTGTTGGAGAACTCCGAGGCGCAGGTCTCGTTCCACGAGAGCGACGCGCTGTTCGTCGAGCTGCCGGTCTCGGTCGAGCTGGTGATCGAGCACACCGATCCCGGCCTGCAGGGTGACCGCTCCACCGGCGGCACCAAGCCCGCGAAGCTGGAGACCGGCGCCGAGATCCAGGTGCCGCTGTTCGTCGAGAGCGGCGAGAAGGTCAAGGTCGACACCAGGGACGGCCGCTACCTCGGCCGCGTCTCCAGTTGAGCACCGGTTCCGCTCCACGTGGCCGCCCACCGTCGCGGCGGGATGCGCGCAGGCGCGCGGTGGAGATCCTCTACGAGGCGCGGCAACGGGACGCCGACGCCGTCACGCTGCTGTCGGACCGGGTCGGCTCGCCAGACGTCGACCCGATCGCCGACTACACGATCACGCTGGTCGAGGGCGTGACGGCGCACCTGGCGCACATCGACGAACTGCTCGCGGAACACGCCCAGGGCTGGACGGTCGAGCGGATGCCACCGGTGGACGCCGCGGTGCTGCGCGTGGGGGTGTACGAGCTGCTGTGGGCGAACGACGTGCCCGATCCGGTCGCGATCGACGAGGCGGTCGGCATCGCGAAGGAACTCTCGACCGACGACTCGCCGCGCTTCGTCAACGGCGTGCTCGGCAGGCTCGGCAGTATCGCCGATCGGCTCCGCGCGGTGCTCTAGCCGCGCCGAGCCGCCAGGCCGCCCGTGCCCCCGCGCAGGGCGGCTGATCCCATGGCACCAGCGCCAGGGCTCAGGCGTCGTCCTTGGCAGGCCGCGCCTCCGGCGGCAGCACGCCCCAGTCGATCAGCTGCTCGGTGAGCTCACCAGGAGTCATGTCGTAGATGATCGCCAGCGATCGCAGGTCCTCGGTGCGGATGGAGAGCACCTTGCCGTTGTAGTCGCCACGCTGGCTCTGGATCGTGGCGGCGTAGCGGGCGAGCGGACCGACCTTCTCGGCGGGAAGCTGCTGCAGCCGCTCCAGGTTGATCACGATCTTGGTGGCTGGCTCAGCGCCGGACGGTACCCGCCCCTCCGGCAGCAGCTCCACGACGGGGACCCCGTAGAAGTCGGCCAACTCCGCGAGCTTCTGGACGGTCACGGCACGATCGCCACGCTCGTAGGAACCAACGACGACGGCCTTCCACCGCCCGCCCGACTTCTGCTCAACCCCATGCAGGGAGAGGCCCTGCTGTTGCCGGATCCCGCGGAGCTTGGCCCCGAGCGCCTTGGCGTAATCGCCCATATGCTCATATCTCCGTTTCCTGCATCCCGCAGCCCTGGTGAGCGGCGGGCACTCCCTGTGTCCGTTCCGACGCCGGTGGGGCGAGCCCGCACCGGCGGGTAGTGTGGCACCGTTGCGGTCCACACACGGTCATCGATGCCGGTCGTGGCACGATTTCCGCCTTCGGGGGTGGCTTGCCTTCCCTCGTCGAATACTCAGCGTAATGGTTACCCGATGTCGTCACCAGGTCAACCCGATCTTCTGGGGTAATTGGACCAATACGAATACACCACCCGGACGGCTGAGTGAAAGCCCCTGCTACGGTCAGTGGGGTGGTCGCGCGCGAGCCGGGCACACCGTGAACCTCAACTGAACATCGAACCGGAGTCCTTTAACGACCCGTCCAGTGAGGCGGGGAAGGAGTCGATCGTGGCGTCGCGATCACGCGATGCGACGGGTGCGGCGGCAGAGCGGGAACTGCTCTCCGCCGGTGACGTCGCGCGCACCGTAGCCAGGATGGCCCACCAGGTCATCGAAAAGACCGCCGTGGGAGCGGACACCGAGCCTCCAGTGCTGCTCGGCATCCCCACGCGCGGCGCGCCGCTCGCGGATCGGCTCGCGGAGCGGATCTCCGAGTTCGCCGGTGTCACCGTGCCGCATGGCAGCATCGACATCACCCTCTACCGTGACGACCTGCGGCGGCGTCCCACGCGCCCGCTCGAGCACACCCGCATGCCGGAGTCCGGCATCGACGGCAGAATCGTGATCCTGGTCGACGATGTCCTCTTTTCGGGTCGCTCGATCAGGGCTGCCCTGGACGCGCTGCGTGACCAGGGACGTCCCAAGGCGGTGCAACTCGCCGTGCTCGTCGACCGTGGCCACCGCGAGTTACCGATCCGCGCGGACTACGTGGGCAAAAACGTGCCAACCTCGCGCGCCGAGGACGTCTCCGTGCTGCTCACCGAGACCGACGGCAGGGACGCCGTGCTGCTCCGCCCCGCGCGGGAGGAAGGCCAGTCGTGAAGCACCTGCTGGCCGCGGAGGGCCTCGACCGCGACACCGTGACCGACCTGCTCGACACCGCTGACGAGCTCAAGCACACGCTGCTCGGTAGGGAGGTGCGTAAGCTGCCGACGCTGCGCGGGCGCACCGTGATCACCGTGTTCTACGAGAACTCCACCCGCACAAGGGTGTCGTTCGAGCTGGCGGGGAAGTGGATGAGCGCAGACGTGATCAACGTCTCTGCGGGCGGCTCCTCCGTCGGCAAGGGCGAGTCGCTGCGTGACACCGCGCTGACGCTCACGGCGGCGGGCGCGGACTGCGTGATCATCCGGCATCCGGCGTCCGGTGCGGCGCACCGGCTCGCGCACTGGCTCGCCGACACCCCGGCCGCCGTGGTCAACGCGGGCGACGGGATGCACGAGCACCCCACCCAGGCACTGCTGGACGCGGCCACAATGCGGGAGAAGCTCGGTTCGCTTGACGGCCGGCGCATCGGCATCGTCGGCGACGTGCTACACAGCCGCGTCGCCCGCTC
This sequence comes from Actinophytocola sp., assembly GCA_009377385.1. Lineage (GTDB taxonomy): Bacteria > Actinomycetota > Actinomycetes > Mycobacteriales > Pseudonocardiaceae > Haloechinothrix_A. The sequence goes on from WHUD01000061.1 coordinate 19,570, forward strand.
GAACGTGCACCTGCTGACCTGCCTCGGCGCCGAGGTCGCCATCGTCGCCCCACCCACGCTGCTGCCGTCGGGCATCGGCACCTGGCCGGTGACCGTCTCGCACGAGATCGACGCCGAACTGCCCAGCCTTGACGCCGTGATGATGCTGCGGGTGCAGGCCGAACGCATGCACGGCGGGTTCTTTCCGTCGGCGCGGGAGTACGCGATCGGCTACGGACTCAGCGAGGCCCGTGCGGCCCTCCTGCCCGAGCACGCGGTGATCCTGCACCCCGGCCCGATGCTGCGCGGCATGGAGATCGCCTCCCGCGTCGCCGACGCGCCCAACGCCCTGGTGACCGACCAGGTCGCCAACGGTGTCCACGTGCGCATGGCCGTCCTCTACCACCTGCTCGCGTCCGAAGGAGCCGAGAGTGCCTGAAACAGTGCTGCTGAAGGGGGTGCGCCGCTACGGCGAGGGCGAGCCGGTTGACGTCCTCGCCGCCGAAGGCGTGATCGCCGAGATCGCGCAGGGCATCACCCCGCCGGAGGGCGCCGACGTGATCGACGCCGAGGGCCATGTCCTGCTGCCAGGGTTCGTCGACCTGCACACCCACCTCCGCGAGCCGGGCAGGGAGGACACCGAGACCGTCGCGACCGGCTCGGCCGCCGCCGCGCTCGGTGGCTACACCGCCGTGTTCGCCATGGCCAATACCGACCCGGTCGCCGACACCGCCGTCGTCGTTGAGCATGTCCGCCGCGCGGGGGAGGCCGCAGGGCTGGTCGACGTCCACCCGGTCGGTGCGGTCACCGTTGGGCTCAAGGGGGAGAAGCTCGCGGAGCTGGGCACCATGGCCGAGTCGGCGGCGCGGGTACGGATGTTCTCCGACGACGGCCTCTGTGTGCACGATCCGCTGATCATGCGCAGAGCGCTGGAGTACTCCCGCGCGCTCGGGGCTGTCATCGCGCAGCACGCCGAGGAACCCCGCCTCACCGTGGGCGCGCAGGCGCACGAGGGCACACAGGCCGCCCGGCTCGGGCTGGCGGGCTGGCCCGCCTCGGCCGAGGAGTCCATCGTCGCCCGCGACTGCATCCTCGCCGCGCACGCCGCCGCCCGGCTGCACATCTGCCACGTCTCCGCCTCGGGCACCGTGGACGTGCTGCGCTGGGCCAAACAGCGCGGCACGCAGGTGTCCGCCGAGGTCACCCCGCACCACCTGCTGCTCACCCACGACCGGCTCGACACCTACGACCCGGTCAACAAGGTCAACCCGCCGCTGCGCACCGGCGCCGACGCCAAGACGCTGCGGGAAGCGCTCGCCGAGGGCGTCGTCGACTGTGTCGCGACCGACCACGCACCGCACGCCGAGCAGGACAAGGACTGCGAATGGCAGGCAGCCAGGCCTGGGATGCTCGGGTTGCAGACCGCGCTGTCCATCGTGGCCGAGACGATGGTACGGCCCGGCCTGCTGACCTGGCGGGACGTCGCCAGGGTGATGAGCGAACGGCCCGCCGAGATCGCCCGGCTCGCCGACCAGGGCAGGCCGATCGCCGAGGGTGAACCGGCGACCTTGACGCTGGTCGACCCGGACGCACGCTGGACGGTGCGTGGCGCGGAATTCGCCAGTATCGCGGCCAACACCCCTTACGAGGGGATGGAGCTTCCCGCGCGGGTCACGGCGACCCTGCTGCGCGGGCGTGTCATCGCGCGTGATGGGAGAATCCGGTAGTGGAGCGCTTCATGATGACCCTGGTCGTGGTCGGTTTCTTCCTGCTGTGCGCCGCCGCGATGTGGTGGGGCTGGCGACGAAAGGCCGCCGCGCAGCGCGCTAGGTACGCACCGTTCCCCGCGGTGCCCGCCGCTGACGACGGTGTCGACCTAGGTGAGCCCATCGCGACCATGGACGGCATCTACGTCGCCACCACCGCCGCTGGGCGTTGGCAGGAGCGGATCGTCGCGCACGGCGTCGGCTGGCGCGGGCCAGCGACGTTGCGCCGCCACCCGGCCGGTGTCGTGGTGAGCAGGGGCGGCGCGCGGGACCTGTTCATCACGGCAGATGCCATTCACGACGTGACCACCGCGCGCGGCATGGCGGGCAAGGTGATGGGCACCGACGGCCTGCTCGTCATCACCTGGCAGCACAGCGACACCGAGGTCGACACCGGCTTCCGGGGCGACGACCGTGGCGCGTATGGCGACTGGATCGCCGCGCTGCGCCCCGCCCGACCCGCCGAGTTGGCCACCGACAACGCTCGCAACGACAAGGGAGACACCCAGTGATCACACCAGCGGCCCTTGTGCTCGAAGACGGGCGCGTGTTCCGGGGCACCGGCTACGGTGCGCAGGGCAGGGCGCTCGGCGAGGCGGTGTTCTGCACCGGCATGACCGGCTACCAGGAGACCCTCACCGACCCGTCGTACCACCGCCAGATCGTGGTGCAGACCGCGCCGCACATCGGCAACACCGGCTGGAACGACGAGGACGACGAGTCCGCCCGCATCTGGGTCGCGGGCTACGTGGTGCGCGACCCGGCGCGGGTGCCGTCCAACTGGCGCTCGACGCGCTCGCTCGACACCGAGCTGGCGAACCAGGGCGTCGTCGGCATCGCGGGCGTCGACACCCGCACGCTGACACGCCACCTGCGCGAGCAGGGCGCCATGCGGTCAGGGGTGTTCTCGGGCGACGGCCTCGCCAGCGTGGACGCGATGGTCGCCGACGTGCTGGAGTCCCCGCCGATGACCGGCGCCGACCTCGCTGGCGAGGTCACCACCGCCGAGCCGTACGTCGTCCCTGCGCAGGGGGAGACCCGGTACCGCGTGGCGGCGCTCGATCTCGGCATCAAGTCGAACACGCCGAGGATGATGTCGCAGCGGGGCATGGAGGTGCACGTGCTGCCCGCGACGTCGAGCATCGACGACGTCCTCGCCGTCGAACCGGACGGCGTCTTCCTTTCCAACGGTCCCGGCGACCCCGCGACGACAACGCACGCGACCGGGCTGACCAAGGCGGTGCTGGCCCGCAAGCTGCCGCTGTTCGGGATCTGCTTCGGCAACCAGATCCTCGGCCGCGCGCTCGGCATGGGCACCTACAAGCTGCGCTACGGCCACCGTGGGCTGAACATCCCGGTCATCGACGTGGCGACCAGGCAGGTCGCGATCACCGCGCAGAACCACGGCTTCGCCCTCGACGGCGAGCCCGGCACCGAGTTCGACACCCCCTACGGCAAGGCCGTCGTCAGCCACTACTGCCCCAACGACGGCTGCGTCGAGGGCGTGCGGGCGCTGGACGTGCCCGCGTTCTCGGTGCAGTACCACCCGGAGGCCGCAGCGGGCCCGCACGACGCGGCCCCGCTGTTCGACGAGTTCGCGAGCTTGATGGAGAAGAACAAGTAATGCCCAAGCGCACAGACATCGAGCATGTGCTCGTGATCGGCTCCGGCCCGATCGTGATCGGTCAGGCCGCCGAGTTCGACTATTCGGGCACGCAGGCCTGCCGGGTGCTGCGGGAGGAGGGGCTGCGGGTCAGCCTGGTCAACTCCAACCCGGCGACGATCATGACCGACCCTGAGTTCGCGGACTCCACCTACATCGAGCCGGTGACCCCGGACTTCCTGGAGCAGGTCATCGCGGCGGAGCGCCCCGACGCGCTGCTCGCGACGCTTGGCGGGCAGACCGCGCTCAACGCGGCCGTCGCTCTCGACGAGCGCGGCGTGCTCGAGAAGTACGGCGTCGAGCTGATCGGCGCGAACATCGACGCGATCCAGCGCGGCGAGGACAGGCAGAAGTTCAAGGACATCGTGCGCACCATCGGCGGTGAGGTGCCGCGCAGCAGGGTGTGCCACTCCATGGCCGAGGTGCGCGAGACCGTCGCCGAGGTCGGGCTGCCGGTCGTGATCCGGCCGTCGTTCACCATGGGCGGGCTGGGCTCAGGCATGGCCCACACCCAAGAGGCCCTGGAGCGCATGGCGTCCTTCGGGCTGGAGGAAAGCCCGGTCACCGAGGTGCTCATCGAGGAGAGCGTGCTCGGCTGGAAGGAGTACGAGCTTGAGCTGATGCGCGACAACCACGACAACGTGGTCGTCGTGTGCTCCATCGAGAACGTCGATGCCATGGGCGTGCACACCGGCGACTCGATCACCGTCGCGCCTTCCATGACGTTGACGGACCGCGAGTACCAGCACATGCGCGACGTCGGCATCAAGGTGATCCGCGAGGTCGGCGTCGACACCGGCGGCTGCAACATCCAGTTCGCGTTCCACCCCGAGACCGGCCGGATGGTCGTCATCGAGATGAACCCCAGGGTGTCGCGGTCCTCGGCGCTTGCGTCGAAGGCGACCGGGTTCCCGATCGCCAAGATCGCGGCGAAGCTGGCGATCGGCTACACCCTCGACGAGATCACCAACGACATCACCGGCGAGACCCCCGCCTCGTTCGAGCCGACGCTGGACTACGTCGTGGTGAAGGTGCCCCGGTTCGCCTTCGAGAAGTTCCCCGGCGCCGACCCCTTGCTGACCACCACGATGAAGAGCGTCGGCGAGGCGATGGCGCTCGGCCGCAACTTCGCGGAGGCGCTGGGCAAGGCGCTGCGGTCGATGGAGACCAAGGCCATCGGGTTCTGGACGCGGCCCGACCCGGACGGCGCGACGGTGGAGGCCACGCTGGACGCGCTGCGCTCGCCGCATGACGGCCGCATCTACGCCGTCGAGCGGGCACTGCGGCTCGGCGCGAGCGTGGCGCAGGTCAGCGAGGCCAGCGGCATCGACCCGTGGTTCGTCGACCAGATCCTGTCGCTGGTCGAGCTGCGCGCGGAGATCACCGAGGCCGCCGTGCTGGACGAACCGTTGCTGCGCAGGGCGAAGCGGCACGGGCTGTCCGACCGGCAGATCGCGGCGCTGCGGCCCGAGCTGGCCGGTGAGGACGGCGTCCGCACGCTGCGGCACCGGCTCGGCGTACGGCCGGTGTACAAGACGGTCGACACCTGCGCCGCCGAGTTCGCCGCGAAGACGCCGTACCACTACTCGGCGTACGAGATCGACCCCGCCGCGGAAAGCGAGATCGCGCCGCAGCGCGAGAAGGAGAAGGTGCTGATCCTCGGCTCCGGCCCGAACCGGATCGGCCAGGGCATCGAGTTCGACTACTCCTGCGTGCACGCGGCGTTAGCGCTGCGCGAGGCCGGGTACGAGACCGTGATGGTCAACTGCAACCCGGAGACCGTCTCCACCGACTACGACACATCGGACCGCCTCTACTTCGAGCCACTGACCTTCGAGGACGTCCTCGAGGTGGTGCACGCCGAACAGGAGTCCGGCACGGTCGCCGGGGTGATCGTGCAGCTCGGCGGGCAGACGCCGCTCGGGCTGGCGCAGCGGCTCGCCGACGCGGGCGTGCCGATCGTCGGCACCCCGCCGGAGGCGATCCACCTGGCCGAGCACCGGGGCTCGTTCGGCGCGGTGCTGGACGCCGCCGGGCTGCCCGCGCCCAAGTACGGCACCGCGACGTCGTTCGAGGGCGCCAAGCGGATCGCCGACGAGATCGGCTACCCGGTGCTTGTCCGTCCGTCGTACGTGCTCGGCGGGCGCGGCATGGAGATCGTCTACGACGAGGCGCACCTTGAGGGCTACATCGAGCGG
>WHUD01000620.1 GCA_009377385.1 Actinophytocola sp.
AGCTCGGCGGCGGTGGTGTAGTAGGTGCGGTAGCCGGCGTCGATGGCGGCGCGGGCCAGCCCGACGGCGAGCATGGTCTTGCCGACCCCGGGCGGGCCGATGAGCAACACGTTGGTGGCGTCGTCGAGGAACCGAAGGGTGGCGAGCTCGTTGACGAGTTTGCGGTCCACCGACGGTTGGGCGTCGAAGTCGAAGTCGGCCAGCCGCCACGGGGCGGGCAGCGACGCGAAGCGTTCCAGGCTGGCCTGGCGGCGGGCGGCGGTAGCGGCGACCTCGACGGCGAGGAGGCGTTCGAGGAACGCGGTGTGGGACAGCTCGGCGCGGCCGGCGTGCTCGAGTTCGGCGGGCAGCGCCTCGGCGGCGGCGCCCAGCCGCAGGTAGGCGAGGTGGCCGCGCAGCTGCTGGTAGGTCGAGGAGGCGCTCACGAGGCGCCTCCGGCGATCTGGGCGTAGACGGCGAGGTCCAGACGGGCTCGCGGCCGTGGTCGCCCAGCAGCCGTGTGGCCGCGGCGAGCGCGTCGGGGCCGGGCGGATGGTTGCCCT
>WHUD01000621.1 GCA_009377385.1 Actinophytocola sp.
GAAGGTCACAGAGCTGGAGATGTTATGAGCGCCGTCCTGGAACCGCCCGTCACCTGGGCGGGCTCGCTCGCGCACGCCGTGGCCGAGGTCCGGGCCGGGCGCATCGTGGTGCTGTTCGACGACGCCGCCGACGAGGGCGTGCTGGTGCTCGCGGCGGCAGCGGCGACACCACACACCGTCGCCGCCATGGTGCGGCACACCAGCGGACCCCGAGCGGGTGGCGCCGGGCGGCGTGCTCGAACGCCGCTGCCGCGCCGAGGCCGCCGTCGAGCTGACGGCGCGCGCGGGCGTCGCCCCGGTCGCGGTCATCGGCGAGCTCGCCGACGAGACCGGCACCGTGCCCGGCTGGGCGGGATCGGTGGCCTTCGCCCGCGAACACCGGCTTCCCATCGTCACGATTGGCAATCTGGTGCCTTTTGTCCCTTGATTTGTGGCCGCTGTCGGCGTGAGGTCGGGGGACAGGCAGCGGCGGCGCTAGGGGAGGGCGATGAGACTGGTGATCCTGGGTGGTGGCGGGTTCCGGGTCCCGCTGATCTATCGC
>WHUD01000622.1 GCA_009377385.1 Actinophytocola sp.
GGGACCAGTTCTCCGCGGGCCTGCACATGCTCGCCTCCGACGAGGACAGCCAGCTGCAGGAGATCAACACGGCGTACCGAGCCAAGTTCAGTTTCCCGCTGATCATCTGCGTTCGCCACAAGTCCAAGGACGAGGTGCTGGAGATCGCCGCCGCACGGCTGCACAACTCACCGACCCAGGAGCGGGCAACCGCGCTCGTCGAGGTCACCAAGATCGCGAACCAGCGGCTGGAGGACCTAGTCGAGGTTCCCTCGGCCACGTCCTCCGAGACCGCCTCCGTGTAACCCCGTGGTCAGGGAGCTGCACGCCCGCTACGCGAGCAGTCGGTAGTCGTTGCCGATGCGCGCGAGTTCCCGGCGGGCGTCCTCGCCGAACGAGGCTACTTCCTCTAACCTGCCGAAGAGGTCGAGGTAGAGCTGGACGTCGTCGGGCTCGGTGAACGTTGCGGAGCTGACCTCGGTGCCGACGACGACGGCGCTCGCGTCGTAGATGTTGAAGCTGTGCGTGCACACGGTCCTGACGGGCCTCGTCCAGGGGATG
>WHUD01000623.1 GCA_009377385.1 Actinophytocola sp.
GTGTCCGAAGGCCGGGAGGGGCCGCGGCTGCGGGAGGTGATCGAGGCGATCCGCAGGCAGGCGCCGCCGACGGTGCGATTCGGGGAACACCCGCCTTCCGGGGCCGGGTTGCCTTGACGGGGCACATGGCGAACGGGTTGCGCGTGCGGGACGGCGGAACCGGTCAGCCGGTGCTGTTGCTGCTGCACGGCATGGGCGCGACCGGCGACGTGTGGCGGCACTGGGCCCCGCCGCTCGCCCGGCGCTGGCCTGGGCGGTGGATCGCACCGGATCTGCCTGGGCACGGCGGCTCCGAACCGTTGCCGCGCTACTCGTTCGGCGGCGTGGCGGCCCGCGTCGCCGAGCTGGTCGCCGGCGAACCGCGCGTCGTGGTGCTCGGGCACTCGTTCGGCGGCGCGGTCGGGCTCGCGCTGGCCAGCGGCTGGTTCGGGGTGCCGGTCGAGGCGGCGATCGGGCTGGGCATCAAGGTGTTCTGGACCGACGACGAGCTGGCGAAGGCACGGGCGCTCGCCGCGCGGCAGGTCGGCTGGTTCGACTCCC
>WHUD01000624.1:0-220 GCA_009377385.1 Actinophytocola sp.
CTTGCGCAGCGTCTTGGCTTCGGCGCTCGGGATGACACTCATCCTGGCCCGCCCGTAGCCGCGCGGTTCGCGTAGCTCCACGGCGATTACCACCAGCGTCTTGCCCAGCGCGCCACGCCCTCGCGGGCCTGGTTCGTCGCCGCCGATGAAGGTCTCGTCGACCTCGACCCGACCGGTCAGGACCTCTCGGCCCGGGCGCACCATCGCGGTCCGGTAGCGG
>WHUD01000624.1:230-538 GCA_009377385.1 Actinophytocola sp.
GCCCACGCTGTCTGGTACGAGCCGAGCCCCAGCAGCTTCTGCATCGTCAACGCCGACACCCCGCCCGGATCTGCGGTCATGTACCAGGCCGCGGCGAACCACACCGTCAACGGCGTGCGAGTGTCCTGGAAGATCGTCCCCGCGGTGCGCGAGACCCGCTTGCGGCATCCGCCGCAGCGCCACACCCGGCCGGCGACCACCGTCGTAGCTGCCCGTCCGCACTTCGGGCACACCAGCCCGTCCGGCCAGCGCAGCCAGTCCAGGTAGTCCATGCACGCCTCGTCGTCGGGAACCACGCCCTCAGGTCC
>WHUD01000625.1 GCA_009377385.1 Actinophytocola sp.
CGATCTGCGGTGATATGCGGACCATGCCCGGCCTCGGCACCTCGCCCGCGGCGTTCCGGATCGACCTGGACAGCGACGGCGAGATCGCGAACCTGTCGTGACATGACGATGAATTCGTCGTATGGCGACATGGGTCTGGACGACTTCCTGCGTGCCTTGGCCGCACGCGAGCCGGCCCCCGGCGGCGGAGCGGTCGCGGGCGTCGCCATCGCCATGAGCGCGGGACTCGTGGCGATGGCGGCGCGCTTCTCGGAGAGCACGCTCGACGGCTCGGCCGCTGTGGCCCAGCGGGCGGAGCAACTGCAACGTCGGGCAATGACGTTGGCCGACGAGGACGCCCGCGCCTACCGCAGCGTGCTCGAGGCGTACGCGCTACGGCGCGATGACGATGCGGAAGCGCGGCGCGCAGCGATCCGGGCGGCGCTGCGCACGGCAGCCGACGTGCCGCTTCAGATCGCCGCCGCCGGGAACGATGTCGCCGCGATGGCAGTTCGCTTGGTGGCGCAGGGAAACCGGAACCTCGAGGGTGACGCCTATG
>WHUD01000626.1 GCA_009377385.1 Actinophytocola sp.
GCGGCGAGGACCAGCTGCAGCCACACGGCGTTGCGGGCGAAGGTGTCGCAGGGCAGGTTGCGCGCGCCGGTGTCCTTGGCGCCGCGGATGCGGTCCTCCACGCGGGCGTGGGCGCGGTGGCGTTGCTCGAGCACGACGATGTCGCCGTCGGGCTGGTCGGTGAGGAACGCGGTGAACCGATAGCCGTCGATGTCGTCGAGTGTCTGCTGGGCGCCGGGATGCAGCGGCTCGCGGCGCACCAGCACCCGGGCGCCGGCAGGCCACTGGGCCAAGGTCAGCTGATCGGTGATCTCGACCACGGCCGCGCCGTCGCGGACCTCGCCGTCGGGCGTGAGCGCGGGCAGCCACGCGGCCTCGTCGAGGGCGCGGATCGTGGTCCCGACCGCCTCGCCGATGGCGTAGCCGACGCTGAACCCGACACCGGCGGCCCGCAGGTAGGCGAGGAAGTCATGGGTGCATCCGGCGGTGTCGGCGCGCACGACCAGGCGCACGTCATCGGGCAGGTCCTCGAGCTGGTCGAGTGCGGCTTCGAACACG
>WHUD01000627.1 GCA_009377385.1 Actinophytocola sp.
GTCCGCCGGGCCGTAGCTCGTGGTCGACGAACGTCGCGGGGTGAGAGGGCGGCCCCCAGACCCGCTCCAGCTGGCGCGGGTCGGCATACACCTGCCACACGCGCTCCACGGGCGCGGCGAACTCGGCGGTGATGGTCAGGGTCAGGTTGTCCAGGTCGTGCTGGGCGTTGGTGACGGGCATGGTCATTCTCCTTTGTCGGTTCTGGTCACGGGTCTCTCAGTGGCGAGAAGCTCGTCGATGCGGGCGACGCGGCCGCGCCACACCCCTTCGAGCTCGCCCAGCATCGAGGCGACTGAGCGCACCGCCTCCACCTCGCCGATGGCGAGCTGTTCGCGTCCGTTTCGGCGCTTGCTGACCAAGCCCGCGCGTTCGAGGACCGCGACGTGTTTCTGCACCGCCGCGAAGCTCATCTCGTACTTCGCGGCGAGCGTCGTGACCGAGTGCTCGCCGGCCAGGACGCGACGCAGAATGTCGCGCCGGGTTCGGTCGGCGAGCGCGTGGAACAGGGCGTCTGCCCTGTCCTCGCTCTCGATCTC
>WHUD01000628.1 GCA_009377385.1 Actinophytocola sp.
CGGGGTGCGATGTCGCCTCCTGGCTGGTGAGTTCGGCCCGGAGCATGTCCCGGGCGTGGTTGCGGCGGGGTGGGCGTCGGTCGGTTCGGACGTGGAGCCCGCATGGCGGGTGGAACCGTTCGCTCGGTGGTTCGCATTCTGGGTGCTGACACTCTATGCTCGCCGGGACGCCGATCACTACGGCTGGGTCCGGCAGTTGCCGCCGGTACTGTTTCCCGGTGATTGGGTGCATGGTTTGATAGACCGCTACGATCGGGACCAGTTAGGGACGATCCTGCAGGGCCTGATTCGCCAGTTGACTACGTAGCACGCGGCGCCGACGCCATGGTAAGTATAAAATGGCCATTTGGATCTTTCGTAAGGCTGGCAGGCCGTTACGGCGTCGCTGTCATTTGCCACGAGGAAGGGTTCTGGCGCACTTTTCGTGACAGTTCTGCGGCTGCAAGACCGAACCAGCGTTCGAGGACATGATCGCCAAGCTGCGCCGCAGCCTCATCGCCGCCGTATATCGGGCGTTGGCGCAGCTCGACCCGATC
>WHUD01000629.1 GCA_009377385.1 Actinophytocola sp.
GCCCAGCCGGGCTTGTCGCCGATCTTCAGGCGGTCCGGATCGTCGGTGACCGCGCTGACGTCCGCGGCGAGGTAGGTGGGGCGGATGTCGCCGTCGAGGAGGTCCTTCGCCGTGGAGACGCCGGAGAGGACAAGCAGCGAGTCGAGCCCGGCAGCGATGGCGCCGGCGATGTCGGTGTCGAGCCGGTCGCCGATCGCGAGCGCGTCGGTGGCACCGGCGGAGCGCGTGGCCTCGTCCATCAGCGGGGTGGCCGGCTTGCCGGCGATGACGGGCTCGTGGCCGGTCGCGACCTTGAGGCCGCGCTCGGTGGGCAGCGTCGGGTCGACGTTGCAGGCGACCCAGAGTGCGCCGGCGTTGATCGCGACACAGGCCTCGGCGAGGTCCCGCCAGCTGGTGTCCTTGTTCAGGCCCTGGACGACGGCCCGCACGTCCGGCTCGGCCGTGCGGACCGGGATGAGGCCGACGAGGCGCACCTCGTGCTCGATGGCCGCCGAGCCGACGACGAGCACCTTCGCGTTCGGGGCGACCTCGTGCTC
>WHUD01000062.1:0-18308 GCA_009377385.1 Actinophytocola sp.
ACGACACAGGTCTACACCCGCGTCACCGTCACCACGTTGCGGGAGGTGTACGCTACCGCGCACCCCCGGTCCCGGTAGCCGGGGCGAAAGTCGTCTCGGATTGATTTTGGTTTCTGCGGCGAGCCGCTTTGGCGCGCCTTGTTGCTCACCCATAGGCTGCCGTTCAGCAGGGAGAGCAAGGAGTAGTGACGAGATGATTTCGTGCTCATTCCACGATTTGCGCAGCTACCAGAAGGCGTTGAGGGACGAACTGCACGCTGGTGGCGGCCGGTGAAGGTCACCCGTATCGCCTACAGCGACGACCTCAACGATGGAAAGTATGCCCAGCTTGACGAGCAGGCTCGTCGTCTCGGCCGTGTTCGGTCGCTGGTGTGGCGTCGGTACGGGTCTCTCGCTGGTGTCGGCCTGTCCGATCGCTCTATTCGAGACCAGTGGATTGCCGATGGCACGGCCAGCACCTTCGGCGTCCTGGCCAACGCATGGAAGGAAACCGTGCGGGACGCTGTGGCCGATATCAAAGCCAATCGTGAGGCCGCGAAGGTAACGGCACGGCGAGCGATCGTGCGGCACACCACAGACAGGACGGAACGCAAGCGGTTGTTCAGCGCGCTGAACCGTGAGCAGTGGATGACAGACACGTACCTGTCCCGGCTGATGCGCCGTCACTGGCGCCGCGGCCGAAGCCGCACCAGCAACCAGATCGTGGTTCGCTCTGACCAGTACCGCACATACCGTCTTGCTGACGGCGGCAACGTGTGGCTTGCGGTCCCCGGCCTGGAACGCCGCAGCCTCGTCCGCATCCCACTCAACACCACGCTCGCGCCCATGGGGACACTCCGCCTGATACTCCGCAACGGTCGGGTCGAGGTGCACTATGCCATCGCCGCCGAGACGATGAAGTCGTCCCAGCGGCCGCGAGGCACCGCGAAGGTCGGCGTCGACAAGGGATACACCGAGGTGCTCACCGACTCGGATGGCAACCACCATGGAACCGAACTCGGTGAGCTTTTGCGTTCCGAGTCGGACTTCCTCAAGTTCAGTAACGCTCGCCGGGCCAAGATCCGCTCCATCGCGGAAAAGGCACGCGAGGCTGGCGACCACTCGAAGGCCGACCGGATCATCGAGAACAACCTCGGCACCATTAAGCGTGCCCGCCGCCGCCACGCCTTCGAGCAGAAGGTCCGCCACATCACCTTCGCCGCGGTCCACGAGGTCGTCGACAAAGCAGCACATGTGGTGGCCGAAGACCTGACTCATTGCTTCGCCTCTAGGAAGAAGCTGGGCAACACCACCAACCGCCGCCTCACGATGTGGACCAAAGGCATCACAGCGGAGGCACTTTTCAGCGTGTCGGAGCGCAGAGGTTCTGCGCTGACGCTGGTCAACGCGGCCTACACCTCACAAGTCGTCCCTTGCTGCCGAATCCTCGGCAAGCGCTCCGGGGACCGGCTTCACTGCACCCAGCGCGGGGCGGTGTGGCAGGCAGACCACGCGGCAGCGATCAACGTTCTGGAACGAGACGGAGACCCCGACATCTCCCTGCTCACTCCGCACACGCGGGTCAAGCAGATCATCCAGGAACGGGCCGATCGCCGCCGGACCAGACTGCCGGTCCAGGACTCCAGCACCTCGGTGCGGAGAGCGAAATATCCGATCCGAGCAGCAGTGCTCAACGAATAGGAAGCAGTCTTCTCGTCATGGCGACACCTCACTCACTTCGGGCACCGGAGGTTTTCGGCGAGACGCCGTCCGCCGGCGCACCGAGTGCCGGCTCGGCCGCGAGCACGTCGTCGCCGGGCTCTGGCGCGTCGGACACCCCGGCGAACGGCAAGCCGGATCAGCCGCTCGGCCCGACGGGAAGGCCGCTGCGCGAGATACCGGACCCGCCGCCGCTCGACGGCCACGGTCCGGCGCGTGTGCTGGCGATGTGCAACCAGAAGGGTGGTGTCGGCAAGACGACGTCCACCATCAACCTTGGCGCCTCGCTCGCCGAGTACGGCCGTAAGGTGCTGCTCGTTGACTTCGACCCGCAGGGTGCGCTGTCCGTCGGGCTCGGGGTGCAGCCGCACGAGCTGGACCAGACCGTCTACAACGCCGTCATGGAGTCGTCGATCAACGTCCGCGACATCCTGCGCAAGACGTCGATCGACGGCGTCGACCTGCTGCCGAGCAACATCGACCTGTCGGCTGCCGAGGTGCAGTTGGTCGCAGAGGTCGGCCGCGAGCACAGCCTGATGCGGGTGCTGCGCCCGCTTGTCGGCGAGTACGACTTCGTGCTCGTCGACTGCCAGCCGTCGCTCGGGCTGCTCACCGTCAACGCGCTCACCGCGGCCGACGGCGTGATCATCCCGCTGGAATGCGAGTTCTTCAGCCTGCGCGGGGTCGCGCTGCTCATGGACACGATCGACAAGGTTCGTGAGCGCCTGAATCCGAGTCTGGACATCATCGGTATCCTCGCCACCATGTTCGATCCGCGTACATTGCATTCCAAGGAGGTCATCTCCCGGGTGGTTGAGGCGTTCGGTGAGACCGTGTTCGACACGGTCATCAACCGCACAGTGCGTTTCCCCGAGACCACCGTCGCTGGAGAGCCCATCACGACGTGGGCGCCGAAGTCCGTCGGCGCGACCGCGTATCGACAACTTGCCCGTGAGGTGATTCGCCGGTGACAAGACGGGTGTCTTTGCCCGGCGCCTCAGAACTCTTCTTCCGCACCACAGCGACATCCGAGTCGAGCACGGAGTCATACGGCGGCTCGACGGAGAAGGCCACACCAGCCCAGCGCGGGAGCGAAGAGGAATCCGCGACAGGCAGGCGCGCCGCGCCGCGCAAGAAGCACGACTCGAAGATCACGGTGTACCTGTCCAGCGAGCAGTTGCTCGCGCTGGAGCAGGCGCGGCTCGGGCTGCGCGGCACCCACGGCCTCGCGGTGGACCGGGGCAGACTGGTGCGCGAGGCGGTCGCGGTGATGCTGGAGGACTTCGAGGCCAACGGCGAGGATTCGGTACTTGTGCGACGATTGCGCATCGAGGACAGCGAGCACGGTGCGGAAGCCCAGCTCGGGTGACGTCCGAGCGCGAATAGAGCACACATGACCGAAGCGGACGACGCGGTCGCCGTCAGTGACGTTGATGACGGCGCTGACGTCGAAGAGCAGCCCAGCTCGAAGTTCCGGGTACGGCTGGCGAACTTCGAGGGGCCGTTCGACCTGCTCCTGCAGCTGATCTCGCAGCACGAGCTCGACGTCACCGAGGTGGCGCTGCACCAGGTCACCGACGACTTCATCGCGCACACCAAGGCGCTCGGCCCCGAGTGGGACCTTGACGAGACCACCGAGTTCTTGGTGATCGCGTCGACGCTGCTCGACCTGAAGGCCGCGCGACTGCTGCCGTCCGGCGACGTCGAGGACGAAGACGACCTCGCGCTACTCGAAGCACGCGACCTGCTGTTCGCCCGGGTGCTGCAGTACCGTGCGTACAAGCAGGTCGCGGCGCTGTTCGCGGAGCTGGAAGCCGGTGCGCTGCGGCGTTATCCCCGGTCGGTGTCGCTTGAGGAGCGCTACCTCGGGTTGCTGCCCGAGGTGATGCTCGGCGTCGAACCTGACGGGCTGGCGGAGATCGCCGCGGCGGTGTTCCGGCCGAAGCCGCCGCCGACGGTGTCGCTGGACCACCTGCACGCGGGCAAGGTGTCGGTGCGGGAGCACGCCGTGATTCTGCGGCTGCGGCTGGCCGAGCAGGGTAGGGCGACCTTCTCCGACCTGGTTGCCGACTGCGAGCACACGCAGGAGGTGGTCGCCCGGTTCCTCGCCCTGCTTGAGCTGTACCGCGAGGCGACGGTCGACTTCGAGCAGTGGGATCCGCTCGGGGAGCTGCGGGTGACCTGGACCGGCGGGTCCGTCGCCGACGCCAATGCCGCCGCGGAGCGCGACCGCGCGAACGGAGACGAGGAGGAGTACGGGTGAGTACCCCGGACGAGCACCAGGGCGACCTGGCGGTGGACGGCCCGGATGCCGCCGCCCCGGACGACACCGCGCCGGAGCCGGATGCCGCCGCGCCGGACGACGCCGACCGGGCCGAGGGCGCTGCGATCGACGTCACCGACGCCCTGCCAGACGTCTCCACCGACGAGCGGCTGATCGCCGCGCTGGAGGCGCTGCTGCTTGTCGTCGACTCACCGGTGTCCGAGGAGTCGCTGGCGTCGGCCGTCGAGCAGCCGGTGGACCGGGTCACCGAGGCGCTGCGCACCTTCGCTGAAGACCTCACCGACCGCGAAAGCGGCATCGAACTGCGCCGCGCCGGTGATGGCTGGCGCTTCTACACCCGCGACACGTATGCGCCGTTCGTGGAGAAGCTGCTGCTCGACGGGCAGCGCTCGAAGCTGACTCGTGCCGCGCTGGAGACCCTCGCGGTGATTGCCTACCGCCAGCCCGTCACCCGTTCCCGCGTCGCCGCCGTCCGCGGCGTCAACGTCGACGGCGTGATCAGGACGCTGCTCGCGCGCGGGCTGATCGAGGAGTACGGCACCGACAGTGAGACCGGCGGCACGCTCTACGTCACCACCGAGCTGTTCCTTGAGCGGCTCGGGCTGGCCTCGCTGTCCGACCTGCCGCCGATCGCGCCGCTGCTGCCCGAAGTGGACTCCATTGATGACATCTGATCCGGAGCTGGTGCGGCTGCAGAAGGTGCTCGCCAAGGCGGGCGTCGCCTCCCGCAGGGCAGCCGAGCAGCTGATCGCGCGCGGCAGGGTCAGCGTCGACGGCGAGGTGGTGCGCGAACTTGGGACCAAAGTGGACCCCGAAACCGCCGTTGTCCGCGTCGACGGCGACCGAGTGATCGTGCGCGACGACCTGGTCTACCTCGCGCTGAACAAGCCGCGAGGCATTTACAGCACTATGACCGACGACCGGGGCAGGCCCTGTGTCGGCGATCTGGTGGCCGACCGCACCGAGCGACTGTTCCATGTCGGCAGGCTCGATGCCGACACCGAGGGCTTGCTGCTGCTGACCAACGACGGCGAGCTGGCGCACCGGCTCATGCACCCGTCGTACGAGGTGCTCAAGACATATGTCGCCGAGGTCGATGGCGTGGTGGCACGCGGCCTCGGCGCGCAGCTCACAGCAGGCGTCGAGCTGGAGGACGGGCCGGTGAAGGCCGACCGGTTCCGCGTGATGGACTCCCGGCCCGGCCGGTCCATGGTGGAGATCGTGCTGCACGAGGGCCGCAAACACATCGTGCGCAGGCTGCTCGACGAGGTCGGTCACCCGGTGCGGCGGCTGGTCCGCACCGCGATCGGCGACGTCACGCTCGGCCAGCTCAAGCCCGGCTCACTCCGCCCGCTCACCCGCAAGGAACTCGCCTCGCTGTACGCCGCCGTCGGCTTGTGAGGTGCCACGAAGCCCTGTCACGACACCGGCCTCGGCGCGGGCGTACCCCTGACGGCACGGGCGACCGGCTCAACGACGCGGGCGGCTATCGGCCCCAGCGCTGCCATGAGCAGCACATACGTCGTCGCTAGCGCCGCGATCCTCGGCTCAACCGCACCCGCCGACACCGCGAGGCCGGCGATGATGATGGAGAACTCCCCTCGGGCGATCAGCGACGCGCCAGCGCGGGCGCGACCGAGCGGGCCGATGCCCTGCCTGCGCGCCGCCCACCAGCCGGTCGCCAGCTTGGTGACGGTGGTGACCACGGTGAGCGCCACCGCGTAGCCCAGCACCGGCGGGATGTCCGTCGGGTCGGTGTTCAGCCCGAACACCACGAAGAAGATCGCCGCGAACAGGTCCCGCAGCGGTTCGAGCACCCGGGTCGCGCTGCGCGCGGCAGGACCGGCGATCGCGATGCCGAGCAGGAACGCGCCCACCGCCGCCGACACCTGCATCGCAGCCGCGACACCGGCGACAAGCAGCGCCGACCCGAGCAGCTTGAGCAGAAAGATCTCCCGGTCCTCGCTGAAGAGCACGGCCGAGACGTACCGCCCGAAGCGCATCGCCACCACGAGCACCACGGTCACCACGAGCAGCGAGATGCCGACCGCCCGCAGCCCTGCCATGAGGCTGATGCCGCCGAGGACCGCCGTCAGGGTCGGCAGGTAGGCGGCCATCACCAGGTCCTCGAACACCAGGATCGCAAGCACAACCGGCGTCTCCCGGTTACCGGTGCGGCCAAGGTCGTTGAGGATCTTGGCGATGATGCCGGACGACGAGATGTAGGTGATGCCGCCCATCACGAACGCGGCCGTCGGCCCCCAGCCGAGCAGCAGCGCGAGCGCCGAACCGGGGGTGGCGTTGAGCACGATGTCGACCAGCCCAGCCAGCCACGAGCGTCGCAGGCCGGTGAACAGCTCGGCAGCCGTGTACTCGAGGCCGAGCATCAGCAACAGCAGCACGACGCCGATCTCGGCGGCGATGTGCGTGAATCCTTCGATGTTGTCGAGCTTGACGATGCCGCCGCTGCCGAAGGCGAGCCCGCCGAGCAGGTACAGCGGAATCGGCGACAACCCGACCCGCTGGGCGAGCCTGCCGAGCACGCCGAGACCGAAGAACACCGCGCCCAGTTCGATGAGCGAAAGGGCCGTGTAGTCGGCTGCCACGCCGCTCAGCCGTTCTTGAGGACCTTCGCCGCAGCGCCGAGGCCCTCCGACGTCCCGACGGCCACGAGCATGTCGCCGGAGGTGAACGTGTAGTCGGGGCCAGGCGACGGGTGCACCGTGCCCGCGCGCATCACCGCGACGACCGACACACTGGTGCGGGTGCGCAGCTGGGTGTCGCCGAGGGTGCGGCCGTCGTAGGGCGAGCCGTCGATGATGGGAAGCTGCTTGGTCTGGATGCCCGGCATGTCCTTGTGCTCCTCGGTGAGCTGCGCGACCAGCTGGGGCGCGCCGAGCAGGTTGCCGAGGGTGGCTGACTCGTCGACGGTCAGCGGTATGGAGGCCACGCACGCATCGGGGTCGTCCGCGCGGGAGATGATCAGCTCGATCGCCCCGTCTCGGTGGTTGATGACACCGATGCGCTGGCCGGTGCGCAGCGCGAAGTCCTTGCGCACGCCGATACCAGGAAGTGGTGTTACCTCTACGTTCACACGACCACCGTAGCCGAGCCACCAGGCCAGTGCCGGTGCGGTGAAGGCCACGTGAGGGTGGCAGGCAGAATGTCCGCAGAGGGACAGGTCAGGACAGGAGTGATCGTTGGCTGCTCAACTGCGGGGTGTCGTCGCCATGGACGGGCCGTCTGGCACCGGAAAGACGACGGTGGCGCGCACGCTCGCCGACCGGCTCGGCGCCGGGTACCTCGACACCGGCGCCATGTACCGGGCGATCACCCTTGCCGCGCTACGCTCCGGGATCGACGTCGCGGACGCCGACGCGGTGACAACGGCGGCCAAGGCGGCAGAGCTCGAGGTGGGCACCGATCCGAACACCCCGGTCGCGCTGCTTGACGGCGGAGACGTCGCCGCCGAGATTCGCGGTGACGCGGTGACGTCGGCGGTATCGGCGGTCGCTGCCGTGCCTGCGGTGCGGGACCTGCTCGTCGACCAGCAGCGGCGCATCATCGCGGGCGTGCTCGCGGACGTCGGCGGCATCGTCGTTGAGGGCCGTGACATCGGCACCGTCGTCGCGCCGGACGCCCCGCTCAAGATCTTCCTGACCGCGTCCGCCAACGTGCGGGCCGCGCGCAGGCTGGCGCAGGACTCGGCGGCTGGCCGCGAGTCGAACCACGTCGACGTGCTGCGCTCGGTAGACCGCAGGGACCGGCTCGACTCGACGCGCGCGACCAACCCGATGCGTCCCGCGTACGACGCGGTCGAGTTCGACACCACTGACCTCGGCGTCGAGGGCGTTGTGACGTCGTTGTGTGAGCTTGCGGAGCAACGCGGCATCCTGGCTGGGCGTGGGACGACGTCGTGAGCGATCTGCCCGCGGGCGCGCACGAGGGCCTGCACGACCTCGCGCGCGTGATCGCGCGGTGGACGTTCCGGCCTGCGTTCAACATCATCGTGCGTGGCAGGGACCGCGTGCCGCGTACCGGGCCGGTTGTGCTTGTCGCGAATCACACGTCGATGGTGGAGCCGCAGCTGCTGTTCGGATTACTACCGCGTCGTTCGGTGTTCCTGGTGAAGAAGGAGATGTTCCACGGGCCGATCGGCAAGGGCCTCGAGCTGATCGGGCAACTGCCGGTGCAGCGGGGCGAGCCGGACCGGACGCCGCTGCTGCACGCGGTGCGGTTGCTGCGCTCAGGCGGGCTGGTCGCGGTGTTCCCCGAGGGCACGCGGGGCACGGGCGAGGTGCGCACCGCCCACCAGGGCGCGGCGTGGCTGGTGCGCTCGTCCGGTGCGATCGTGCAGCCGGTCGCGGTGCGGGGTACCCAGCGCCCTGATGGGATGCGCAGGCGGTTCCGGCCTGCGGTGGACGTCTCGTTCGGCGAGCCGTTCGTGCTGGACGTGCCCCGGGGCAGGGCGGGGCTGGTCGACGCGACCGAGCGGTTGCGGGTGCGGCTCGCGGACACGGTTGCTGAGCTTGACTCCTGGCGTGCGACGCACGGCAGGACAGAACGAACGAAGGATGTGCGGCAATGACCGATGCGGATGGCACCTGGTCGGACGAGTCGGAGTTCACGGCGCTTGACGACGCCATCGCGGCCGCCGACGAGGAGCAGGCGCCCGACGTGCAGCCGGTGGTCGCCGTCGTCGGCAGGCCGAACGTCGGGAAGTCCACGCTGGTGAACCGGATCCTCGGCAGGCGGGAAGCCGTCGTGCAGGACACCCCCGGCGTCACCCGCGACAGGGTCGCCTACGACGCCAACTGGGCTGGTAAGCGGTTCACGCTGGTCGACACCGGCGGCTGGGAGCCGAAGGCGAGCGGGCTGCGGGCCGCCATCGCCGCGCAGGCCGAGCTGGCGATGTCGACGGCGGACGCGGTGCTGCTCGTCGTTGACGCCACCGTGGGTGCGACCGAGGCCGAGCAGGCGGTGGCGCAGGTGTTGCGGCGCTCCAAGCGGCCGGTGTTGCTCGCGGCGAACAAGGTCGACGACGAACGTCTGATGGCTGACGTCGCGCAGCTCTGGTCGCTCGGGCTTGGCGAGCCGTACCCGGTGAGCGCCCTGCACGGCCGGGCGTCTGGTGACCTGCTCGACGCGGTCGTCGACGCACTGCCGGACGCGCCCGCTGAGGCGGATCGTGTTGGCGGGCCGCGCAGGGTGGCGCTGGTGGGCAAGCCGAACGTTGGCAAGTCCAGCCTGCTGAACAAGCTCACCGGCGAGGACCGTTCCGTGGTGCACCACGTCGCGGGCACCACGGTCGACCCGGTTGACTCGCTGGTGGAGTTGGACGGCCAGGCGTGGCGCTTCGTCGACACCGCTGGCCTGCGCAAGCGGGTGAACACCGCGAAGGGCACCGAGTACTACGCCTCGCTGCGCACCAAGACCGCGATCGACGCCGCCGAGGTGGTGATCGTGCTGCTCGACGCGAGCGACCCGATCACCGAGCAGGATCTGCGGGTGCTGACCATGGTCGTCGAGTCCGGCCGGGCCTGTGTGCTGGCGATGAACAAGTGGGATCTGGTCGACGAAGAACGTCGTCACCAGCTCGAACGCGAGCTGGACCGTGGCCTGGCGCGGATTCCGTGGGCGCAGCGGGTCAACGTCTCCGCGCTGACCGGGCGGGCGGTGCGCAAGCTGGCGCCCGCGATGCGCACGGCGTTGGCGTCCTGGGATTCCCGGGTGCCGACAGGACGGCTCAACGGCTGGCTGTCCGACCTGATCGCGGCGACTCCGCCGCCGGTGCGGGGCGGCAAGCAGCCGAAGGTGCTGTTCGCGACGCAGGCCAGCATCCGGCCGCCGACGTTCGTGCTGTTCTCGACGGGGTTCCTTGAGGCGGGCTACCGCCGGTTTATCGAGCGGCGGCTGCGGGAGGAGTTCGGCTTCGAGGGCAGTTCGGTGCGGATCAACGTCCGGGTGCGGGAGAAGAAGCCTCGCAAGCGGTAGGGCCGGCTGGGGGGTGGGGCTGGCGCGGGCTCGCGGCTGGTCGGCGTGGCCTCATCCGAGGGTCGCCTGGCGGAAATTGATTCAGCCTACCCTCTAGTGCGACCAGGAGAACCGGGCGAATCGGGCATCTTGTGGTCGTAGCCCAGGGCAAGTAGATCAACTCCGTCCGGACCGCTACTCCACGGCGTCCGGAGGGGCGAACTCGGCGTCGGGAACGAACTCGGCGTCCGGAGGGGCGAACTCGGCGTCCGGAGCGGGGGACACGACGCCCCGGCCCGAGCCCCACACCCGCCGTCAGGCTGCGCGGCCGGGGACTCCCGCGCCGCCGAGCGCCGCACGGCCGAGGGCGGTGATCTGCGCGCGGACGCGCTCGCCGGGCCGACCGGACACCTCGGGCTCGATCCAGCCGAGCCGGGCGAGCTGGTGCACGGTGGACTGGTCGCAGCAGGCGAGACCGTCGATGAACAGGTCGGGCTCACTGCTGCACGTGATCTCGGCCGTGCCGAGCGCGACGGCCCGCAAGGTGGCCCGTTCGCGGTAGTTGAGATCTTCCTGACTGCCCAACACGACGCTGTGCCCCTCTCTCGTGCTGCGACCGCCGCGCCACCCGCGCCGGTGGTTACCGTGACGGCCTCTGCGACGTTGTGTCGCCCCGTGGAGTTCCGGTGTTACGGAGAAGCCCGATCATGGCGCGATATGACGCGGTTCACACCGATTCGTGACGCGATCGCGACACGATCCGGTCACACCATGTCGCGCGGCACCGTGCGGTCCCAGTTGTAGGACGCCACCCGGGTGTCGCCCTCATAGGCGTCCAGCTCAGCACGGAGGTGGAAGTCCGTCGCGGACGACGTCAGCACCGTGCGGGTCTCCGTGGTGACCTTCCAGTCGCCGCGCGCGAAGCCCATCGTCCAGTCGGTCTCGCCGGAGACCGAGCCGAAGTCGTCACCCACCCAGCTGTACCGCTCGAACGCGCGACGGGTGACGGTGAGGTCGATGTCTTCGAACCGTACCGCGCCCAGGTCCTTGACGACCTCGAGCGCGGAGCGGTAGCCGACGAGGTCGCGGGTGACCGTCCAGCGCTCCTCGCCGGGCAGGACCTGCGTGACCGAGATCGGCTCAGCGCCCTCCGGCTCGTCGAACGGGTGCAGCGAGACCTCGTCGTCCTCGTTCACCGGCCGAACCGGCAGCAGCACCCGGCTGGTGCCGCCGAACACCGACAGCCGAACCGGTTCTGGCGGCGGCCAGGCCAGCGGCCAGTACGACGTCGAAACGGCCACCCGCAGCCGGTGCCCTGGCGGCAGCGCCTGCGCCATCGCGTTGAGCTGCACGCTCACCTGATAGCGCTCGCCGGGGGCCAGCGGCTTCGGATTGGCGTGGTCGTCCCGGTGGGTCAGGTTGAGCAGGCCGTAGCTGATCCGGGTGGCCCTGCCGTCGGTGGCGATGTCGGACAGCCGCACCGCCACCATCGCCACCGGCTGGGTGGCCGCGATGTCGAGCTCCACCACGGGCGCGCCGAGTAGCTCGACGCGCCCGGTGAACGCGTCGGTGTCGAAGATCAGCGAGCCGCCGTCCTCCTCGCGCTGGTCGTACGGCAGGTCCGGTGGGGCGTTGTACGAGCACCACTTGCCCGCGTACTGCCCGACGGACAGCGGCGACTCGATCGTCAGCTCCTCGCTCCCGACGTCCTCGCCTGGCTGCGCGATCCGGTTGCGGTGGAGCTGGCGCGCCTCGGTGTGGACGTGCGGCGGCGGCCAGCTCAGCTCGCCGACCCACCGGCCAGGCCGCTCTTCGTAGGCGGTGAACGGCGGCACCGTCTCCTGCATCCAGATCCGCAACATCGGCTCGTCCATGACGCCGGTGTCGATGTCCTTGAGCCAGTGGTCCCACCAGCGCACCAGCTCCTGCAGGAAGCCGATCGCGGGGCCGGGCTCACCCAGGTGCGGGTACTTGTGCGACCACGGTCCGACAAGACCCTTGCGTGGCACGGTCAGGTTCGCCAGCAGCCGGAACACCGCGTTGGTGTAGCCGTCCGCCCAGCCGCTGACCGCGAGTACGGGGCACTGCACGCTGGCGTAGTCCTCGCAGATCGAGCCGTGCTGCCAGTACTCGTCGCGGCGCTGGTGGATCAGCCACTCCTCCAGCCACAACCCGCTGCGGGCTAGCCGCTTGAGCCACATGTCGCGCCACCGGTCGCCGACGACGGCGGGATCTGGCGGGCTCGAGTTGTAGGCGAACATCGTGGATGCCCAGGACAGGTTGTCCGAGAGCAGACACCCGCCCATGTAGTGGACGTCGTCGGCGTAGCGGTCGTCGGTGGAGCTGACCGTGACGATCGCGTCGAGGCCGGGCGGGCGGCGCGCGGCGACCTGGAGCGCGTTGAAGCCGCCCCAGGAGATGCCCATCATTCCGCTGCGCCCGGTGCACCACGGCTGCTTCGCCAGCCAGGCGAGGACGTCCTCGGCGTCGGCGAGCTCCTCCTCAAGGTACTCGTCGGTGAGCACCCCCTCGGAGTCGCCGCTGCCGCGCAGGTCGACACGGACGCAGGCGTAGCCGTGTCCCGCGAGATACGGGTGGTGGATCGAGTCGCGGCGTGCGGTCAGGTCACGCTGGCGGTACGGGATGAACTCCAGGATCGCGGGCACCGGCTCGAGCTCGGACGACGCTGGGCGCCAGATCCGGGCGGCGAGCCGTGTCCCGTCGGACATCGGAACCCAGACGTGTTCCTCTTCGCGGACAGAGTGCGGCAGTGAGGTCACCGTCCGCATGGACCAACTCCTCGGCGCGTGTGATCAAGCGGCCGTCTGTCGTCGTACCTCGATCACGGGACTGCCAAACACGATCTAGTCTACGTCGTCCATCTCGAACAGCAGCGCGGCCGTGACCTGCTCGAATTTCGCGATCAGTTCGTGCTCGTCCGCCGCTCCCATGTAGACGCTCGCGAGCTGGTAGCTGTAGCTGTCCTGCCGGTGCAGCTCGGAGAGCCGGTCGCCTTCTGCCACGGTGAGTTCGATGGTGGTGCCAGGCACGATGTGCTGGATCGCCTCGATCTCTTCCGGGGTGGGCACCTGCCGCACCACGCCGTCCTCGAAGCGCCGCACGAACCACTTCGCCGCGGCGCCGTAGCGGCCCTTGCGGTGCGGGAACGCCGGGTCGCAGCCAAGCGCGAGCCGCAGCATCGCCTCGTGGTTGGCCATGCCGTCGACGTCGGCGAACAGTTCGGCGTGCGACTGCGAGTGCCGCGGGTTGATCTCCAGCAGGTTGATCGAGTCGGTGCCGGGATCCCAGAAGAACTCGATGTTGAACGTCATGCGTTCCAGCCCGATCGCGGTGACGACCTTCCTCGACAGCTCGGACACCCGCTCGATGACCTCCTCCGGCAGTGACGAGGGGTACTGGTAGCGCAGGAAGCTGGGGCTGTTGTCGTAGCTGATCGAGTCGACGACCCCGTAGATCACGATGTCGCCCTGGTAGCGGTAGCCCTCGACGGTGAGCTGCCTGCCGATGATCGCCTCCTCGGCCAGGCAGCTGCGCCCGCCTGCCGCCTCGATCTCCGGGGGCAGGTCGACGTGTTCCAGCAGCGCCTCGAACGGCTTGCCGACCCAGCCGATCCCGTCGTTGATCTTGGTGAGCGCGTCGCGGAAGGAGTCCAGATCGTGGACGCCGAAGGCCAGCTCGGAGGCGAACGACTTCACCGGCTTGACCCACATCGGGAACCGCACGTTCTCCGGCGGCTCGGTGTCCGTCGCGGGGTCGACGAGGCCGAACGATGGGATCTCGTCGATCACCCGCTGTAGCACCAGCCTGCTCCAGTACTTGTGCTCGCACATGACGACTTCCTCGATGCTGGCTGTCGGCAGCCCGTATCGGGTGCGCAGCAGCGGCAGCATGGTGCTGACCGGGAAGTCCCAGAAGCCGATGATCGCGTCGATCGAGCCGTCGAAGGCGTCGAGCTGGCGCTGCGCCGAGCTGAGGACGTCGCGGAACGAGATCCGCTCACCCCAGATCTCCTCGAACGTCAGCAGCGGATGAAACGTGCAGCCGTCGGCGGAGGGCATGTTGTCGAGCACGCGCTGGTTGTGTTCGTCGTGGCCGAGGACGAAGACGTTCGCTGTCATGGCGGCTCCTTACGTCACCGAGGTTGTCGCCACTGGATTCCCGCTCATAACAGCGTAAACGCCGATCTTGGCCAGCGCCGGTGGTTCGAGGCCGCGAAGTGTCCGCCGATCAGGTCACGTCATCGATCTCGAACGGCAGGGCGGCGAGGACCTGCTCGTACTTGGCGTTCACCTCGGACTCGTCGCCCCCGCCGACGTAGACGTTGGCGAGCAGGTAGCTGTAGGCGTCCTGGTGGTGCAGTTCGGCGAGTCGGTCGCCTTCGTTGACGGTGAATTCGATGGTGGTGCCGGGCACGATGTGCTGGATCGCCTCGATCTCCTCTGGGGTGGGTACCTGCCGGACGACGCCGTCGTCGAACCGCCGTACGAACCACTTGGCGGCGGCGCCGTAGCGGCCTTTGCGGTTCGGGAATTCGGGGTCGCGGCCGAGGGCGAGGCGGAGCATGGCTTCGTGGTTGGCCATGCCGTCGACGTCGGCGAAGAGTTCGGCGTGGGACTGCGAGTGGCGGGGGTTGATCTCCAGGAGATTGATCGAGTCGGTGCCGGGGTCCCAGAAGTACTCGATGTTGAACGTCATGCGTTCCAGGCCGATCGCGGTGACGATCTTGCGGGACAGGTCGGTCAGCCGATCGATCACGTCCTCGGGCAGCGTGGAGGGATACTGGTAGCGCAGGAAGCTGGGGCTGTTCTCGTAGTTGACCGAGTCGACGACGCCGTAGATGACGATCTCATCGCCGTACCGGTAGCCCTCAACCGTGAGTTGCTGCCCGACAAGCGCCTCCTCCGCCAGGCAGGTCTGTCCGCCCGCGGCCTCGATCTCCGGTGGCAGATCGACGTACTCCAGCAGCGCATCGAACGGCTTACCGAGCCACCCGATGCCGTCACTGATCTCGTGGAGTGCTGCTCGGTATGCCTCGACGTCGGCGACGCCGAAAGCGAGCACGGAGCTGAAGGACTTCACCGGCTTGACCCACATCGGGAACCGGACGTCGGTCGGTGGGTCGGTCGTGTCAGGGTCGACGAGGGCGAACGGTGGCACGGCCTCGCCGATCACCTGCCGCTGCACTCGCCTGCTCCAGTACTTGTGCTCGCACATCACGACTTCCGCGAGGCTGGCCGTCGGCAGGCCGTAGCGCGTGCGCAGCAGCGGGAGTGCGGAGCTGACGGGGAAGTCCCAGAAGCCGATGATCGCATCGATCGAGCCGTCGAAGTTGTCGAGTTGGCGTTGCGCCGAGTTGAGGACGTCATGGAACGAGATTTCCTCGCCCCAGATCTCTTCGAAGGTCAGCAGCGGGTGGAAGACACAGTGCTCGGCGGAGGGCATCGCTTCCAGTAGCTGTTGGTTGTGCTCGTCGTGACCGAGAACGAAAACATTCGTGGGCATGGTGTGGATCCTTCGCTCGAACGGATGCGAATGTCCAGGGATACCCAGGGCGAATGATCGATACACGTGTTGACCGGTTCCGTGGCTCGCACGCCGGTCGTGGCTGTCCCACACTGGAGGGGTGGTGCGAGTCGCGGTGCGAATCGACGGGGTCGTGCAGGGGGTCGGCTTCCGCCCGTTCGTGTACGGCCTCGCCACCCGGTTGGGGCTGTCCGGCCATGTTGGCAACGACGCGTCGGGTGTGTTTGCCGAGGTGGAGGGGGATGCGGCGGCGACGGAGGAGTTCTTACGCGCTGTCGCGGCCGATGCGCCGCCGTTGGCGGCTGTCGAGGGCGTGTGGTCGCACGAGATCGCGCCGACCGGTGGTGTCGGTTTCGTCATCGTGGCGAGCCCACAGGGCGATGCGGCCAGCACGCTGATCTCGGCGGATCCCGCCACGTGTGGGGACTGCCTCCGCGAGATGGCCGACGCCGCCGATCGGCGCTACCAGTACCCCTTCATCAACTGCACTCAGTGCGGTCCGCGGTTCACCATCGTGCGCGGCGTGCCGTACGACCGGCCGCTGACGACGATGGCCGGGTTCGCGATGTGCGACGACTGCGCCGCGGAGTACGCCGACGCCGCCGACCGGCGGTTCCACGCGCAGCCGGTGTGCTGCCCGGCGTGCGGTCCCCGGCTGCGGCTGGCGGGCCCGGCCGACGCTGCTGCCGCCCCCGACGACACCGTCGACCTGCTCGCCGAGGCGGCAAACCGGCTCCGCGACGGCCAGGTGCTCGCTGTCAAGGGTCTTGGCGGCTTCCACCTGGCGACGGACGCCACCCATCCCACGGCGTCCGCCACGCTGCGCGCCCGGAAGCACCGCGAGGACAAGCCGTTCGCCGTGATGGTGCCCGACCTCGCCGCCGCGCGGGAGCTGTGCGAGGTCAGCGACGTCGACGCGGAGCTGCTGACCAGCCGTCGACGTCCGATCGTGCTGCTGCCGAAGCTGCCCGGCACGCCGGTCGCGGACGCCGTCGCACCTGGCAACCGGCGACTCGGCGTCATGCTGCCGTACACGCCGCTGCACCACCTGCTGCTGGCCGGTGTCGGCCGTCCCATCGTGCTGACCAGCGGCAACGTCTCCGACGAGCCGATCGTCTACCGCGACGAGGACGTCGACCGGCTGGATACCATCGCGGACGCCGTGCTCACCCACGACCGGCCGATCCACATCCGCACCGATGACTCGGTGGTGCGCAGCTTCCGGGGCACGGCGCAGGTGCAGCGCCGATCGCGCGGCTACGTGCCGGAGGCGGTGCCGCTGGACTTCGACGTCGGCAGGCACATCCTGGCGTGCGGGGCCGAGCTGAAGAACACCTTCTGCGTGGCGAAGGGTCGGCATGCGTTCCTGTCGCATCACATCGGTGACCTGAAGAACTTCGAGACGCTGCGCTCGTTCACCGAGGGCATCGAGCACTTTCGCGCGCTGTTCGACGTCCAGCCGGAGGTCGTGGCCTACGACCTGCACCCGGAGTACCTGTCCACCAAGTACGCGCTCGATTTGTCCGATGTGGACGTGGTGGGCGTGCAGCACCACCACGCGCACATCGCGTCGTGTCTCGCGGACAACCGGGAGTCCGGGGCGGTGCTCGGTGTCGCGTTCGACGGCACCGGCTACGGCACCGACGGCACCATCTGGGGCGGCGAGTTCCTGCTCGCCGATCTGACGTCGTTCCGGCGGCTCGGGCTGATCGACTCGGTGTCGATGCCCGGCGGGGCCACGGCGATCACGCAGCCGTGGCGTATGGCGGTGGCGTACCTGGACCGGGCCTATGGCGACGAGCTGCCGGAACTGGACGTCGTGGCACGCAATGCGGCGGACTGGCTGGCGGTGCGGTCGATGGCGCGCAGCGGGGTCAATGCGCCGTCGACGTCGAGCGCGGGGCGGTTGTTCGACGCCGTCGCCGCGCTGCTCGGGGTGCGCGACGCGATCAACTACGAGGGGCAGGCGGCGATCGAGCTGGAGCAGTGCGCGGATCCGTCCGAGCGCGGCGGGTATCACGCCGCCGTGACGGGGACCGACCCGCTGCGGGTATCCGGTGTAGACCTGGTGCGGGCCTGTGTGGCGGACCTCCGCGCTGGCGTCTCGCGCGGGGTGGTGGCCGCGCGGTTCCACAACGGCGTCGCCGACGTCATCGCGCGGGTCTGCGACCGGTTGCGTGCGTCGACGGGCGTCGGCACGGTCGCGTTGTCCGGCGGGGTGTTCCAGAACCTGCTGCTGCTCGGCGCGACGGTGGACGCACTGGAACGGCGCGAGTTCCGGGTGCTGGTCCATTCCCGGGTGCCGACGAACGACGGCGGCATCAGCCTCGGCCAGGCGGTGATCGCCGCGCGGCAGGCCGTGGCAGCCGACCCGGCTCACCCCGCCGTGATGGGAGTGCAGAACTCGGCGTCGTGAGTGGGGGACACGACGTCTCTGGCGCGATGGTGCGTCAGCAGATGCGGGGGAGCGGATCACCGACAAGTAGGTCCATGATGCGGGTGCCGCCGAACGCGGTGTTGAGCAACACCATGCCGGGCGGGTCGTCTCCGACGCGGCCGATGATCGCCGCCTCCGCACCGAGCGGATGGGAGCGCAGCGCCGCGAGCGCGTCCTCGGCCTGCTCGCCGTCCACGATGGCCACGAGACGTCCTTCGCAGGCCACGTACAGCGGGTCGATACCCAGCAGTTCGCTCGCGCCACGGACTTCGTCGCGCACCGGCACGGCGTCTTCCTGCACCGTCACCGCCACATCCGCCGCGCGCGCCACCTCGTTGAGTATGGTGGCGACGCCGCCTCGGGTGGCGTCGC
>WHUD01000062.1:18318-25095 GCA_009377385.1 Actinophytocola sp.
AGCAGCCCCCGGCAGAGCCCGTGCAGCGCCGCGGTGTCGGACTCCAGGTCGGCCTCGATGTCCAGCTCGCCCCTGGCGAGCATGATCGTGATGCCGTGCTCACCCACCGGCCCGGACACCAGCACCGCGTCGCCGGGTCGGACCGTGGCCACGCCCAGTTCGCGGGAGTGCTCGTACACGCCGACCCCTGCGGTGTTGATGTAGCACCCGTCGGCCTTGCCGCGCTGTACCACCTTGGTGTCGCCGGAGACGATCCGCACGCCAGCCGCCTCCGCCGCCGCCGTCATCGACGTCACGATCCGCCGCAACTCCTCGACCGGGAAGCCCTCCTCCAAGATGAACCCCGCCGTCAGATGCAGCGGCCGCGCGCCGGCGACGGCGAGATCGTTGACGGTGCCGTTCACGGCGAGGTCCCCGATGGAGCCGCCGGGGAAGAACAGCGGCGACACCACGTATGAGTCGGTCGTCAGCGCCATCCTGCCGCTGGCTACCGGGAACGACGCGCTGTCTTCAAGCGGCTCGAGGAAAGGGTTTCGGAAGGCGTCCAGGAACACGGCTTCGACCAGCGTCTGCGTCGCCTTCCCACCGGACCCGTGGGCGAGGGTGACGCGCTCCTCGCGCACCTTCGGCTTGCGGCGGCGCGCCTTGTCGATGCGGTCGAGTACCTGCTGCTCGCGGTCGGTGGGCCGGTCGGTGCGGGTCGACACCCGTTCAGACGCGCTCATGGGCGCTGGCCTCCCTGATCCGCGTGCGGGTGAAGCGGCCGTAGTTGTAATAGGCGGCGCAGGCGCCTTCGGGGGAGACCATGCAGGTGCCGATCGGGGTTTCGGGGGTGCAGGCGGTGCCGAAGACCTTGCACTCCCATGGCTTGAGGACGCCTTTGAGCACCTCGCCGCACTGGCAGGCCTTGGGGTCGGCCACCCGCACGCCGGGCATGGCGAAGATCCGTTCGGCGTCGTAGGCGGCGAACTCGTCGCGAAGGCGCATGGCCGAATGGGAGATGAACCCGAGTCCTCGCCATTCGAAGTACGGCCGCAACGCCATCGTCTGGGCGATGACTTTGAGGGCGACGGTGTTGCCCTGCCACGGCACCACCCGGGCGTACTGGTTCTCCACCTCGCAGCGGCCCTCCCGCAGCTGCACCAGAAGTTGGTAGATCGACTGCAGGATGTCCAGCGGCTCGAACCCGGAGACCACCACCGGCTTGTGGTAGTCACCGGCGATGAACTCGTACGGTCGGCAGCCGATCACAGTGGAGACGTGGCCGGGGCCGATGAACCCGTCGAGGCGCAGATCCGGGGAGTCGAGGATCGCCTTGATGGCCGGGATGATCGTCACGTGGTTGCAGAACACCGAGAAGTTCTCGATACCCTCCTGCCTGGCACGGAGCAGGGTCATGGCGGTCGAGGGGGTGGTGGTTTCGAATCCGATCGCCATGAACACCACGTGCTGGTCGGGGTTCTGACGGGCGATCTTGAGCGAGTCAAGCGGCGAGTACACCATCCGGATGTTCGTGCCATCGGCATTGGAGTCGAAGAAGTTCCCACCCGAGCCGGGCACCCGCATCATGTCGCCGAACGAGGTCATCAACACCTCCGGCTGACTCGCGATGTGAATCGCGTCGTCCACCCGCCCCATCGGAATCACACACACCGGGCACCCCGGCCCGTGCACCAACTGGATGTTTTCCGGCAGGTAGTCCTCGATGCCGTGCTTGTAGATCGTGTGGGTGTGCCCGCCGCAGACCTCCATGAACTTGTAGTGGCGGCCCGGCTCACACAAGCTCGCGATCTTAGCCGCGAGCCCGCGGGCCTTCTCGGCGTCGCGGAACTCGTCAACAAACCGCATCTGGCCTCCCGTCATTCGATCCGCGAGTCACGCAACGCGGCCAGCTCGTCCTCATACGACTGACCAAGCCCGGCGATGAAGTTCAACTCGGCCTTCGCTTCGGCCTCGTCGATCTTCGACAGCGCGAACCCAACATGGATCAACACCCAGTCGCCAGGCGCTGGCGGGTCATCCGACAACAGACCGACGTTGATCTTTCGCTTGACACCGCTGACCGCCACCGTCGCCAGATCGGGACGTTCCTCGTCCACCGCGACGACCTCACCGGGAATACCGAGACACATCGTCGGTCACCTCTCTGGCCACGACGGGTCGCTATGTGTCGAAGTCCTATACCGCTTGTGACGGTACGACGGTTGGCAGCAAGACACAACGTGGCGATCGACATGAACCAGTGTTGTTGGTCGTCGAGAAACTACATGAACGCCGTGTCCACCGCGTGTCCGTTTGGCCGAACGGCGATGCGGCCATGACAAGGCTATGCTGCCGCCATGACCTGACGCCGAGCGGCGCAGAGGACTGATCCATGCGGGTGGCTTTCGTTGGAAAGGGCGGTGCGGGCAAGTCCGCGATCGCTGGCGCGCTCGCGCGGCTGCTCGCGCGTGACGGCGAGGACATCCTCGCCGTCGACTCGGACCCCATGCCGGGCTTGTCGGTCTCGCTCGGGCTCGGTGTCGTCGATGCGGCCATCCCTTGGGACGCCGTCGAGGAGAAGGCCGAGGGCGAGCCGGGGCCCCGGTTCCGGCTGCGGCGGGGACTGACCGCCACCGAGGCGCTCGACCGCTACGCCGTGACCGCGCCGGACGGCGTCCGGTTCCTGCAGTTCGGCAAGACCCGCGCGTCGGGCGCTCCGCTGATGCGCTCGCAGTGGGCGTTCCGGCAGATCCTGGACGGCCTGCCGCCGGAGTCGCCGACGATCATCGGCGATCTGCCCGGCGGCACCAGGCAGCCCTTCTTCGGCTGGGCAGGCTATGCGGACACCGTCGTCGTGGTGGTGCCGCCGACCTCGGCCGGACTGCTCTCGGCGCGCAGGCTGGCCAAGCTCGCCAGCACCGAGGACGCCACTGCGGCCCCGGGCCGGATCGTCGCCGTCGTCAGCCAGGCGCGCGACGATGACGCCGAGCGGGTACGGCAGCGCACCGGCCTCGACGTCATCGGCAGCGTGCCCTGGGACGACCGGGTGCTCGCCGCCGAGCGGGACGGCCACTCGGTGCTCGACGCCGCACCGGACTCCCCGGCCGCGGCGGCGGTGGCCGCGCTCGCGGACCGGCTCGTGGAGCGTCGGACAGCCACAGCACTCGCGGATAGACGAGGTGGAGCATGAAGCTGGCGGTAGTGGGCAAGGGCGGGGTCGGTAAGACGACGACGGCCGCTGTGCTCGCGCGCACCCTGGCGCGCGGCGGCGCCACGGTGGTCGCGCTCGACTGCGATACCAACCCCAACCTGGGCATCTCGCTCGGCATCGGTGACACCGAGACCGAGCGGCTCATCGGGCTGCGGCAGTCGCTCGACGACGGCACCCAGGAGCACGCGCCGAGCTGGGCCTCGCTGGTCGACGTCTTTGGCAGCGACGCGCCGGACGGCGTGCGGCTCGCCGTGGTCAGCGCCATCGACAAGCCCGAACCCGGCTGCCCGTGCTGCGGGCTGTCGCCGGAACAGCTCCTGCGCACGGTGGCGTTCGACCAGCAGACCGTCGTCGCGGACTTCGAGGCGGGTACCGGCACGCTCACCCGGCTGGAGGAAGGCGCGGTCGACGTCGTGGTGCTGGTCGTTGTGCCGACCGCGAAGTCGGTCGAGGTGGCGCGGCGAGCGGCCGAGCTGGTCGCGGAGAAGCGGCTCGGCAGGCTGGTGGTGCTCGGCAACCAGGTGCGCGACGACGCCGACCTGGCGCTGCTTGCCACGGCGTTTCCCGAGGCCGACGTCGTGTGCGTGCCGTACGACGAGCGCATCGCCGACGCCGACCGGCAGGGCCTCGCCCCGCTCGACCTCGCGCCGGATGCCGACGGCGTGCGGGCGATCGCCGCGCTGGCGGGCAGCCTTGCCGCCCCGGCGTAGGCCTCAGCCAGCGACGGCGGTGCGCGCCTCCAGCGCGTCGACGAGGGCATCCACCGCCTGCGGCACGTCACCGATGGCGGTGCCGGCGCGGTCGGCGGCGGGCACGGCGTCGTCGTAGGGAAGCACGCCCAGCAGCGAGACGTCGAACTCGCCGCACAACGCAGTGAAGAACTCCTCGTCGGCGCCACGGGCCTTGTTGCCGACGCCGAACACCCGCGGGATGCCCAGCTCTGCCGCGAGCGCCTTGGTGCGGGCCGCCGTGATCACCGACTTGCGGCTCGGCTCCATCACCACGAGCAGCACGTCGGCGTAGGCCAGCGTGCCGCCGGAGCGGCTCAGGTGCTCCAGCCCTGCCTCCATGTCGACCAGCGTGACCTCGGCCTGCTCCGCCATCACCTCGCCGAGCAGACTGCGCACGCTGGCGTGCCCGGCGCAGGTACAGCCGCCGCCCGCGTCGGTCACCTTGATCGCCGACATCAGCGTCACCCCGGACGGCGTTGCCACGCCGTAGTCGCGCACCACGTCCGCCGCGGTGGCCGAACCCGCCGCGCCCACGATCAGCGACCGGGGCAGCACTGGCGCGGCGTCCGTCCGCTGCTGGTCGAGGCCCAATGAGACGCCGAGGTTCGGGTTGGAGTCCGTGTCGATCGCGAGGACACGCCGCCCGCGTGCCGCGAACGCCCGCGCGAGCAGGGCGCTGACGGTCGTCTTGCCCACGCCGCCCTTGCCGACCACGCCGAGCTTCATGACCAGCTCCTTCGTGTTGTCCCAACGCTGCGCCAGCCGCAGAATGAGGCCAACGATAGGACTGCTGCCGCCGATAGGCCAGCGGACGAGCCCCGACCGAGGACGAAGGGGGCACCATGCGCATCGGGATCGCAGGCAAAGGCGGGGTCGGCAAGACCACCATCGCGGCGACGATGGCCCGGTTGGTGGCCAGGTCGGGCGCGACGGTGGTCGCCATCGACGCCGACTCCAACCCGAACCTCGCCACCGCCATGGGGCTCGACCACGCAACGCGCCCGCTCCCGGCGTCTGTGGTGTCGAAGCGGCTCGACGGTCCCGCGCTGACCGACACGGTGGACGGCGTGCTCGCCGCGCACGGCGCCGTTGGCCCCGACGGGGTGGTCATGCTGTCGATGGGCGGGCCCGCGCACGCCGGGGAGGGCTGCCTGTGCTCGGCGCACGCCACCGTTGGCGCGGTGCTCGGCGACCTCGGTGGTGATACGGCGGCTGGCCCTGCCAGGCCCGAGCTGGTCACGGTGGTCGACATGGAGGCATCGCCGGAGCAGCTCAGCAGGGGCACGGTGCGCAACGTCGACGTCCTGCTGCTGGTCGCGGAGCCGTACTTCCGCTCGCTGGAGACGGTGCGGAGGCTGGCACCGCTCGCCGCGGAGCTGTCCATCGCGCGCATCGGCGTGATCGCGAACAAGCTGCGCTCGGGGGCGGACGGCGACGCGGTGGCCGAGTTCTGCGCGCGGCACGAGCTGCCGGTGCTGGCGGCCGTCCCCTACGACGACGCCGTGGCAGCGGCCGACCTGGCGGGCAGACCGCTGCTGGACGCCGCCCCGGCCGGCCCCGCCGTGACCGCGATCGGCGAGCTGACCACGCAACTGCGTACGCCGAGTGCCCGGCACTCCTGAGCGCGGGCGCGCGGGCCGGGGGAAGCGTAGGGTCAGCCGCGCCGCCCCGCCGGACCGTCAGGAGCGGCGCGCCGCCGCTTCCGCCTTCTCGGTGAGCGGGCCGAGCGCGGCCTCGATCTCGCGCAGCCGCTCGTTGATCCGGACGACCGACGGCCCGATCCCAGCGGTCTGTGACTCGACAGCACGCACGCCGAACGCGACTTTGCCGAGGTAGGTCGACACCACCCGCAGCTTGCGGCCGATCAGGACCAGGTACACCGCGAGCACACCGACGACCAGCCCGATCTCGACGACGGTGAGGGTGACGAGCAGGGCGGTCATGACGTTCCGCCTGCTGCGGGCGGAGTGGGCGTGCCGCCGCCCCCGGTGCCGTCGTGTGTCCCGTCGCCGCCGAGCAGCGCGTCGTGCCGCAACGCCTCGGCCTTGACGTAGTCGAGCTGATCGCCGGTCGAGGCGAGCTGCCAGGACGTCGCGGTGTTGCGGGCGACCGTGGTCGCGGTGTCCCACAATGTGATGACGTTGCGCTCCACCGCGCCGACGGCGTTGAGCAGCAACTGCAGCAGGAGGACCACCACGACGGCCACCACGACGCCGATGCCGAGCGTGACCCACCAGAGCATCTGGGTGTCGTCGGAGAGCGCGCGGGTCATCGGTTGCCTCCCAGCGCGTGACGGGCTTCGGTGGCACCGGCGAGGATGTCCTTGACCGCCGTGCGCGTCGCCTCCAGTTCCCACAGCGCCTCGGTGCGTTCCTGGGTCTGGCGCAGGGCATCGGTTGCGTCCTTTGCGACGGCGGCGATTCGTCTGACGGTCAGGATGATCATGATCAACAGGGCCGCGACAAGCAGCACCACGACGGCCCCGATCGCGTAGCCCACCCACCAGCCGGTCAGATGTTGTGCCGCGAGGGTCATATCGCACCTCGTCTTCGCGCGACGCTGTCCGCTGACATACCTGCGGCTCTGTGCCGGCCGCCCGGACCGCCCCTGCCGAGGCGCGGTCCGTCACATCTACGGCTGGCCCAACCGCTAGGTGTGTTGAGCATACACCGGAGTGGTAGCCCTGAGCTCGCACTTTCGGTGCCTGCCGGGACACGCTACGGTAGATGTGATCGTCATATACGGCGTGTCCCGGTGACCCGACGGAGGCGACAACGATGGTCGCGCAGTCATCCGAACGAACCCCGGCGCAGCGCTTGCTCGACGTCCTCGGGCCGGTCGATCAGTTCCATG
>WHUD01000630.1 GCA_009377385.1 Actinophytocola sp.
CTGGTCGACAACGCCGCGGACGCCATCGCCGACCTCGTCCGCTTCGGAGTCCCCTTCGATACCGCTGACGGTGAGATGCTGCTGGGACGGGAGGGCGCGCACAGTGTGAACCGCGTGATCCACGCGGGCGGCGACGCCACCGGCGCGCACATCGAGTTCTCGCTGTCGCAGCTCGCCCGGCTCTCGGGCGTCACGATCCTCGAGTACGTGCAGGTCCTCGACCTGGTCGTCGAGGACGGCGCCGTCGTTGGCCTGAAAGCGCTGGACACGCGCAGCAATCGCGTAGAGTCGTTCCGCGGAACACAGACCATCCTGGCCAGCGGCGGACTGGGGCAGCTTTATCGCGTCAGCACCAACCCGACGGTGGCCACGGGCGATGGGGTCGCAATCGCCTACCGCGCCGGAGCGGAGGTGTCGGACATGGAGTTCGTGCAGTTCCATCCCACGGCGCTGCGCCTGCCCGGCGTGCCGGTCTTCCTGATCTCCGAGGCCGTGAGGGGTGAGGGCGGGGTGCTGCGGAACGCCGAGGGCGAGTC
>WHUD01000631.1 GCA_009377385.1 Actinophytocola sp.
GTCTTTAGCCTGTTTGACGTCGTTCTCCACGTGGACATGCGAGCGATGCCGTGCGTCGAGCCAGGCGAGCTGTCCGACCTTCGCGTTGATCGCGATGAGCTGGTAGCGGCGGCCGAGCTGTTTCTCCCGTTCGGTGGCCCGCTTGCGGTAGCGCGGATGCAGCGGCTCGTCACGCACGATGATCCGCAACCCGGGGATCTTGTCGTGCCAGCGGTCCAGGTCGAGCAGGCCGGTCAGGTCAGCCACGAACGTGTCGTCCACGCGCTCGCCGTTCTGGTCGATCCCGGCCGTCCACGCCCCGGTGGGCACACGCTCGATCGCGTCGGTCTCGGTGTCGGTGCACGACCAGCCGACCGAGAACTCCCACCGCCGGCCCTTCTTGCCGCCGCCTGAGGCGATGTGGTCGAGCAGGTCGTGGCAGAACCCGGCCCCGTCCAGCCGCACCAGCAGCCGGCGCCGATAACGGCCCGGCAGCCGCGACACCGCCAGGTCGAGCAGGGCGATGTTGTCGGCGGCGCAATTCGACGTCGCCCCC
>WHUD01000632.1 GCA_009377385.1 Actinophytocola sp.
CCGAGGCAGACCACGGCGTCGTGCTCGCGCGCTAGCTGTTGCGCGACCACGGGCAGCTCCATCGCCCCCGCGACCCGTACCGCCGTCGGCTCGATGTCGCACGCGGCGGCCGCCGCCGTCGCACGCTCGAACAACGCGTCCGCCACGGTCGGGGTCCATCTGGCGGCCACCACGCCGACGGTGACCCCGGCACCCTTCAGCGCCTCCACATCGGGCCGGCCCGCGCCGCTCATCGATACCTCGTCTCCTTCACCGGTTCACTGGGTCGTCACCTGGGAAACGCCGGCCGCGGCGCTCACGCCTCCTGCACCGCGTCGGGCGCGAACGCCGCGTTGTCCTTCACCCACGGCACATCGTGCCCGAGCAGGTCGCGCTTCGTTCGCAGGTAGCCGAGATTCGCCGGGGTCGGCTGGGTCATCGAGGACAACCTGGCGACGACCGGGACGCCGTACGTCTCCAGGGCCTTCCGCTTCGCCGGGTTGTTCGTGATCAGCCGCGCACTGCGGACGCCTAGATGCTTCAACACCTGCACCGC
>WHUD01000633.1 GCA_009377385.1 Actinophytocola sp.
CGAACATGACGAGCGCGACTCCCCAGGAGAGGTAGTAGAGCCACTCGTTGTGGGTCGGGATCGAGAACCAGAGCACGTCCGCGCCGCCGCCGGTCTCCTCGAACGTGATCGGGTCGGTCCGCGGGACGCCGGTCAGCTTCGGCGACTCGAAGAGGTTGATGCCGGCGCCGCCGCCGGTGAAGCCCTCGAACTTGCGGATCACGGCCGGTGCTGCAACCGCGACGGCGAACGTTGCGAGCGCGAGGTAGAGCCCGGACAGCCGCAGCGCCGGGAAGCCGAAGAGGAAGCCGACGACCCCCGCGAGGAGCCCTGCGAGCGGGATCGTCCAGACGTCCTTCATGTCTCCGGCGAAGGTGTGCGAGCCGAGCTTCAGACCCTGGTCGGACATCAGGATCGCCGTGGTGTAGCCGCCGATCGCCATGAACGCGCCGTGCCCGAGCGAGATCTGGCCGGTGAAGCCGGTGAGGATGTTCAGCCCGAGCAGGGCGACCAGGTAGATGCCCACGTAGGCGAACTGCTGCGCCCGGAAGTCGCT
>WHUD01000634.1 GCA_009377385.1 Actinophytocola sp.
AACGGCGCCGTCCTCGGGTGAGGGTCGACTACCAGGAAATCAGCCGGCTTCGCCGGGGTGCGTGAATGACCAGGACGCCCACGGTCGCGGCGCCGGTTACCGGCGGTGTTGCACGGCGCGGCGACCTTCTCGGCCCAGAGTGCCTCGACCTCCTCGACCGGCAGCCCGTAGCGCTCGGCGCTCGGTGGGTGAACCGTAGCGCGTCGGTGGCGTGCTGCCGATCGCTGTCGTGTCGGACGTCGCACGCGTGCGAGGTATCAGCTCCGGGTGAGCGAGGTGTGCCACCAGAACACGTCGTAGTGGTCGAATCTGGAGAGGGTGAAGTAGATGTCCGGCCCGTCGTTCCAGCGCGGCGGCAGGTACGGCGCGTACAGTGCTGGGACCTCCTCGGCGGTGACCACCGTCTGCGGCGCGCTCCACGGCCCGGTCAAACGGTCGGCGGTACGCAGCTCGATCGCGTTCACCTCGTCGTCGTCGTTCAGGTAGGTCATCAACCATTTCTGGTAGTAGGAGTTCCACTGCACGGACAGCTCG
>WHUD01000635.1 GCA_009377385.1 Actinophytocola sp.
GGGACCGCACACCCGACTACGGGCTCTATCTGGATCGCCGATGGCAGCCGCCATGGCCGCACGGTCACCTCGACTGGCCGGACTTCGGTGTTCCCGAAGAAGCGGAGCCCGTCGTCGGTGCTCTCCGATCGGTGCTCGACAAGGCTCGTGCTGGTCAGCAGGTGGAGATCGGGTGCCTGGGAGGTCATGGGCGCACGGGGACCGCCTTGGCCTGTCTCGCGATCTTGAGCGGCCATCCTGCTCGCGATGCGGTTACGTGGGTGCGGACGAGGTACTGCGCCAAAGCGATCGAAACTCCGGAACAGGAAACGTTCGTCGCCCAGCTCCCTCAGTCCCCCTCGTAGTATTTGGTTACCCCTCGAAGGTCGTGCGTCTTGCACCATTCGTCACGTGCTTTTACGCTCATCGGCTTCTCGCGGGGCTTGGCATCGAGGTATACCGACCACGCGAGATAGCCGTGCTTAGTGAAGCAGGGGATATAGCTGGGGTCTTCTTCCGCTCGTTGCGCGGCGTCCCTTGCGTGGGCGCGACGGG
>WHUD01000636.1 GCA_009377385.1 Actinophytocola sp.
GGAACCGGCGCTTCTGCTCCTCGGTGCCCCAGACGATGAGCGTGTTGCCGAGCAGGTTGATGCCGAAGATATCGTTCTCGGTGCCTGCGGGGACCCCCGCTCGCGCGAACTCCTCCGCGAGCACCACCTGCTCGAGCGGGCTCAGCCCGGCACCGCCGTACTCCTTCAGCCACGAGACGGCAAGCAGGTCGTGCTCGGCGAGGGCCGCGCGCCACTCGGCCAGGAACGTCCGGTATTCCGCGCCCGTCAGGGCGCCGAGACCTGACCAGCCCGCAGGGACATCCGCCGCGATGAACTCACGGACCTTTGCGCGGAACTCCTCGGCTTCGTCGGGATAAGTCAGGTCCACAAGCGACCTCCGTGACGTCCGATGCCGGTCATGTCGTCGAGACGCCGATGAGGTCGGCGACCCGCAGCCAGTCGTCGCGCGGCGTACCGAGCAGCACCCCGTCGGACATGGCCCTGCGGTAGTAGAGATGGGCGTCGTGCTCCCATGTGAAGCCGACACCGCCGTGCACCTGGATGTTCCACCCC
>WHUD01000637.1 GCA_009377385.1 Actinophytocola sp.
ACCGGGCAGCTGCGTCATCACCGACGGCTGGCGCTCGTATCCGGCCGCCACCCGGGAGAGTCACACGCACAAGGCCACCTCGGTCGCCGCCTCCGACATGACAGCGCACGAGGTCCTGCCTGCGGTGCACCTCGTCTTCCCCTTGGCGAAGCGCTGGGTGATGGGCACCCTGCAGGGCTCGATCAGCCCCGAGCACGTGCAGTCCTACCTCGACGAGTGGGTGTTCCGGTTCAACCGCCGCCGCTCCCGCAGCCGCGGGCTGTTGTTCCACACGCTCCTACGCCACGCCGTCGACGCCGAGCCGGTCACCTACCAGTCCCTGCGCAAGGCCGGCCGGTCGCGACCACCTCCGCCCCCACCGGACGGCCCACGACCGTGGCCATCGAGCCTCGACGTCAGGCGACCACGACTGCCCTGGCGCAGGTAAACGGCCATCTGGGGTATCAATATGGAGACCCCAACCTAAGTTATTTTACTATGAACCATCCCGGGTTTCGTACCCCCTTCCGATCTTGGGAAGGATGGCACGAT
>WHUD01000638.1 GCA_009377385.1 Actinophytocola sp.
CAGCTTGTCGCGGGTGATGCCGGCATTGTGCACGACGATGTCGACGCCGCCGAACCGGCGCACCAGGTAGTGCGCGAGCCGCGCGGGAGTGGTATCCGCGGTGACGTCCAGCTGCAGCGCGTAGCCACGGATCTCGTTCGCGGTCGCGGCCAGCTGCTCGCCGGCGGCAGGCACGTCGAGGCACACCACCCGTGCGCCGTCGGCCGCGAGCTTCGCGGCGATCGCCGCGCCGAGGCCGCGAGCCGCGCCGGTGACCACCGCCACCCGGCCAGCGAGCGGGACCTCCGCACCGTTGGCGGGCGCGGTGAGCCCCCGGCACACCCGCACCACCTGGCCGGAGACGTACGCCGAGCTGCCGGACAGGAAGAACCGCAGCGTCGACTCGATCTCTGCTTCCGCACCAGGCTCCACGTAGACGAGGTTCGCCGTGGCCCCTCGCCTGGCCTCCTTGCCGACCGACCGGACGAAGCCGTCGAGCGCCCGCTGCGCCGCGGCGGCCGCCGGGTCGGCGCAGTCTTCCGGAGGGACGCC
>WHUD01000639.1 GCA_009377385.1 Actinophytocola sp.
CGCCATCGGGCTCATCGGGAGAGACGACGGTCAGCCAGCGCGCCTCGCCCACCGGGACATCGCTCTTCTTCACGAATCCCAGTACGTCGGTGTAGAAGCTCAGAGCCTTCGCCTGGTCGTCAACGAGCACACTTGTCATGTTGATCCTCATGGCACCCTCTCTTTCAATCCCGTATGGGCCAACGTTCAACGATCTCCTTCAGCGGAGCCGTGTCCAGGTGGTGGAACTTGTACCGCCCGTCCCGCTCTGTGGTCACGAGTCCCGCAGCTTCCAGCACGTCAAGGTGCTGCGAGATCGCCTGCCGCGACGAACTCAACCCGTGCTTCATCGACAGTCGAGAGCAAATCTCGAACAGGGTCTGACCGTTCCTCTCGGTCAACTCGTCCAGGATTGCCCTTCTCGTAG
This sequence comes from Actinophytocola sp., assembly GCA_009377385.1. GTDB lineage: Bacteria > Actinomycetota > Actinomycetes > Mycobacteriales > Pseudonocardiaceae > Haloechinothrix_A. The sequence goes on from WHUD01000639.1 coordinate 407, forward strand.
CGTCGGCCAGAGCTTTGAACACGTCACCCAATCCAAAGACAATAGGCAAGCAACTGCTTGCCTGTCAAGGCGGCACCAAAGGCGCTCGGCTGTCGAGTTCTAAGCCGGGGTCGCCGCTCCGAAC
>WHUD01000063.1:0-10629 GCA_009377385.1 Actinophytocola sp.
GCAGGTCGGCGACGCCGTTGCCGTTGCGGTCCCAGAGGATCGGGTCGTTCTGTTGCCCGTCGCACGGGAAGTCCCGTATCAGCTGTGGGCTGGACGGGTCGGAGATGTCGAAGATCCGGACACCGCCGCTCGGCTGCGCGTCGCCGGTGTAGTAGCCGACGAACGCGTGGTCGCCCCAGAAGGCCAGGTCAGAATTGGTCTTCGCGTTCGGGGACGTGAACAGGATGTCCATCTTGCGGTGTTGATCCGCGTTGTGGGTGGCGCCCGCTGATGCGGTGGTCACGATGCCGGATACGAGTAGTCCGGCGATAATGGTGATGACAGACCTGCCGAGCAGGCTCGTTCTCGTGGGTAGAAATCGATACTGATGCATGCCGCTCTCCCTTGAGCAACCGCCAGCTTCGGTTCGGCCCTGGGGCCCGTCCAGCCCGAGGGCCACTGGCGCTGTCCGGTATTCGGTGGGAGTCGTCGCGGCGTTACGCGTCCGTGATCTTGCTCGGCGATCGGGAGGAGAGCCGATGGACTACGTCATCATCTTGCTCATGCTGGGTCTCTGCTTGCTAGAGGTAGCAGGCCGAGCGAAGCCCTGACGTCACGCCGCCAGCGCCACCAGCGCGCCAAGCGTGGCGGCCTCGACGCATGCGCCGAGAACGTCGCCGGTGATGCCGCCGAGCCGCCGCACACAGCGCCACAGCAGCGCCCCGGACGCGACCAGCGCGAGCAGCACCGCGAGTGCCCCCCGCCACGGCGCCAGTCCGGCGAGGACGCCACCCGCTGCCGCCAGCACCGCCCCGAGAGCCAGCGCGAGCACGACCTGCCACACCGGCGTCGATCCGGCCACCGCGGCGCCGAGCCCACCGGGCCGTGCGGCGGGCACACGCCGCAGGCAGCACACGCCGAGCACCAGACGTCCCGCCAGCACACCCACGACGGCGGCGAACCCGCCATGGCCTGCGTCGATCGCCCCGGCGAGCGCCGCTACCTGGCCGAGCAGCACCAGCACCACGGTCGCCACGCCCATCGGACCGACATCGCCGGTACGCATCACGTCCAGCCCGCGCTCGCGGTCGTAGGACGCGCCGAGGCCGTCCGCGGTGTCGGCCAGCCCGTCCAGATGCATCCCCCGGGTGCCGAGCGCCACCGAGGCCACCGCGGGCACCGCCGTCAGCAGTGGCGGCAGGCTCACGACGTCGCCTACCAGCACCACCGTGCACGCCAGCACGGCAAGCGGCAGCGTTGCGACTGGCGCCAGCAGCATCGCCCGGCGTGCGACGTGCGTGTCAACCTGGCGCGGCGGCGGCACCGGGACGGCGGTCAGCGTGCCGACGGCCAGTCGCAGCGCGTCCCGCATCAGGAGTCGGGTGCGATATCGGCCAGCGCGCCCATCTCGGCGATGATCGCCCGCGCCGCCCGCAGCGTCGGCACCGCCTGCACCGCGCCGCTGCCTTCGCCGAGCCGCAGCCCGAAGTCCAGGATCGGCTCCAGGCCAAGCGACTTGAGTGCGTACGCCTGGGACGGCTCGGTCGACCGGTGCCCTGCCAGCCACCACTGCGCCGCTTCTGGGGCGATCTCGGCGGCGACCACGGCCGCCGCGCAGGAGAACACGCCGTCCAGCAGCACCGGAACGCCGCGCACCGCGCCCTGCACCAGGAACCCGGCCGTGGCCGCCGCGCAGGCGCTGCCCAGCGCCGTCAGCAGCTCGAACGGCTCCTGCGCCCGCTCGCCCGCGCGCGCCAGCGCCGCCTCGACCACTGCGACCTTCCTGGCGCGACCGTCCTCGTCCACACCGGTGCCGGCGCCAACGACGTCCTCGACTGGCAGGCCCAGCGCACCGGCCACCAGCGCGGCGGCTACCGTGCTGTTGCCGATGCCCATGTCGCCGGGGATCAGCAGGTCAGCGCCGCCGTCGCACTCGGCGTCTGCGATCGCGCGCCCTGTCTCGAACGCCCTTTCCGCCTCACAGGGCGCTAGCGCGTCGGTGCTGTCGATCGGGCCGGAGCCGCGCCGGATCTTGTGCGCCCGCACCGGCTCCGGGACGTCGTCCAGGTCGGCGTCCACCGCGATGTCGACCACCCTGACGTCCGCGCCGACCTGTCGCGCCAGCACGTTCACCCCGCTCACGCCGGACAGGAACACCCGCACCATCGCGGCCGTGATCTCGGCCGGGTATGCCGACACCTGCGACGTCGTGACGCCGTGGTCGCCCGCGAACACCACCACCCGCACGTGCTCGATCGGGCGCGGCGGGACCTCGCCGTGCGCTGCGCTGAGCCAGGCGGCCAGTTCCTCGAGCCGTCCCAGCGAGCCGAGCGGCTTGACCAGGCCGTCAAGACGCTGCTGCGCCGCGTCGCGGGCCGCCGTATCGGGGGAGGGGATCGCGAATTCGCTCACCAGTGGTTCCTTTCGCATCTCAGCTCGGTGTGATCGGCGCAGACAGTTCAAGCGCCCGACCAGCGACCACGAGCACGACGGCGTCGGTGGCATCGGCCACCCGCCGGTTCAGCAGGCCAAGCTCGTCGCGGAAGAGCCTGCCAGCAGGGTTCGACGGCACGATACCGCTGCCGACCTCGTTGCTGACCAGCACGACCGGTGCCGACGTTGTACGCAGCGCGTCCAGCAGGTCCGCGATGGTCGCCTCGGTGCGATCGCGCCAGCCGTCGGCGTCGTGCCAGGCGCCGGTCTCGTCGCAGATCCGCGCGAACCAGGTGGCCAGGCAGTCGACCAGCACTGGAGTGTCGGCGCTGCGCAGTACGCTCGCGATGTCGAGGGTCTCGACGGTGCGCCAGTGCCGCGACCTGCGTTGCCGGTGCGCGCGAACCCGCTCGGCCCACTCCGGGTCGGACTCGGTCGGCGGGCTGCCGGTCGCGATGTAGACGACGTCGGTCTCGTCGGCGAGCAGGTGTTCGGCGTACTGCGACTTGCCGGACCGCGCGCCGCCGAGCACCAGTGTCGTGTTCGCGCGCCGCGACGCGCTGCCGGTGGTCAGTTCGTCGAGCACCCGCATCCCCGTGCGGTACACGGCGCGCAGCGCGGTGAGGGGAGTTGGCAGGAGCATGCGGGTCATTCTCGCAGCGCTCGCCGGGGACGCGCCGCCGGTGTGGGTGTTACCACGTCTCTGTTCGGCATGCGCGGCCGATGCGCGGTCGCCCGGTAGCGTCGTCCCATGCTCACCACGTCGCGCGCGACCGCTGCCGGGCTGCTCGCCGGATACCTCGCGGACCTGGCCGTCGGCGATCCCCGTCGCGGACACCCGGTGGCGCTGTTCGGCCGCGCGGCCGACACCCTCGGGAGGCGGATGTGGGCGGACTCCCGGGCGCGCGGTGCGGCCTACACCGGGGTATGCGTCGGTTCCGCCGTGGGGGTTGGAGCGCTGGCGCACGCCGTGACGGCCCGCTCCCCGGTGGCGCGCGCTGTGGTGACGGCCGCGACGACGTGGGCGGTGCTCGGCGGCACCGGCCTTGCCGACAAAGGCGCGGCCATGGCCCGGCTGCTGGAGTCCGGCGACGTCGAGGGCGCCCGGGCCCGGCTTCCGCATCTGTGCGGCAGGGACCCCGCCGAGCTGGACGAGAAGGACCTGGCTCGCGCGGCCACGGAGTCCATCGCGGAGAACACCTCGGACGCCGTCGTCGCGCCGTTGCTGTGGGGAGCGGTCGCCGGGGTGCCCGGCCTGCTTGGCTACCGCGCGCTGAACACGCTCGACGCCATGGTGGGACACCGCACGCCGCGTTATGCCCGGTTCGGCTGGGCGTCCGCGCGCGGCGACGACGTCGCGAATCTGCTGCCTGCGCGCGCCAGCGCGATGGCAGCCGCCGGGTGCGCTCCGGTCGTCGGCGGGCGCGGGTCCGATGCGGTGCGGGTGTGGCGGCGGGACGCCGCCCAGCACCCGAGTCCGAACGCCGGGCCGGTGGAGGCCGCGTTCGCCGGGGTGCTGGACGTACGCCTTGGCGGGGTGAACCGCTACGCGGGCGCGGTCGAAGACCGCGGCGCCCTGGGGGACGGCCGCGCGCCCGGCGTCGCGGACCTCCGCCGCGCCGTGCGGCTGTCCAGGGCGGTTGGCGCGCTGGCGGCCGTGGTCGCCGCCGTGTGGGCGGGGAGGCGCGGATGACCTCCGGAGGTGTCCTGGTCGCCGGGACGACGTCGGACGCGGGTAAGAGCCTGGTCGCAGCGGGTCTGTGCCGGTTCCTGGCGCGGCAGGGGCTCAGCGTCGCGCCGTTCAAGGCGCAGAACATGTCCAACAACTCCATGGTCTGCCCGGACGGCACCGAGATCGGCCGCGCGCAGTGGCTGCAGGCCCGCGCCGCCGGGGTGACGCCCGAGGCGGCGATGAATCCCATCCTGCTCAAGCCGGGCAGCGACCGTCGCAGCCACGTCATCGCGCTCGGCAAGCCGTTCGGCACGCTCGACGCGGGCGAGTACGCCACCGGCCGCGAGGGCCTCGCCCGCATCGCCTTCGACACCCTCGCTGAACTGCGGGAACGCTTCGACGTCGTCGTGTGCGAGGGTGCGGGCAGCCCCGCCGAGATCAACCTGCGCGGTGGCGATTACGTCAACATGGGCCTCGCCCGCTACGCCCGGCTACCGGTCGTCGTGGTGGGCGACATCGACCGGGGCGGCGTGCTCGCCTCGATGTTCGGCACCCTCGCGCTGCTCGATGCCGACGACCAGGCGCTGCTGGCGGGCTGGCTGGTTAACAAGTTCCGCGGGGACGTCGACCTGCTGCGCCCCGGCCTCGACACGCTGGCGCGGCTCACCGGCCGCCCGGTGTACGGCGTGCTGCCCTGGATCGAGGGCGCCTGGATCGACTCCGAGGACGCGCTCGCTCAGGCGGGTTGGCGCCGCGACCGGGCGCACCTTTCGTCGCATGCCCGCCCGCTGCGGGTGGCGGTGGCGCGGCTGCCCAGGACGTCCAACGCCACCGACGTCGACGCGCTCGCCGCCGAACCCGCCGTCACCGTCACCCTGACCGCTGACCCGGACACGCTGCTGTCCGCCGACGTCGCGGTGCTGCCAGGTTCTCGCGCCACCGTGGCGGACCTGACGTGGCTGCACGAGCGCGGTATCGCCGACGCGGTGCGGGTGCGGGCCGAGAAGGGACGTCCGGTGCTCGGCATCTGCGGCGGCTACCAGATGCTCGCGCAGACGATCGAGGACGACTGGGAGTCCGGCGCCGGCCAGGTCGAGGGCTTGGGCCTGCTGCCCACCCTGGTCGAGTTCGGCCGCGACAAGGTGCTCGCCACCCCGCAAGGTACCTGGCGTGGGGAGGACGTCGTCGCCTACGAGATCCACCACGGCGTCGCGCGGCTGCTGCCCGGCGAGCCGGACGCCGAACCGTTCCTTGACGGCTGGCGCAGCGGAGCCGTCTGGGGCACGACGTGGCACGGTGCGTTCGAGAACGACGGCTTTCGCCGCGCCTGGCTCACCGAAGCGGCCGGCCAGGCCGGGGTGGCGTGGGAACCGGCCGAGGGCGCGCCCGGCTTCGGGGAGCTGCGGGAGTCCATGCTGGACCGTCTCGCCGACGCCATCGCCGAGCACGTCGACACCGACGCCCTGCTCCGGCTCATCACCGACGGCGTGCCGGACGGCCTGCCGTTCGTGTCCCCGGGGACCTGATCGCCCCGAACGACGAACATACGGCCCGGAGCGGGGGACACGACCCTTTTGACGTCGTGTCCCCCGCTCCCGAGGTTGTGTTCTACACAGCGGCGCTCAGGCGGCGACGGCTGGGGCCTCCGCCAGCGCGCGGTGCGCCAGCGCGCGGTGCACCAGCGTGCCGAACGCGGCCCCGAGCACGAGCCACAGCACGACAAGTCCGCCGAGCGAGGCGAGCCGGAAATCCCACAGCAGCGTGGCCGGGAAGTCGTCCGGGACCTCGTTCACCGGCGGCATCAGCACCGCGCACACCGTCATCACGACGGTGTACCCGAGGATTCCGATGCCGCTGGCCGCCCAGCCGCCGAAGCGGTCGGCGAACGAGCGCGCAGCGGCGACAGCCAGCCCAGCGGTGATCACCGACAACGCGAGGAACACGAAGTACAGCTCTGTGCGGGAAACGGCCGTCCCGGCCTGACCCACCGCTGGCGGGTTCGCCGGGTACTTCAGGAACGGCACCAGCGTCACGGCGACGAACGCGGCCCCGGCGAGCAGCGCGGAGTAGGCGCGAACGCTGAACCCGCCGAGTCGTCCGTAGACCACGGCGAAGACGACCGAGAACAGCCCGCCGAGCGCGAGCCCGATGCCGAGGTGCGCCGACAGCAGCCCGATCGTGCGCTGGACGTCCCTGCTGACCAGGGGCTCCTCGGCGTGGTGTCCGGCGGTGGCCTCTTCAAACGCGATCGCGGCGTCCACGTGCGGCTCACCAACAAAGAACGCGAAAACGGCCGCGGCGAGACCGGCGAGCAATCCGGCGATCAGGCCGCGGACCAGCAATGTCCGCATCATTGGCAGCCCCTCAGTGGCAGGGGAAGGCCATCAGGTGGCGGCCGTCGTGCAGAAACTCGTGCACGTAGCCACCGGCGGAGAGCAGCGCGGTCGCGCCGTCCTCCGTGCTGATGAAGAACAGCGTGATCATGGCGAGCGCGCCGATGAGCACCGCCCACGGCACGATCTCGCGCAGCGGAATGCGTACCGGCGAGGGGATCGACGTCGACGCGGGGACTGCCGGGTGGGACATGAACCTGACCTCCTTGGGCTTGCGCGGCCCGGTTGGGTGATGGCGATGGGGGCGGGTCTGACTTCCGTTACCCGGATACAGTGGCGCGTCCGTGCCGGATTCTCACCGGCTTCCGGCCACCATCGCACATGGCCGAGTCACCGTAAGCCGCTGATCATGACGGAGTCAATGTGACGCACGTCTGACGACCCGCCTGCGAACGCGGTCTACACCGATGGCCCAGCAGCCCTGTGCGGTGCGTGTTCGCGGGGATGTGATGATGTTGCGGCGTGAACGACGTCGAACAGTGGTGGGAGCGGATGTTCAGCGCCCAAGCGGGTCCGGCGGCAGCGGTGCCGCTGATCGCCGCCGCGATCGCGATGGCCGTGGTGTTGTTGCGCGGGCCGTGGCTGGTCTCGCGCACCGTGATCACGATCGTGCACGAGGCGGGACACGCCCTGGTCGCGCTGCTGTCTGGCAGACGTCTGCACGGCATCTTGCTGCACTCCGACACCTCGGGTGTCACCGTCTCGCGCGGCAAGCGGACCGGCCCTGGCATGGTGCTTACTTCGCTGGCCGGATACCCGGCGCCCGCCATGCTCGGCGTGCTGTTCAGCGCGCTGATCGGAGGCGGCAGGCAGGGTGTGGTGCTGGTCGCCTGCGCGCTGCTGGTGCTGGGCGTTCTCGTGCTCGTCCGCAACGCTTACGGGGTGTTCGCGGTGCTGGTCACGGCCATCGCGCTCGCGCTGATCGCCGCGTTCGGCACGCGTGACGTCACCGCTGGTTTCGTCTACGCGATCACCTGGTTCCTGCTGCTCGGCGCGGTCCGCGCGGTGGTAGAACTGCAGCGCAAACGCCGCACCGGGCTAGCAGCCGACTCCGACGTCGACCAGCTCGCGCGGCTGACCGGCCTGCCAAGCACCCTGTGGTCGCTGGCGCTGGGGGTGCTCGTGGTCGGCTGCCTCGTCGTCGGCGGGATGCCGCTGCTAGAGCCTGTGCTCGGTGGTCCGGAGCGCTGAGGCACACTGGAGCGGGCAGTCAGCGATTTTTCGAAGGGGTGACCGTGGTGTCCGACGAGGTGGCCAAGGCAGTCGAGGAATGCGCGCGTTCGGCCGTGCGTGCCGCGCCATCGCTCGCGGCGGCCACCGACAAAGCCATCGACACCGCGCTGACCACCATGGCCGAGCGGCTGCTCGCCGAGCGGGAGACCGTGCTCGCCGCCAACCAGGCCGACGTCGACAAGGCCCGCGCCGACGGCATGAGCGCAGGACTGCTTGACCGGCTCACCATCACCGAGCAGCGGCTCACCGGAATGGCTGAGCAGTTGCGCCTGCTGGCCAGCACGCCACACCCGCAGCGCAGCATCCCGATCAAGGAGCTGGACGGCGGCTTGCAGCTCGTGGAGCGCAGGCGCCCGGTCGGCGTCATCGGCGCGAACTACGAGGCCCGCCCGAACGTGACCGTCGACGTCGCCTCGCAGCTGGTCAAGTCCCGTAACGGCGGCGTGCTGCGCACCGGAAGCGCCGCGCTCGGCTCCGCGCAGCGGCTGCTCGACGTCGTCGTCGCCCCCGCGTTGGCCGCTGCCGGTATCGACTCCGACGTCGTCCAGCTGGTGCCTCGCCCAGAGCGCGAGGCGGCGTCCGCGCTGGTCAGCTTCCCGGGCTTGGTTCCGCTGGTCATCCTGCGGGGCAGCGGCGAGACCACCCGCACGCTGGCGCGCACCGCTGCCGCCAACGACGTCCGCACGCTGGCGCACGCCGACGGCGGCGGCGTGCTGTACGTCGACAAGGCCGCTGATCTGGAGAAGGCGCGCGAGCTGGTCGTCGACAGCCTGGACCGGCTCGGCGTGTGCAACCGCCTGAACCTGCTGCTCATCGACACCGCGATCCACGACGCCGCGTGGCCGGTGCTGTCCGAGGCGCTGGCCGAGCGGGAGGTGACCGCGTCGCTGCCGCCGCATGACCACCCGATCGGGTACGAGTGGGCGCTGGACTCCGAGCGCGAGGCCACCGTCACCGTCGCGCCGGTGACTGGCGTTGGTGAGGCCGTCGCGATCGCCAACGAGCAGACCTCCGGGCTCGCGGCGGGCATCACGACCGAGGACTCCGCCGCCGCTGAGGCGTTCTTCGACGGCTACACCGGCACCGGCGTGTTCTGGAACGCGCCCACCCGGCTGCTGGACGGCTTCAAGCTGCTGGCCGTGCCGGAGACCGGCATCAACCTGGACAAGGTGCCCGGCCCACGCGGTCCGGTGACGTTCACCGACCTGTACGTGCGCCAGTACGCCGTGCTGCCCGCTTGAGCGAGCGGGTTCGGCGCACCTCTCGCCGCGCGGCCTCGCTACGCGCTCAGGAGGGCAGCTCTCGCCGCGCCAGTTACGCCGCCCGCTCCAGGATGGTGGTGGCGGTGACGGCGGCGTCAAGGCCGACGATGCCGCCGCCGTTTTCCGCCAGGGCGATGCGGGCGTTGGGGACCTGGGTTTCGCCTGCCTCGCCGCGTAGCTGCACGGCGAGCTCGTTGAGCATCAGGATGCCGGTGGCGCCGATCGGGTGGCCGCGCGAGACGAGGCCGCCGGAGGGGTTCACCGGGATTTCGCCGCCGAGCTGCGTCGCCCCGGCAGCGGTGAACGGCCCGCCTTGCCCGCGCTCGCACAGGCCGAGGTCTTCGATCAGGTGGATCTCGGCGAACGATGTCGCGTCGTGCAGTTCGACGAGGTCGAGGTCGCGGGGTGTGAGGCCGGCCATCTGGTAGGTCTGCGCCGCCGACAGGGCGGGGGAGCGCTCGTCCTGCCAGCTCGCGTTGATTCGGCCACCGGCGAGCGAGTGTCCCCGTACGCGTAGCGCCCGTTCCCGCACCGAGGAGGGCTGCTCGGCGAGGAACTCCGCCGAGCACACCAGCACCGCGCCCGCGCCGTCGCCGCGTGGGGCCGCCATCGCGCGGGTCAGGGGATCGGCGACCACCCGGTCGGCGAGTACCTCCTCGGTGGTCATCGGGAAGCGGTACTGCGCGCGGGGGTTGTGCACGGCGTTGGTGTGGTTCTTCGCCGCCGACGCCGCGATCTGCTCGATCGTGGTGCCGTAGTCGCGCATGTGCGACAACGCGAGCAGCGCGTAGATGTCCATCGCCATGGAGCGGTCGGAACCGAACCCGAACGTGACGCCGAGCTGCTCGGCCAGACGGCGGTACGGCTCCCAGTAGGACTCCGGCAGGCCGCCGTTCATCCAATCCAGAAGTTCGGTCGCTGGTCTGTCCGTGGGGTTCATCTTCTCGACGCCGATGGCCAGCGTGAGGTTCGCGCCAGACTGGATCGCCGACCACGCGCCGTTGAACGCGGCGGACGCGCTGGCGCATGCGGACTCGACGTTGGTGATTCGCTGCCCGTTCGGAAACAGCCCATCCTCGACCAGCGGCGCGAGTACCCCGAGGCCGCGCATCGCCCGCAACCCCCAGAAGTCGGCGAGCATGTTCGCGAACCAGGTGCCCTCGATTCGGTCCGGATCGACCAGTTGTGCGTCCTTGACTGCGGAGCCGTAGGCGTCTGCGACCAGATCGGTGAATGAACGGTCGGCATATCTCCCCACAGGGGTCACACCGATGCCGAGAATGTAGGTGTCCTTGATGTCGTTGGCTGTCACTGTGGCCTCCTCATGGTGGGGCGCTTGACATCACTAGTGTCGTGAGCGGTAAGTTTCTTTTCGTTTGATTTTTGCGATGATCTCGTCGGGGTCTTTGGTCCAGGAGAATGGCTCGCAGCGTTTGTTCCAGCCGCGGATGAAGTCGCCGATCTTGGCGACGAGGTCTTTGACGGAGGTGAAGCTGCCGCGGCGGATGGCCTGGCGGGTGATGATGCCGAAGAAGATCTCCACCATGTTCAACCAGGAGCAGCCGGTCGGGGTGAAGTGCAGCGTGATCCGGGGATTGTCGGCCAGCCAGGCCTTGACGTTGGCGTGCTTGTGGGTGCGGTAGTTGTCGCACACGAT
>WHUD01000063.1:10639-16346 GCA_009377385.1 Actinophytocola sp.
GGGCGGCGAACAGGCAGGTGACCCCGTGCCGAATGTAGTCGTGGGTCTGCTGCTCGGGGATACCGGGCCGCAGCGGCAGGATCGGTTGGCTGCGCTGCAGCGCCTGGCATTGGGACTTCTCATCGACCGAGAGCACGATCGCATTGTCAGGAGGGTTGAGGTACAACCCGACGACGTCGCGGATCTTGGCCTCCAGCTCGGGATCCGTGGAGAACTTGAACGTCTCGACCCGCCAGGGCTGCAGTCCGAACTTGCGCCACACCTCCACAACGCTGGCCGACGAGACCCCCAGTTGGTCGGCCAGCAGCCGCGACGACCAGTGCGTCACACCCAGCCGCTTCGGCGGCGGCTCCAGCGTCTTGACCACGATGGCGACCTCGTCCACGGTCCGCGGGCGCCCCGACCGGGGCTGATCGGCCAACGCGGCGATGCCGCCAGTGGCGTAGCGGTTGCGCCACTGCCGCACCGTCGGCACCGACGTGCCCGCCCGCTCGGCGATCACCGTATTCGGCAGCCCGTCGGCCGCCAGCAGCACGATCCGCGCCCGCCGCGCCAGACCCGCATCACCGGCCCGCGACGCCGCCATCGCGGCCAACCTGTCCCGATCACCATTCCGCAATCCCAGCGGCGCAGCTATACGCATACCCCAGTATCTCAGATAGAAAGAAACTTTTCTATCGCGACACTAGCACTCCGAAGCGAGGATCGTCCAGCACGCCTCACGGCTCCACCAGCCGCACCAGCGTCGTGGCCGACCGGACGAGACGGTCGACGTCGTAGCGGTCAGGGTGGTCGAGCAGCAGCCGTCCCGCCATCTCGGCGAACGCGACGAGCGAATGCGACAGGATGTCGATGTCGACGGCCGGCGGTTCGGGCTGCCTCGCCACCAGCGACGTCAGCAGCGAGCCAAGCAGGCCGCGCAGCAGCTCCCGCGCCTCGTCGATGGCCGCGCGCAGTTCCTCCGGCGCGCCGTCGACGGCGAACAGAATGCAGCGCCAGCGGTACGGCGCCGCCGCGACGCCGTTCAAATACACCCTGCTGACGTCGGCGAGTAGCTGGTCGGGCGGAGTCCGCGCGATATCGACGTGCGCCGCGTCGAGCGCGTCGACGACCTGCGCCACCGCAGCGTCCCGCTCTCGCTTGAGGAGCGCGGCGAGCAGATGCGCGCGACTGTCGAACACGCTGTAGACCACCGGCTTGGTGACCCCGGCCTCCTCGGCGACGGTGTCCATGGTGACCTTGCCGTGGCCGCGCTCGACGACGACCTGGAGCGCGGCGTCGAGGATCTGCTGCTTGCGCTCCGCGACCGGCATCCGTGCCGCGTAGGGACGTCGCTTGCGCGGCGGCGCTGGCATCAGGCGGCCTGCGGGAGTGGGTCGCTGCCCCTGACCTTGTTCCAGGACAGCGCGATGGGCACCGCGACGATCGCGCCTGCGATACCGGCTGCGGCGATGGCGTTGGCCGTGCCGGTGATGTCCGCGAGAGCACCAGCGGTGAGCGCGCCGAGCCCCTGCACCGTGATCAGCCCGGTCGAGTTCAGCCCGGAACACTGCGCCCGCGAGCTGTCCGGCAACCTGCGCACGAAGGACACCGTGCCCTGGATGTTGTAGCCGGTGGCCATCATCCCGGACAGCGCGAACAACACCAGCGCCGCGATCAGCCCTGGCTGGAGCACGACGAACGCCAGCGGCACGCCAGCAAGGATGCCGAGCACGCCGATCACCCTGACCTGCACCGGCTCAGGCACCCACCGGCCGAAGACGACGGCGCCGATGACGCTGCCGAACGGATCGGCGGCCATGAGCAGTCCGACGGCGACCGCGCCTGCCCCGATGCCGTCCGCGAACGGCACCGCGAGCGCCTCGGCAACCACGTAGAAGCCTGCCAGCCAATTCAGCGCGACCAGCGTGCGCAGCGCGGGGTCGTGCCACACGATGCGAGTCCCCGTCACGGTTGACGACAGGAACGACGGCCGGACGTCGCTGTCCACCGCGACCTTGCGCTGCCGCACCAGCAGCAACAACAGTGCGGAGACCACGAACGTCCCCGCGTTGACCGCGAGCCCTGTCGCCGCACCCGCCGCACCGACGAGCAGCCCGCCGGTGGCGAACCCGACGAGCTGGCCAGCCTGGCTGGTCATGTTCCTGATGGCCATGCCGACCATGTACTTCTTGCCCGTCAGGACGTCGGGCAGCAGTGCCTGTTGCGCCGCCTTGAACGGCCCGTTGAGCAGCGTCATCGCCCCCACCAGGACGCACAGCAGCCACAGCGGCGTCCCCGGCACGATCATCAGCCCGACCAGCAGCGCCCGCCCGACGTCGCTCGCGATCATGACGTCCCTTCGCGGGAAGCGGTCGCCGAGTCCGGCGAACAGGATGCCGCCGATCATGGCGGGTACGAACGTGAGAGCGTAGGTCAGCCCGGTCAGCGTCGCCGACGACGTCTCGGTGAAGACGAGCACCGTGAGCGCGACCCGTGCGATCTGGTCCCCGATGACCGAGAACAGCTCGGCGAGCCACATCGCCCTGAACTCGCTCACCCGCAGCACCGAGGCGAACGTGACGCGCTCGGGCGCGACCGTGACGCGCGCAGTCATACGGCCCTGCCAACCGGCTGTGCTGCGGTGTTCATCCCACTTAGGATGCCAGTCGCTGTTCCGCCACGCCGAGATCTCTCACCCGGACGACTCGATTCCTGCCGTTGTTCTTCGCGGTGTACAGCGCGGTGTCGGCCGCGTCGAGCAGCCGTTGCAGCTCGCCACCTGCGTCCGGGTACATCGCGACGCCGATGGACGCCGAAAGGTCGTCGATGGTGGTCGGCCGCAGCGTCTCCGGGACGTCGACCTCGAGCCGGGAGATGCCGATGCGGATGCGTTCGGCAACCGCCGTCACGTCGGCCTCGCCGATGTCGGGCAGCAGCACGACGAACTCCTCGCCGCCGAACCTTCCGACGAGATCGCGCTCGCGGACCTCGCTTGCGATCGCGGTGGCGACCGCGCGCAGCACTTCGTCTCCCGCGAGGTGGCCGTAGGTGTCGTTGATGCGCTTGAAGTGGTCGAGGTCGATCATCAGCGTGCCGAACGTCCGCGACTGCTGCTGTGCCCGCGCGAGCGCCACCTCGGCCCGGTTGTGCCAGCCAGCGGTGTTGAGCACGCCGGTTTTGGCGTCGGTGGTCGCCGCGGCCTCGAGCTGCTTGACCAGCACGCCCCGGTGCAGGATCAGCAGCGGCGGCAGCACGAGCACCGTCAGGCCGGGCATGATCGCGAGCGTGAGGGCGTTGAGCGCGCCGAGGCAGAGCGTCGCGAGCTCGAGCATGTTGTCCATCGGGCCGCCGAACAGCCCTTTCACGGTGCGCGCGATGGTGTTGCGCGCCGGGATGACCAGCAGCGCGTTGGCCACGAAGTGCGCAAGCATCGTCACGCCGACCACGCCTGCGCCCGCCCAGCCCAGCTCGATCGCGCCACCCATGCCGTGCACGCCGAACATCGCGAGCACGCCGTACGAGGCGAAGGAGGTCAGCACGAGCACCGCGGCGTTGTTCGTCGTCCGCCAGACCGGGGTCTTCTGCAGGCGGTACCAACTGCGCACGCCAAGGTGCAGATAGAGCGTGGCGGTGAGGATCGCCGTCATCGCAGGCGGCAACACGAGCACACCCGCGAAGATCCACACCGACGTCATGTTAATGTGAGCTACGCCACTGACCCGTCGGCGTAGTCGCTCCACCTGACGTCCGAGTTCGGCCTGGAGAACACCAAGTCCGAGCAGCGCGAGAAAGATCAACAAATCGCTGCCAGCGACCGGCGACTGAAGCAGCAGTGTGACAGTGAGAAATACCGCTAAGATCTCAGCGAGTGCGCAATATGCGATTACCCTGGGCTTTTCTTGCCATAGGCTCCAGTTTTGAACCGAAGGCATCGTTGCGTGAATGCGCACTGGGGGGCTAGACACTCCTTGTGCCCGGTCAACACTCATACTGCCCCCAGGGTTCACGATCGACGGTCAGTCGTTACCCAATCACAGATTGGTGGTGCACGACAAACTTCGTCACGCTTACGTAGCAGCGAAAGATGCTGAGCAATCCGTAGCCGAGGTAACTAGTTCGTCGTTTCTCCACTGAAGAGTGAAACTGGACTTGACCATCGGTGACGTCGTGAACTGGGAGGAGGTCGTTATGCGTAGCAGGGACAACTGATCCACCGCAGCCGCACCGTCCGTGTCGTACGAAGGGAGGCGCCCGATGCGTAGTCGTGACAACTGACCGCCCGTCGCTAGTGTCCTTATTGACCGTTATTCGTTGTTGGAGAGGAGTGTCAGAGATGCGTAGCCGCGACAACTGATCCGGAATGGACAATCAGGACCGTGAATCGCAGGAAAGGAGTAGCCAAGCCCATGCGTAGCCGTGACAACTGAGTGACAAGCCGAGGACCGAGGCAGCAGCCGCATCAGTCGGCGCTGAACAGGGAGGAGTAGGGACCATGCGTAGCCGCGACAACTGACGACGACCGGCCCGCGCCACGCGGGCCAGAACCACAATCGTGATCACGGCTTCCGATGTGCGATGGTGAAGGTGTCGCGAGGGCGGCGGCACCGAGTCGATGCGTTCGCCCGCCGCTCGTGATGTCGCGCGGCGAGGCGAGCGAGGTGATCAGATGCGCACGCGCCCGAGCGTGGTGGCCTTCGACGTCGTGGAGACCTTGATGGCGTTGGAGCCGCTCGCTTCGCGGTTCGCCGACATCGGTCTCTCGGAGATCACGTTGCGCCGCTGGTTCGACCGGCTTGTCCGGGACGGCATGGCGCTGACACTCGCAGGGGACTACCTGACCTTCCCCGAGCTGGCTGCCGACGCGCTGCGCGGCATAAGCGAGCGTGACCTCGACGACGCCTCGGTGCGGCACGTGCTGGACGGATTCGCCGAACTGCCGGCGCATCCTGACGTCGAGCCAGCCATGCGGGAGCTGGCCGACGCAGGCGTCGAGATGGTGTGCCTGAGCAACGGCGCCGCGCAGACAACTGAGAACTTCCTCGCCCGCACCGGGCTTGACCCCTATATCTCCCACGTCATCAGCGTGACCGAGGTGAGCAGGTGGAAGCCAGCGCGCGAGGTGTACGAGCACGCGCTGCGGCGGGTCGGAGCGCCCGCAGAGCGGGTCGCCCTTGTCGCCGTCCACGCCTGGGACTGCCACGGCGCGAGCAAGGTCGGCCTGACGACGGGCTGGGCGAGCAGGCTTGAGCGCGTCCACCCGCGCGCGTTCGCCGAGCCGGACGTCACCGGCGCCGACCTCGTCGACGTCGCCAGGGGGCTGCTCGCGCTGCCGCGATCCTGACTCGCGCGCTGTGATCCGCGTCGAAGGTCAACTCTAACAGCGTGTTCGCTGGTGCTGCTGCCCGGTTTCGCCCGATCCTTGCGTGCCGCACCGTCACCGCGAGGAGGGGAACCCACGATGATGGGTCGCACGCACGCGCTCACCGGCTGGTGTGCCGGGCTTGGCCTCGCGCCGCTCGTCTGCGCTGGCACGCTGCACGAAGCCGTCGTTTTCGCCGCAGTGACAGCGGGTTTCGCGCTGCTGCCCGATTTGGACCATCCCGGCGCGCGGGCGTCTCGGCTGCTCGGGCCGGTTACCCGGGGGTTGTCGTGGCTGCTGCGGCGCGCGTCGTCCGGCTTGTACGCGCTCACCAAGGGCCCGCGCGACGAGAACCACACCGGCACC
>WHUD01000063.1:16356-25086 GCA_009377385.1 Actinophytocola sp.
GCTGCTGCTCGCGGAGAACGCCCTCGGCGACTGGCTGCTGCCGGTTGTCGGTGCCGCCGTCGTGCTGTGGGCGGTGTCCAGCCCCGCCGCGTTCTACGACCTCGCGCAGTTGTCAGGGTGGCTCGGCATCGCGGTCGCCACCGGCTGCGTTGTGCATTGCCTCGGCGACGCGCTGACAGAGTCGGGGTGTCCGTTCCTGTGGCCGTTGCCCATCGCGGGTGAGACGTGGTATGAGATCCGTCCGCCCGCCGTACTGCGGTTCCGCACCGGCAAGCGCGCGGAGAACGTGCTGCTGTTCCCGGCGTTCTCGATGCTCGCCGTCCTGTTGCTGCCCGGCGTGTTCGATCTCGTCGCGGAGCACGTTGGCGGCGTCGTGGCGACTGCGGTGCGTGATTGACAAGGGTGTTACTACATCAACCGCCGTACCCCATGTTGATTCGTTTGGGTGAGAAACTGGCGGAGTTGCGCCGGGATGGGGCCCCAGCGTTTACGTGGCGCACACGTTTCCCTACCCTGGGGATCCATTACTGTCAGGCGCTTGAGAAGTGAGACGAGGTAACCGGTGTCCAGCGTTGTACCCGAGTCCCAGCGTGTCCCCGTCGGTGTCGACCCGAACCGGGCAAGCATCGCCCGGGTCTACGACGCGTTTCTCGGGGGCAAGGACAACTACGAGATCGACAGGCAGGTCCGCGACAAGGTGCTGGAGGTCGCTCCGGATGCCATCGACCTGGCGGTCGAGAACCGCCACTTCCTGATCAGGGCCTGCCGGTTCCTCGCGCACGGTGCCGGCATCACGCAGTTCCTTGACTGCGGCTCGGGGCTGCCGACGGCGGAGAACGTCCACCAGGTGGTGCAGCGCATCAACCCGGACGCCACCGTGGTTTACGTCGACAACGACCCGGTTGTCTCCAAACACGGCAAGGCGCTGCTCGAGGACAACGACAACACCCACTTCATCGAAGCCGACATCTACAAGCCGGACGAGGTGCTTGGCCACGAGGTCGTGCAGAAGCACATCGACTTCAGCCAGCCGGTCGGGTTCCTGCAGGTCGGCACGCTGCACCACTTCGTGGGTGACGCCGACGGCCCGGCGCAGGTGATGCGCAACTACGTCGACGCGTTCGCCTCCGGCTCCTATGTCGTCATCAGCCACTTCTTCGATCCGGAGGACGAGCTCAGCGAGGTCGCGCGGCAGATGGAGGAGAAGTTCACGCACAGCATGATGGGCTCGGGCAGCTTCCGTACCCAGGCTGAGCTGGACCAGCTCACCGAGGGCCTCGAACTGCTCGACCCCGGCTGGGAGCGCTGCGCGATGTGGTGGCCGGACGGTCCGCAGATCGGCCCGCTCTCCGTTGGTCAGGCGTGCATCGCGGGAGCGGTCGGCCGCAAGCCGTAGGGCACCGGCCTACCCGGTAGTCGCAGACAACGCCGCATCGGCCCTCCGCTCGGGGATTCCCGGCGGAGGGCCGATGTCGTGCGGTTAGTCGGTCAGGCCCGCCTTGCGGAGGGCGTCGGCCATGCTGCCCTGCGGCGCTTGCCCGCCGCGCCCCCGGTCTCGGCCGCCGCGCTGGCCACCCTTGCCGCCCTGCTTGCCGCTGCCCTGGCCGCCCGCTGACCGGTTGCCCTGCTTGCCTCGATCGGTGCGCGGCTTGCCCGGCTCGTCGTCGAGTCGCAGCGTCAGCGAGATCCGCTTGCGCTCGACGTCGACGTCGAGCACCTTCACCCGCACGACCTCGCCGGACTTCACCACGTCGCGTGGGTCGTTGACGAACTTGTCCGACAGCGCCGAGATGTGCACCAGCCCGTCCTGGTGCACGCCGACGTCGACGAACGCGCCGAACGCCGCCACGTTGGTCACCACGCCTTCGAGCACCATGCCCGGCTTGAGGTCGCCGATCTTCTCGACGCCGTCGGCGAACCGGGCGGTTTCGAACTTCGGCCTCGGGTCGCGGCCGGGCTTCTCCAGCTCGTGCAGGATGTCGGTGACGGTCGGCAGCCCGAACTGCTCGTCGGTGAACCGGTTCGCGTCGAGCTTGCGCAGCGTGGCGGCGTCGCCGATGAGCGAGCCGATGTCGGTGCCAGCGGTGTCCAGGATGCGGTGCACCACCGGGTACGCCTCGGGGTGCACGCTGGATGCGTCGAGCGGGTTGTCGCCGCCGGAGATCCGCAGGAAGCCCGCGCACTGCTCGAACGCCTTCGGCCCGAGCCTCGGCACCTGCTGCAACGCATCGCGTGTTGCGAACCGGCCGACGTCGTCGCGGTGCGCGACGATGGTCTCCGCCAGCGATGACCCGATGCCGGACACCCGAGCCAGCAGCGGCGCTGACGCCGTGTTGACGTCGACCCCGACGGCGTTCACGCAGTCCTCGACCACGGCGTCAAGCGAGCGGGAGAGCGACTGGCCAGGGAGGTCGTGCTGGTACTGGCCGACGCCGATGGACTTCGGCTCGATCTTGACCAGCTCCGCGAGCGGATCCTGCAGCCTGCGCGCGATCGACACCGCGCCGCGCAGCGAGACGTCAAGCGAGGGCAGCTCCTTGGCGGCGAAGGCCGACGCGGAGTACACCGACGCGCCTGCCTCGGACACCGTCGTCTTGGCGATCTTCAGCTCGGGGTGCTTGGCGAGCAGCTCGCCCGCGAGCTTGTCGGTCTCGCGAGAGGCGGTGCCGTTGCCGATCGCGACAAGCTCGACCTTGTGCTTGGCGGCGAACGCGGCCAGCGTCGCGATGGCCTGGTCCCACTGCCGCTGGGGCTGGTGCGGGTAGATGGTCGCGGTGTCGACCAGCTTGCCGGTGGCGTCGACGACGGCGACCTTCACGCCCGTGCGGTAGCCCGGGTCGAGGCCCATGGTGGCGCGAGTGCCAGCAGGCGCGGCGAGCAGCAGGTCACGCAGGTTCGCCGCGAACACCCTGACGGCCTCGTCCTCTGCTGCCTGCCGCAGCCGCATTCGCAGGTCGATGCCGAGGTGGAGCTGGATCTTGGTGCGCCACGCCCAGCGGACGACGCCGGCGAGCCATGCGTCCGCGGGCCTGCCCTGGTCGTCGACGCCGAACTGGGCCGCGATGCGCAGCTCGTAGTCGCTCGGGCCGGTCGGCAGCTCGTCCGCAGGGGCGTCCGGAGCCATGGTGAGGTCGAGGATCTCCTCCTTCTCGCCACGGAACAGCGCCAGGATGCGGTGCGATGGCAGCTTGGTGAACGGCTCGGAGAACTCGAAGTAGTCGGAGAACTTCGCGCCGTCCTGTTCCTTGCCCTCGCGCACCGCCGAGGCGAGGTGGCCGCGCTCCCACATCCGTTCCCGCAGCTCACCGATGAGGTCGGCGTCCTCTGCGAAGCGCTCGACAAGGATGGCCCGCGCGCCGTCGAGCGCTGCCTTGGTGTCCGCGACACCCTTCTCGGGGTCCACATAGGACTCCGCAGTGGCCTCAGGGTCCTGCGAAGGGTCGGCGATCAGGGTGTCCGCCAGCGGCTCGAGCCCTGCCTCGCGGGCGATCTGCGCCTTGGTGCGCCGCTTCGGCTTGTACGGCAGGTAGATGTCCTCCAGCCGGGCCTTGGAGTCGGCGGCCAGGATGGTCGCTTCCAGCTCGTCGTCGAGCTTGCCCTGCTCGCGGATGGAGTCGAGGATCGTCTGCCTGCGTTCCTCCAGCTCGCGCAGGTAGCGCAGCCGCTCCTCAAGGGTGCGGAGCTGGGTGTCGTCGAGCGCGCCGGTCGCCTCCTTGCGGTAGCGGGCGATGAACGGCACGGTCGACCCGTTGTCCAGTAGCTCGACCGCCGCGCTGACCTGGCGCGGCGTCGCCCCCAGTTCCTCGGCGATGCGCTGGTCGATGGTCGGCTGAGTTGTCGCTGTCACGCTTGCCTTTCCGCCCGCTCCGAAACATCCGGCGCCATATTCTCACCGAGGACCGACAGTGTCGCCATGGCGGCATCCGAAGTTGCTATTGACATGGTGACAACAGCTTGTGATGGTAGTGGAATGAACTACCAGGAGGTCCGCTACGACGTCGCCGACCGGATCTGCACCATCACACTGCACCGGCCGGAGGCGCGCAACGGCTACACGGTGCGGATGTCGGACGAACTGGCGGAGGCCTTCGCGCAGGCGGACGCCGATCCGGACGTGCGGGTTATCGTGCTCACGGGGTCGGGTGACGACTTCTGCGTCGGCGCCGACCTGTCCGGTGGGTCGATCAACGCCACCGAGGACGACGTGGGTGATGGCTGGCAGGAACCGGCCGGTCGCTGCTCACGGGCGATCTTCGAGAGCAGGAAGCCGGTGATCGCCGCGATACGTGGCGCGGCCGTCGGGGCCGGCTCGACGATCATCTTGCCCGCCGACTACCGCATCGCGGCGACCGACTCGCGGTTCGGCTTCGTGTTCTCCCGGCGCGGCATCTACCCGGAGGGCGCGTCGGTGTGGTTCCTGCCGAGGCTGGTCGGCATGGGCGCAGCGCTGGACTGGATGATCAGCGGCAGGGTGTTCGGCGCGGATGAGGCGCTGGCCGCAGGGCTGTTGCACCGGGTGTATGCCTCGGATGAGGTACTGGACAAGGCGTACGAGCTGGCACGCGATCTGGTGACGAACACAGCGCCGGTGTCGGTCGCGGTGATCAGGCAGATGCTCTACCGGCTGAGCCCGCTCGACTCGCCGTCGCATGCGCACCGTGTCGACTCCCGGCTCATCGCGGGCTGCGCGGGTGATTCGGATGCCATCGAAGGAGTGATGTCGTTCCTGCAACGCAGGCCGCCGGAGTTCACCGGCAAGGTGCCGACCGACATCCCTGACTGGTTGCCGTGGCGTGATGAGTCACCACCTGGTAGCTGAGCGCGTGCGTGTCGTGGCGGCTCTGCGGCAAGATGGCGTGCCATGAGCACCGAGACGGAGCCCCGCTGGCGGCGACTCGAACCGGATCAGCGCCGTGAGCAGATCCTCGACTGCGCGATCAGGTTGTTCGGCGAGCGGCCTTACGCCGAGGTGTCCACCACCGACATCGCGCGCGAGGCCGGCGTGGCGAGGGGACTGATCAACCACTACTTCGGGTCGAAGCGCGGGCTCTACCTCGAGGTGGTCCGGCGCATGGTGACGGTGCCGGTCGCGGACCGCTCCGCCGTGCCGGACGGTTCGCTCGCCGAGCGGGTGGAGTTCAGTGTGGACTGGCTGCTCGACGTCATCAGCGCGCGCGGCAAGACGTGGGTTGCCGTGCTCGGGACGGAAGGCGTCGGCAACGATCCTGAGGTGGAGCGGATCCTCGCCGAAGCGGACGAGACCGCGGCGGAGAACCTCGTGCGTACCGTCGGGCTGCGCGACGCCGAACCGGCAGGCGCCGAGCTGCGGGCGATCGTGCGGGCGTTCGGCGGGATGGTGAAGGCCGCTGGGCGGGAGTGGATCACCCACGGCACGCTTACCCGCGAACAGGTGCAGTTGGTGCTGGCCGAGCAGCTCACGGCGTTGCTCGGCGAGACGTTCCCGCATCTGCAGCGGTTGTAGTCCGGCAAGTCGACAGGTGAGCCTGCGGGTGCCACCGTGAACGGCATGGCCGAGACGCAGAAGCTGACGTTCCCTGGCTCGCAGGGCGAGCTTGCCGGGCGGATCGAACTGCCCGTCGAGACTCCGCGCGCGTGGGCGTTGTTCGCGCACTGTTTCACCTGCGGCGCGGACATCGTCGCTGCCACGCGAATCTCGCGGGCGCTGGCGGAGGCGTGCGTCGCGGTGCTGCGGTTCGACTTCACCGGGTTGGGGCATTCCCACGGCGAGTTCGCCAACGCGACGTTCAGCTCCAACATCGACGACCTCGTGCACGCTGCTGACCACCTGCGCGAGCACTACGCGGCCCCGACGATCCTGATCGGCCACTCGCTCGGCGGTGCTGCTGTCCTCGCGGCGGCGGAGCGCATCCCCGAGACCAAGGCCGTCGCGACCGTGGGCGCACCTGCCGATCCGGCGCACGTGACCAAGTTGTTCGCGGAAGGCAAGGAGCACATCGAGGCGGAGGGCGAAGCCGACGTCTGTTTGGCTGGGCGTTCCTTCCGTATCAAGCGGCAGTTCCTCGACGACATCGCCGCGCAGCCGCAGGCCGAGCGCATCGCCAACCTGCGGGCCGCGCTGCTTGTGATGCACTCGCCGATCGACGAACTGGTCTCGGTGGACAACGCGCGCCAGATCTTCGACGCCGCGAAGCACCCGAAGTCGTTCGTCGCGATCGACGGCGCAAAGCACCTGCTCCCCCGTCCCGGTGACGCCCGGTTCGTCGCTTCGGTGCTGGCCGCGTGGGCGGCGCGGTATGCGTTCGACCCCGCCGACCCCGAGGCGCCCGCCGACGAGGGCGCAGTCGAGGTGAGCGAGAGCCACGTCGGGAGCTACGGCCAGCGCATCAAGGCAGGTGGTCACGCGCTCACCGCCGACGAGCCGGAGCCGCTAGGCGCCAATAGCGGCCCGTCGCCGTACGACTTGCTGCTCGCCGCGCTCGGCGCGTGTACGTCGATGACGGTGCGGATGTACGCCGACCGCAAGCAGTGGCCGCTCGACGACGTCCACGTCGCGCTCCGGCACGCCAAGATCCACGCCGAGGACTGCGCACACTGCGATACAAGGACCGGCATGATCGACCAGATCGAGCGGCGGATCACGCTCACCGGCGGCCTGGATGATGACCAGCGCGCCAAGCTCCTGGAGATCGCGGACAAGTGCCCGGTACACCGGACGCTGCACGCGGAGGTCGACGTGCAGACGTCGGAGGCGCGGGGTTAGGGCAATGCCTGCGGCGGGAGTCAGCCGACGCGGGTCTCCTGGCCAGCCAGCTTGGCCGAAAGCGGTGTCGCCGGGAACGAGCGGAGACCGCGCTTGAGCTCCGCGAACCCAGGCCAGCGGGCGAGCGTTGTCATGGCGTCCCACAGCTTGCCCGCATCCTCGCCCTCGGGCGCTGAGTCGATGACTGGACCGAAGAACGCGGGGCCGTCCGGCGGCTCGAACGACAGGACCGGCGTGCCGACGTCACCACCGGCGCGGTCGACGGCCTCCTGCGTCTCGGCGCGCAGCCGCTCGTCGATGCTGTCGTCGTCGGCAGCGGCCGCGAACTCGGTGGGCAGCCCTGCCTTGGTGAGGATCGCGCCAATGTCCCGCCGCTGCGCGGTCTCGGCGAGGATGCCCTCGAACGTATGCCCGTCCGACGACGGCGTGTTCCACACCGAGCCGCCCAGCGCGCGGTACAGGTCGCCAAGCACTTCGGGCCCGCGTGCCTCGCGTACCGCGTCCACTACGCGCAGCATCTCCAACCCGCGCTGGTGCGCGTCCGGGTAGCCCCCTGGCTTGCCCTCGTAGCCGATCGGCTCGTTCAGTAGCCGCAGCGAGAGTGGCCGCCAGGTGACTCGCAGCGGGCGGACCTCGGTGACGTTGCGAACCCACTCCGCAGTGACCCAGCAGAACGGGCAGACGGGATCGAAGAAGAACTCCAGATCGGAATCGGACACGTGTACACCTCTCATGGCGTCAGGACCACCTTCGAGTAGCCCTCTTCGCGACGGTCGAAGCGTTCGTAGGCTTCCGGGGCCTCGTCCAATGGTGCGCGTTTGGAGACGACGAAGCTTGGTGTTGCGCGGCCCGCGACGATCAGGTCACGCAGCTGGCGGTTGTACGCCTTGACGTTGGCCTGGCCGCTGCCCATGCTCAGGCCCTTCTCGAAGTACGTGCCGATGTCGATCAGCAGACGTCCCTCGGCCGCTTCCTCGCTGGGAGCACCGGGGTCCTTCGGCAGGTAAAGGCCGACGACGCCGAGATGTCCGGTGGGGCGCACCGTGGCGATGAGGTTGTTGAGCACGATCGCGGGCTGTTCCTCGCCCTCGGCGACCGTCGCCTGGTAGCCGACAGCGTCGATGCCCTTGTCCGTGCCGCCGTTGGTACGCTCGACGATCTGTTCCGGCGCGCTGCCCTCGGTGAAGTCGATCGGTTCCGCGCCGATCTGCTCGGCCAGGTTGAGCCGTTCCCGCACCTTGTCGACGACGAGTACCCGCGACGCGCCCCGCAGGATCGCGGAGTAAGCGGCCATCAACCCAACCGGACCAGCGCCGTATACGGCGACCGTTTCGCCTGGTGACACACGTGCCAGCTCGGCGGCGTGGTAGCCGGTCGGGAAGATGTCGGCCAGCATGGCGAAGTCGTTCTCGTGCTCGGTGCCCTGCGGTAGCGGGAGGCAGTTGAAGTCCGCGAACGGTACGCGGAGGTACTCGGCCTGCCCGCCGTCGTACGGACCCATGCCGACGTAGCCGTAGGCGCCGCCCGCTCCACCGGGGTTGACCGTCAGGCAGAACGCGGTGTCGCCCGCGAGGCAGTTGCGGCAGAAGCCGCAGGCGACGTTGAACGGCATGCTGACCCGGTCCCCCTTGGCCAGGCTGGTGACGCCATGGCCGACCTCCTCGATGACGCCCATGTTCTCGTGCCCGAACACGATGCCGGGCTCCGCGACCGTGCGGCCCTCGTACATGTGCAGGTCAGAGCCGCAGATCGCAGTGGAGGTGATCCGCACGATGACGTCGGTTGGCTGTTCGATGCGGGGGTCGCTGACGTCCTTCACGGCGACGTCGTGCGGGCCTTCGTACACCACTGCCTTCATGCTCAGCTCCATACAGTTGCGGGGCGGTCCGTCTCGGTGGCGGGTTACCCGGTCACGGCGGGGATGATGCGTGGGACTAAGAAGAACATAACTTTCTGGATACAGTGAGCGTTTCGCGACGGAATTCGCG
>WHUD01000640.1 GCA_009377385.1 Actinophytocola sp.
ACCAACCGAAAGCTCATGGCCACGCATCGATTCCACCAGACCTCGCCGACAGCGGCACGCATCCCCGCCGAACGGGCACCGCGACCGGCGCACCCCGACCGGCACGAGCAGCCGGGACGCCTGGACCTTCATCGCCATGTCGGCGAGCTTCAGCTGGATCGCCTGGCATCTTCTCCACGATCTCCGCGGGATACCGGTCGGTGGCCTCCCACTCCTGCGCGACCGGGCGGATCTCCTTGTCGACGAAGTCTCGCGGGGTGTCGCGGAACAGGCGTTGCTCGGCGGCGAGCTCGAAGTCCATCTCTCGTCAGCCGCGCTGCTCACCCGGGGGTGCGGCCGAACGCGCCGGCCGCGGTGAGCTCGGCGACCTCCTCGTCCCCGTAGCCGAGCAGGCCGACAAGCAGCGACGCGGAGTCTTCGCCTCGCCGCGGGGCCCGCCTGTCGTCGGCTCTGCGGGCGCCCGCGCGCACGGCGGTGCCCGGCTGGCGCACGGTGCCGAAGCGTGGGTGCTCGGTCTCGACGACCAGGCC
>WHUD01000641.1 GCA_009377385.1 Actinophytocola sp.
ACGGCCGTATTCCCGCGTTCGTCGGTGCGGCCGAAGCAGCAGACCGCCTGGCTGCACTGGACACGTGGAAACGGGCCGAAGTGGTCAAGGCCAACCCCGACCGCGCTCAGCTGCCAGTGCGCATCCATGCCCTCGACGCCGGGAAGATCCTCTACATGGCGGTCCCGAAACTCGCCGCCGAGCGCCCGTTCTACGTACTCGACCCAGGAGCGCTCGACGTGCCGATCAGCGAGGCAGCGACCAGTGCCGTCGCCTCTCGGATCGCGAGGACGGCGGATGTCGATGCGCTGCGACCGGTGGATGTCGTCGTGTGCGGGTCGGTCGCGGTCAACCATGAGGGCGTGCGACTCGGCAAGGGCGCTGGCTACTCCGATATCGAGGTCGCACTCCTCGCTGACGCCGGTCTCCTCACGGCGCAGACCACGATCGCCACCACTATCCACGACGTTCAGGTCGTCGATGAACCGCTGCCACACGCCGGGCACGACTTCACCGTGGACGTGATCGTCACCCCGACCACGGTGCTTAC
>WHUD01000642.1 GCA_009377385.1 Actinophytocola sp.
CATCACCCGGGTGTGCGGCGAGATCGACGCCCAGGTGGACCGGTTCGCCGGCCTGGCCCGGATCGGTATCGATGAGATCTCCTACAAGAAGAACCACAAGTACCTGACCGTGGTGGTCGACCACGACACCGGCCGGCTGGTCTGGGCCGCTGTCGGCCGCGACGCTGCGACCTTGACCCGGTTCTTCGACGCACTCGGCGAGACCCGCGCCAGCCAGCTCACCCACGTCGCCTTCGGCTTCAAGAACCCCGACGCGCTCATCAGCCTTGCCATGCTCTCCCTCGGCGGCTACCGCCCGCCCTCCCCGGCCGTTACGGTAACCACCCACGGATATGACAGGAGAGCCTCATTTCCCCAGGTCGTGTTGCGGATCCGGTACGGTCAGTGCTGGCCGGGCAGGGGTTCGACTTCGCGCAGCATGCCGCGGCGACCGAGGAAGGTGGACAGGTGCTCCCTGTGCTCGTCGCAGGTGAGCCAGACCTTGCGGCGCGCCTCCTCGTGGATGCGCGGGTTGTTCCATCTCAGTTG
>WHUD01000643.1 GCA_009377385.1 Actinophytocola sp.
GCTCGCCCTCGCCGGCTGGTGCTCGGAACATCACCTGATAGTTGGTGCCGCCGTCCTCGGGGGCGTACAGCCGCACCCGCCACGGCCGCGCGCTGCCGCCGAGGGTGCGTGGCTTGCCCTGCGCGAGCAGCGTTGGCTTCTTGCGAGCTGGCACCGGCGTCCCTCCTAGGCTGGGAGGCTTGGGCTCGAATCGCGGCCTGCGAACCTGCTTCGTGTATCATTCTCGTGTATCACTTGGAACGAAATGATACACGTGCCACTCGTCAGGAGTCATGGGAATGGCCAACCGTCTCGCCTCGGCTACGAGTCCCTACTTGCTCCAACATGCTGGTAATCCAGTGGATTGGTGGGAGTGGGGCGACGACGCGTTCGAGGAGGCGAGGCGACGTGATACACCAATTCTCCTGTCGGTGGGGTACGCGGCCTGCCACTGGTGTCACGTCATGGCGCACGAGTCGTTCGAGGACGAGGCCGTCGCGGCGTACCTGAACGAGCACTTCGTCGCGATCAAGGTGGATCGCGAGGAG
>WHUD01000644.1 GCA_009377385.1 Actinophytocola sp.
CGTGCTGTCGGCTACAAGTACCACGCTGAGGCGCAGGTCTTGGCCCGGTTCGAGGCGTTCAGCCGCA
Organism: Actinophytocola sp.; assembly: GCA_009377385.1. Taxonomy (GTDB): domain Bacteria; phylum Actinomycetota; class Actinomycetes; order Mycobacteriales; family Pseudonocardiaceae; genus Haloechinothrix_A. Next base: position 68 of record WHUD01000644.1, read on the forward strand.
CCGAGTTCCCGGGGCTGGACACGCTCACCGAGGCGTCGGTGCAGGCGTGGATCACCACGGCCAGGCGGCGAGGCGTCAAGCCTGCGACGCTGCAGGGCTTGGTCGCGCCGGTGCGGGAGCTGGCCCGCTGGCTGGGACGGCGAGGCGAGCCGGCCTACCTACTGCCTCGGGCCGCGTTACCCAGGCCCGCCCGGTACGTCCCGCACATCTACACCGACGCCGAACTGGCCGCGCTGTTCGCCCAGACCGACCGCTGCCACTACTGCGCGGAGGCCCCGTTGCGTCACCTGGTCATGCCGGTGCTGTTCCGCACGATCTACGCCTGCGGCCTGCGCTGCTCGGAGGCCCGCCTGCTGCGCGTCACCGACATCGACATCGACACCGCGACCGACCAGGCGGGCCGATCCGCCGCCTCGTGCAGTTCGGCGCGCTGTGCCTGGTGCTCTCGTGGGTGCCGTGG
>WHUD01000645.1 GCA_009377385.1 Actinophytocola sp.
CTTTTTCCTCACCGACGCCCAATCGATCATGGTAGAGCACGGCCGGCAGCCGGCGAACCTGACCGTGGAGGGTGGCACCCTGGCGCCGGAGTACGAGATCGAGGCGATCGATCTGGAGACCATGGTCGACGAGCAGGAGCGGTGGGAGGGCCGGGTACAACGACTTCGTCCAGCAGTCCGGTCTGCCGCGTCGGTGTTCGTGTACTGGCGACGCCGTTTGAACGCCAGCGAGCGGCCGCACCGCATCGACGAGGCGGTCAAGGAGGTGGCGGCCCAGACGGGGGTCTTGCACGGCAGGGCGCGGCGGGCGTTGGACTCCACCGTGCTCGACGACGCGGTCGCCACCCAGGACACCGTCATTTAGCTGGTCGCGGCCATCCGCAGGGTCCGCAGGCTGGTGCCCGAGGCGCGCGGGGTGCACGTGGTCGCGCATGACTACGACCGGGGCGGCAAGCCCGCTATCGCCTGGGACGACGAGGTGGCCCGTGAGGCGCTGGTGTCGGCGCTGGTCGCCGAGGATGTCT
>WHUD01000646.1 GCA_009377385.1 Actinophytocola sp.
CCACACCATGATCATCGGTGCATCCGGGCTTAGCCCATCGAGGTTCTTGCTTGAGACCGGCGCAGTCGGCGTGTCCGGCCCGTCCTCGATGCTGTGGTGACCCAGGGTCGGTCGTGGTTCGAGCCCGCCCGCGGGGTGACGTCATCGATGTGCCGAGCCGGTGAGCTCTCTGCTGAGAACGCGACGTCCCTGCTGGTTGCTGGGACCGCGAACGGCTCCATCGGAGGTCAGGCTTCGAGCCTTGCTATTAGGTCGCCGCGCGGTGCTACCGGTCACTCGGGCCGGAGGAGTCAAACCCAGGACTGGCGAAGGGACTCACCTGTGGCAGTGTACTGCGGCATCGACTGGGCCGAGGGCCATCACGACATCGCGCTCGTCGACGACGACGGCGCGTTGGTCGCCAAACGACGGATCGACGAAAGCCTGGACGGGGTCACGGAAATGACGGTGATGCTCGCTGCGGCCGGTGACACCGCTGAGGAGCCGATCCCGGTTGCGATCGAGACACCGCGTGGGCTGCTGGT
>WHUD01000647.1 GCA_009377385.1 Actinophytocola sp.
TGGCACCCGGGTGCCAACCACGCGCAACGACGACGACATCAGCTACCCTGTCCTCCCCCAGCCGCAACCTCTACCGCGCGCACAACCTTGACATAACCGGTGCAGCGGCACAGGTTGCCGCTCAGCGCCTCGACAATCTCCGCCCGGGTTGGGCTCGGGCGCTCCTCGAGCAGCGCAGTCGCGGCGATCAACAGGCCCGGGGTACAGAACCCGCACTGCACCGCGCCTTCGTCCACGAACGCCCGCTGCAACGGGCTGAGTGAATCGTCCGATACCAAGCCCTCGACCGTGACGACGTCACAGCCTTCGATCTGAGCCGCCAGCACGAGGCACGAGCGAGTGACAGTGCCGTCGATGAGCACATTGCAACTGCCGCACACTCCCTCCCGGCAACCCAGGACCGTTCCCGTTCGGCCCATGCGCTCGCGCAGGCAATCTGCCAGCAGCTCGTCGCCCTCGACGCTTGTATGCACATCCTCCCCGTTAAGGGTAAAGCCCACCTCCACGGTCATGGCGCTATCG
>WHUD01000648.1 GCA_009377385.1 Actinophytocola sp.
TCTTAAGCGACGAAGAGATTTACAAGATGGAGCTGGAGCAGGTCTTTGCCCGCTCCTGGCTCTTCGTCGGCCACGAATCCCAGATACCCAACCCTGGCGACTTCACGCAGACGACCATGGGTGAAGACCCGGTGATCGTCACCCGGGCCCAGGACATGAGTATCCAGGTGCTGCTCAACAGCTGCCGCCACCGCGGCGCCAAGGTTTGCCTGACCGACCGCGGGAACGCCCGGGTGTTCCAGTGCAAGTACCACAACTGGGCGTACGCGAACTCTGGCGAGCTGGTCGGGGTGCCGCTGTTCGACAGCGCCTACTTCCGTGAGCTCGACAAGTCGCAGTGGGGTCTCATCCCCGTTCCGCGCGTCGAGGTCGCGCACGGCCTGGTCTTCGGCTGCTGGGACGCGCAGGCGCCGTCGCTGCGCGAGTACCTGGGCGAGATGGACCACTACCTGGAGCTCATGCTCGACCGGACCCCGGGCGGCGTGGAGGTCGTGGCGGGAGTCCAACGGTCGACCTCGCCGG
>WHUD01000649.1 GCA_009377385.1 Actinophytocola sp.
GATCGAGCAGGGCGATGTGCCGTGCGAGGAGGCACGGCATGTGCTGTCGACGTTCTTCGAGACCTTCCGGCCGAAGGACCGGACCCGCGCCGGCGCGGCGCCGCACGTCACCGGCGACTGGTACTGCTCCGACACCCCCGGCCGCAACGGCGTCGTTTGCCACAACTCCGAGCGCGGCGCCGGGGCGAAGCAGTTCCTCGGCGCCTGGCCCGCGGACCAGAAGCAGCGAGGGTGTCCGGACGTCGGGTTCAAGCCGAACTCCGGTGACGGCGCGTTCGAGATCGTGTCGTCCGGCGTGCCGTGCGAGGAAGTCGAGTACCTGCTGCGGGAGGTCCACGCCGGTGGCGGGTTCACCGCGCGGTTCTCGGTCGGCGACTTCGACTGCCGCCGCACTCAGACGACGTCCGGGTCGCTGCCGGAACGCCGCTACCGGTGCACCGCCGACCACGGCGCATTCACGTTCACCAGGGCCTAGTGTTCTGCGCCGGAGATTCGCGTCAGATATTTTTGTAGTGCGTTGA
>WHUD01000064.1:0-24743 GCA_009377385.1 Actinophytocola sp.
AGACCGTACCCAGGAGGTGGAACAGGACCCGGACGCCGCTGGGCTGGCGGCGGCATCGCACGCGGCCTGTGCTGGGCCTGGCCGTTGGTCCGCTGCCGAGGCGTCAGCGCATCATTCGCTGCCGCGAGCAGCTCGACGCAGCTTTCGTAGCGCCGCGCCGGATCCTTCGCCATGCCCTTGGCCAGCACGGTGTCGATCGCCAGCGGCAGGCTGGGCACGATCCGCACCGCCGACGGCGGTGCGAGGTTCAGGTGCCCTTTGATCACGGTCTGCACGTCGCCGGGATACGGCGGACGCCCGGTCAGGCACGCGAACAACACGCACGCCAGCGCGTACTGGTCGGTCCTGCCGTCCAGGGGCTCGCCGCGCAGGTGCTCCGGCGCGGCGTAGGTGGGCGAGCCGAGGAAGTCCCCGCCCCTGGTGCGATGCCCGGTGGCACCCCTTCGGGTGAGCCCGAAGTCGGCGACGTAGACGTGTTCCCTGATCGACTCCCGCTTGGTGACGAGCACGTTGGCCGGTTTGACGTCGAGGTGCACCAACCCACGCCGATGCAGCGTGTCCAGCGCGTCGGCCACCTGCTCGAGCAGCCCGACCGCGCGCTCCGGCCGCATTGGCCCTTCGAAGATCAGGCTGGCGAGGTCGGAGCCGTCGACCAGGCGCATGCCGATGTAGTGCATGCCGTCGAGCTCGCCGAAGTCGTAGAGCGGGACGATGTTCGGATGGTCGATCGCGGCCGTGTTGCGGGCCTCGTCGACGAAGCGTTCCCGGAACTCGGCATCGGCACCGAAATGCTCGCCGATGACCTTCAACGCCACTTTCCTGCCGAGCCGGACGTCCGTGGCCCGGTACATGACGCTCATCCCGCCCTTACCGAGCACACCATCAATGCGGTAGTTGCCTAACCGGCGTCCCGTGAGGTCCCCGACCTGCTCGTCCGTCACGCACGGGAGCCTAACGTGTGGAGGTCACCGTCCGCTCACGAGTGAGAACCGACGCGCTAGCGACCGAATCCCCCGAAGCACGCGACCATCTGGCGCGCCGACAGTCGGACGCGAGAGGATCACGGCCATGAGCCAGCCACTCTCCGTCGCCGAGTACAAGGCGACCGTCGCCGCCCTGCTGCCAGCCGCGCACACCGCGACGCTCCCCCTCGAACAATGCCACGGCAGGGTGCTCGCCGAGGACATCTCCGCGAGCGTGTCGCTGCCGCCGTTCGACAACTCGGCCATGGACGGCTACGCGGTGCGGGCGGCCGACGTAGCTGACGCATCGGAACAGGCGCCGGCCGAGCTGCCGGTGGCCGCCGACATCCCAGCAGGACGCACCGATGGCCCGCCGCTGGCGCCTGGCACCGCGCACCGGATCATGACCGGCGCGCCGATGCCGGACGGCGCGGACGCCGTCGTCAAGGTGGAGGACACCGACGGCGCCACAGAGCGGGTGCGGCTGTTCGCGTCGGCCTCGATTGGCAAGAGCGTCCGGCGGGCTGGCGAGGACGTGACGGCTGGCGACGTCGCGCTGCGGGAGGGCACGCTGCTCGGCGCGGCACAGCTCGGGCTGGCCGCGGCGACCGGGCGGGCCGAGTTGGCCGTCAAGGCGGGGCTGCGGGTGCTCGTGCTGTCCACTGGGTCCGAGCTGGTGCTACCGCCGGAACCGGCGCGACACGGCCAGATCTACGAGTCCAACAGCATCATGCTGGCCACCGCGATGCGGGCGCTCGGATGCGAGGTGGACGTCGTGCGCAGCGTGGTCGACGACGTCGACACCTTCCGCGAGACGCTGGCCAAGCACAGCGAGCACGCCGATCTGATCGTGACGTCCGGCGGCGTGAGCGCGGGCGCGTACGAGGTGGTCAAGGACGCGCTGACCACCGAGGGCGTGCGGTTCACGAAGGTCGCGATGCAGCCGGGCGGACCGCAGGGCTGCGGCACCGTCAACGGCACTCCGATCGTGACGCTGCCGGGCAATCCGGTGAGCGTGCTCGTGTCGTACGAGGTGTTCCTGCGGCCCGCGTTGCTCACCGCGCTCGGACACGTCCACATCGACCGGCCGGTGGTGCGGGCGCGCCTGCTTGAACGGCTGGTGGCGCCCGCTGGCAAGCGGCAGTTCCGACGCGGGTTCTACACGCCGCCAGTCGCGAGCGGCGCGGGTAGCGTCACCGGCACCGTCGGCCCTCGGGGCGGGCCGGGCTCCCACCTGCTTGCGGCGTTCACCCAGGCGAACTGCCTCATCGACATCGACGAGGACACCACCGAAGTGGCCGAGGGGGCTGAGGTGGATGTGGTGCTGTTGAGTTGAGGTGTCGTGAAGGGCGTCTTCGCAACGCTATGTGTTGTGAAGACGCCCTTCACAACACCAGCCGCCCGCGGATGGCGCCACCGGCAGGCCACGGCGGGCGGAGCCGGTCGTCACCGCACGCGGTAGCGTAGGCACACACCGAAACGGGGTAACCTTCCCCGCCAGACAGCAGAACAGTAACGGAAAGTCAGACATGAATCCGGCCTCTCCTGGCACCCCGACCCCACCGGCGCCAGAGGCACGCATCCGCGAGACGCTCGCGCACGCGGCGACGCTCGCCCGCGAGACCGTGCCCCCCATGCATCCCGCAGGCAGGCCGTTCGTGCTCGGCGTGGCAACCGCGGCCATGGCCCTGCGCAAGATCAGCAAGCCGCTCGGCACCCTCGGCTTCGTGGGGGCGGCGGCGACGGCGTGGTTCTTCCGCGAGCCGCACCGCGTCGCCCCGCCACGCGGCGACGTGGCGGTCGCCCCCGCCGACGGCACCATCGCCAGCATCGGCGACGCGGTCCCGCCGGCCGAGTTGGGCGCCGACGCGACGCCACGGCCCCGCATCAGCATCTTCCTGTCGGTGTTCGACGTCCACGTGCAGCGCGTCCCGGCAGCTGGCCAGGTCGAGGGCGTGGCCTACCGCAAGGGCAAGTTCCTCTCCGCCGACCTCGACAAGGCCAGCGACGACAACGAGCGCAACTCGGTCGTCATACGCACGCACGACGGCCATGAGCTGATCGTCGTGCAGATCGCGGGCCTGATCGCGCGGCGCATCCTGTGCGAAGTCAGCACCGGCGACAAGGTCGAGACCGGCCAGACGTACGGGCTGATCCGGTTCGGCTCCCGCGTCGACCTGTACCTGCCGCACGGCAGCCGGGTGCTGGTCAGCAAGGGCCAGCACACCGTAGGCGGCGAGACCGCGCTGGCCGAGCTGCCGCCGTCCCTGGAGCGCTGATGGTGCGCACCGCGCCCGGTGTCCGCCTGCTACCGAACGCCATCACGGTGCTCGCGCTATGCGCGGGCCTGTCCGCAGTGCAGTTCGCGTTGCAAGGCAACTTCGAGCTGGCCATCGTCGGCGTCGTCGTCGCCGCGGTGCTGGACAGCCTCGACGGCCGCATCGCCCGCCTGCTCGACGCCACGTCGAAGATGGGCGCCGAGCTGGACTCGCTGTCAGACGCCATCTCCTTCGGCGTCGCCCCCGCGCTGGTGCTGTTCGTCTGGCAAGCCGACGGCAACCGGGCAGGCTGGATCGCAGCGCTGGTGTTCGCCGTCTGCATGGTGTTGCGGCTCGCCCGGTTCAACACGCTACTCGACGACACCGACAAACCACCGTTCGCAGCTGAGTTCTTCGTCGGGGTACCCGCACCAGCAGGGGGACTGCTTGCGCTGATGCCGGTGATCCTGACCCTGGAGTTCGACACCGGCTGGTGGTCGACGGGTCCCGTGGTGTGGCTGTGGCTGATCGCCATCGCGGCGCTGGCGATCAGCAGGCTGCCGACGTTGTCACTCAAGTCGGTGAGCGTGCCCGCGAAGGCCGTTGCACCGCTGCTGGTCGGCGTCGGGTTGCTCGCGGCGGCGATCGTGCAGTACCCGCTGATCGCGTTGAGCGTGGCGCTGCTCCTGTATCTGGCACACGTGCCGTACGCGGCGTACCGGCACGCCTGGCTGGCCAAGCACCCCGAAGCGTGGGACGCGCCCGCCCGCGAGCGCAGGGCGATCCGGCGCAGCTCCCGGCGGTACCGGCGGCTCGGGCTGCGGCGTCCGATCCGCAGCCGGATCGCGGGCGCGTCGCTGCCCAGGGTGCGGCTGTCCCGCACCAGCTCGGCGCAGCGGACGGTGGCGGCAGGCCGCTCGTCGCCGTCGTCTGCCTCTTCAGACGGTGGGGGCTCTTCGGACGACGGTAGTGGGCGTACCAGGAACTGGCGGCGGCTCGGCCTGCGCAAGCAGTGACGTCCCTGGCGGTTCTGGCCGCGTGAACGGTACAGCGCGGGCGGTGCTGACTCAGTAGGCTCGGCACCGTGCCGTCACCACAGATCACACTGACCGCACGGCTGACCCCGTCCGCGCTCGACACTCGACGCGGCGTCGTTCGCCTGCACCAGGAAGTATTGGACGCGCTTGGCCTGCGTGCCTGGGACGCCGTCCGGCTGGTGGGCGCGCGCGTGAGCGCGGCACTGGCGGCACGCGCCCCGGACGACGGCCAGCACGGCGTGGTGCTCACCGACGACGTCACCCTGTCCAACCTGGGCATCACCGAGGGCGGCGAGGTGGTGGTGTCCCCGGCCGAGGTTGCCCACGCCCGCAGTGTCACGGTGTCCGGCTCGCGACTGGCGAGCATGTCGCTACCGCCGGAGATGCTGCGGCTTGCGCTGATCGGCAAGGTGTTCACCGTGGGCGACGCGGTGTCGCTGCTGCCGCAGGACCTCGCGCCCCCAGCTGGCACCGACATCGCGGACGCTCGCGGCAAGCTCTCCCGCGCCATCGGCATGACCTGGACGACGGAGCTGCTGACCATCACCGCCACCGACCCTGACGGCCCGGTCACCGTCGGCCCCTCAACGGTGCTCTCCTGGCGCGCCGTGTCCCCCGTTCCAGACGCCGTGTCCCCCGTTCCAGACGCCGTGTCCCCCACTCCCGACGCTGTGTCCCCCACCGAGGCCACCCCGCCGGTATCCGACCTCGCGGGCGCACACACCGCGGCGGGCAAACTCGCCGAGTGGTTCGAGCTCGCCTTCTCCCACCCCGAACTGCTGGAACAACTCGGCGCGTCGGCGCGGCTCGGCGTGCTACTCAGCGGTCCGGAAGGCGTCGGCAAGACAACCGTGGTCCGCTCCGTGGCGCAGGCCAACGACATCACCGTGGTGCCGCTCGCCGCGCCAAGTATCGCCGTGCTCGAACCGAACGCCGCCGTCGCCCACCTCGACGAAGCCATCACATCAGCGAAGTCCGCCACTGGACCCGCCGCAGTGCTGCTCACCGACGTCGATGCCCTGCTCCCGACGGACGCGGCTCCGGTCGCCACCGTGTTGCTCGACCGCATCCGCGACGCCCTGCGCACGCCAAACGTCGCCGTCGTCGCGACCACCGCGCATCCGGAGGGCGTCGACACCCGGCTGCGCACGGTGGACCTGCTCGATCGCGAACTCAGCCTCTCACTGCCCACCACCGATGTGCGCACCGAGCTCCTGCGAGTGCTACTGCGGGACGTCCCGCTGGAACCAGACGTCGACCTCGGCGCCATCGCGGCGAATGCACCCGGTTTCGTGGCAGCCGATCTCGTTGCACTGCGGCGCGATGCCGCGCTAAGGGCAGCCCTACGACAGCGCAAGGCGAACTTGCCGCGCGTGTCGCATCAGGACTTACTGGATGCGCTCAGTACCGTCCGTCCACTATCGATGTCCGAATCAGACACGCTCGCGACTGGCGGGCTCAGCCTTGACGACGTCGGCGACATGCACGACGTCAAGCAGTCCCTCACCGAGGCGGTGCTGTGGCCGCTGCGGTATCCGGACTCGTTCGCGCGGCTCGGCGTGACGCCGCCGCGCGGAGTGTTGCTCTACGGACCACCGGGCGGCGGCAAGACCTTCCTGGTGCGTGCGCTGGCAGGCACCGGCGCGCTGAACGTGTTCGCGGTCAAGGGCGCAGAGCTGATGGACAAGTGGGTTGGCGAGTCGGAGCGCAGGGTCCGGGAGCTGTTCCGCAGGGCGGCCGAAGCCGCGCCGTCACTGGTGTTCCTTGACGAGATCGACGCACTGGCGCCTCGACGGGGGCAGTCGAGTGATTCCGGCGTCGCAGACCGCGTCGTCGCATCGCTGCTGACCGAACTGGACGGTGTGGAGCCGCTGCGTGACGTCGTCGTGTTGTGCGCGACCAATCGGCCGGAGCTGGTCGATCCGGCGTTGCTGCGGCCGGGCAGAATCGAACGGCTGGTCTACGTCCCACCGCCGGATACGGAAGCCCGAGAGGAGATCCTGCGCGCCACGGCGCAGAACACGCCGTTGACGTCCGATGTGGATCTGGCCGCCTTCGCATCCACATTGGAGGGATACTCCGCTGCAGACTGTGCCGCGCTTATCCGCGAGGGGGCGCTCACCGCGATGCGCGAGTCACTCGACGCAGCGTCGGTCACTGCCAGGCACTTGGAAGCCGCCCGCGAGGCCGTGCGGCCGTCTCTCGACCCGGCGCAGCTCGCCGCGCTGGAGGCGTACGCGGCGGGGCACTGACGCCGCTGGACGCCGCCGAAGCGAAGAATACGACGTCGAGAGTGTGGGACACGGCGATTGGACTGTGGAACACGGCGCCGTGAGCGGAGAACACGACGTACAGGACCGACGAACGCGACGTCGGGAACGGAGAACATGGCGTCGGGAACGGGGGACACGACGCACCGGTGACCGCTACTTGCCCGTCTTTCTGCCTCCGTAGTCCTTGGTCACGATCACTATCACGCCGGGGCTGGCGTCCTTGATGCCCTTGAACCGGGGCTCGACCCGCATGCCGTAGTTCTCGCCGATGGACTGCGCGGCGGCTTCCTCTGTAGTGCCAGGACGGTAGTAGACCGTGGTGGTGTAGATGACGCCGTCGGAGTAGTTGCCGGTCTCGACGACGTCCCAGTCCCTCGCCTCAAGGTCGCGCGCGGCACGTGCGGCGAGCCCAGAGATATCGCTGTTGTTGTAGACCCGGACGTCGACCATCTCCTGAAGCGGAGGCCCCTCCTCGCCGCTGCCGACGTCGCCCTTGCCGCCGGGACCACCGGGGCCGCCAGGACGAGCCTCACCGGGACCGGAACCGTCACCAGGCCCGGAGCCATCACCCGGCGCACTCGTTGACGTCACCGTCTCCGAAGCCGGAGCGGATGGCGAAGCCGAAGCGGAGGTCGACGCGGACGGCGTCGACGTCGGGGACTCACCACCGTCGCCCTCGCCGGGCGCCGTCGTGGTCGTCTGCTCACCGCTCGGCGCGGCGGTGTCCTCGGCATCGCCCGTGATAACCGTCACGGTGCCGATCGCGACCGCGAGCACGGCGACGCCAACCAGCGCGAGCCCAGCGGCACGCAGCGGTCGGGAGATTACTGGCAGGCTCATGGCAGCTCGATCCCCAGCTGTCGTGCCGCGCGCACCCGCTTGCGCGCCGCCCTCGTCTTACGCAGGCGCTTGATCAACAACGGATCGACGCTCAGTGCGGCTTCGGAGTCGATGAGCCGGTTCAGCACCTGGTAGTAGCGCGTCGACGACATGCTGAACAGCTCCCGGATCGCCTGCTCCTTCGCCCCCGCGTACTGCCACCACTGCCGCTCGAACGCCAGGATCTCGTGGTCTCTGCGGGACAACCCATCCACGCCCACACCGGCACGGGTCAGCGTGGATGGATCATGGGGCCGAGGCATCGGCTCCGCAGCGTCCATCTAGCTGTTGCCTCACAATCGCGTCGTTACTCGCTGGTGCTGCGCCAGGCGCGAGGGCGCGAATCACAGGCCTGTGATTCGCTGGCGACATTAGATCATGCGGCACCGACACGCGGTCGGCATTAGGTCGGCGCGTCGGTGCCCGTTCACCCACTCCAGCAAGCGGTTCCGTCGCCGTCATCCGGGCGGATTACGATTCCGGGCGTGACCGTGCATCCCATCCGCATCGCAGGCGACCCCGTCCTGCGCAACCCGACCCGCAAGGTAGAGCAGTTCGACGACGACCTGCGCACGCTCGTCGACGACATGTTCGACACGATGTACGCGGCGGAAGGCGTCGGCCTCGCCGCCAACCAGATCGGCGTCGACCTGCGGTTATTCGTCTACGACTGCCCGGACGACGAAGGCGCGCGGCACAAGGGGCTCGTCATCAACCCGGTGCTGGAGGCGTCGGAGCGCCCGGAGACGATGCCCGATCCGGACGACGACCTCGAAGGCTGCCTCTCCGTGCCAGGCGAGACGTTCCCGACCGGCAGGGCGAGCTGGGCGAAGGTCACCGGCGTCGACCTGGACGGCGAGCCGGTCGACGTCGAGGGCACCGGCTTCTTCGCGCGCTGCCTGCAGCACGAGACCGACCACCTGGATGGTCTGCTTTACCTCGATCGACTGGTCGGCAGGAACCAGCGCTCCGCGAAGAAGATGATCAAACAGAACCGCTGGGGCGTGCCCGGCCTGAGCTGGAACCCCGCCGAGGGCTGACTACGCCCACGGCGAACGCTGCGGCGCCACCCCGACCTCCCGGCGCACACTGGATGTAACGGTGTAATCGAGTGGGGTGGTGGCCATGTCCGACGTCGATCAGCACGCCCTTGACGCTTACTCGCGCGTGGTCAGCTCGGTCGCCAGCGCGGTGACGCCGCAGGTCGCCAGTGTGTCGCTGCGGCGAGGCAGCGGCTCCGCGGTGGTCTTCGACGACACCCATCTGCTCACCAACGCCCACGTCGTCGACTCAAGCAGTAGCGGGACCGTCACCTTCTCGGACGGCACGGAGGCACCCTTCCGCGTGATCGGTGCGGACCCGCTGTCCGACCTCGCCGTGCTTCGCACCGAACGACACGCCAAGGAGCCCGCGCGGCTCGGCAACGCCGACGACCTGGTCGTCGGCCAACTGGTCGTGGCGGTCGGCAGCCCGCTCGGGCTGTCCGGATCCGTGACGGCGGGCGTGGTCAGCGCGCTCGGCCGGTCGCTGCCGGTGCGGCAAGGCAAGGCCAGCCGGGTCATCGAGGACGTCATCCAGACCGACGCCGCGCTCAACCCCGGCAACTCCGGCGGCGCGCTCGCGGACGCCACCGGCCGCGTGGTCGGCATCAGCACCGCGCTGGCCGGCATCGGGCTCGGCCTCGCCGTCCCCGTCAACTCCACGACCCGCCGCATCATCGACACCCTGCTGGTTGAAGGCCGGGTGCGGCGCGCCTACCTCGGCATCGTCGGCGTTCCGGCGCCGCTGCCGGACGACGTCGCCGCCCGCACCGGACAGCGGGCGGGGCTGCGCATCGTCGAGGTCGTCCGTGCGGGTCCCGCCGACCGCGCCGGACTGCATTCGGGTGATCTCATCCTCACCGTGGCGAGGGAAAGGGTCGCCGACGCGCAGGGCATCCAGCGGCAGCTGTTCGGTGAGGTCATCGGCACTCCGCTGCCGGTAACGGTGCTGCGCAACGGCGCGATGGTCGACGTCTTCGCGACACCGACGGAGCTGCCGGTCGGCTAAGGGCCGCCCTTGAACCCTGTCCGGGGTCATGGCAGGGTCGGAGTCGTCAACTAAACACGCGGGAGCTCGCGCCATGGCGGGCTGAGAGGGCGGCTGGCCTCGAGCACAGCGCCGCCGACCGCATGAACCTGACCGGGTAATGCCGGCGTAGGGAGGAAAGTCGTGACCACTCTTGACGAGTCCACCCAGCTCGAGGGCGTCCAGCCGACCATCACCACTGGCCCCATCACCGGGTCGCGCAAGGTCTACACCACGACCGAGCGCGGGCTGCGGGTGCCGGTGCGGCGAATCGAGTTGACCAACGGTGAGCACTTCGACGTCTACGACACCTCGGGCCCGTACACCGACGACGACGCCACCATCGACGTCCACCTGGGCCTGCAACCGATGCGCAAACCGTGGATCGACGGCCGCGAGAAGGGAACAACTGGGGGGTTCGCGGGGGGCCCGCCCCCTGCGGGTCACAACACCCAGTTGGGCTACGCCAAGGCCGGGATTATCACCGAGGAGATGGAGTTCATCGCCGCCCGCGAGCGGATGAGCCCCGAGTTCGTTCGTGACGAGGTGGCCAGGGGCCGCGCGGTGATTCCGGTAAACCGGAACCACCCGGAGTCCGAACCGGCCATCATCGGCAAAAACTTCCTGGTGAAGGTCAACGCCAACATGGGCAACTCGGCCGTCTGGTCCTCCGTTGAGGAAGAGGTCGAGAAGATGGTATGGGCGACCCGCTGGGGCTCCGACACGATCATGGACCTGTCCACGGGCAAGCGCATCCACGAGACCCGCGAGTGGATCATCCGCAACTCGCCGGTTCCGGTCGGCACAGTGCCGATCTACCAGGCGCTGGAGAAGGTCAACGGCGAGCCGGAGAAGCTCACCTGGGAGCTCTACCGCGACACCATCATCGAGCAGTGCGAGCAAGGCGTCGACTACATGACGGTGCACGCCGGCGTGCTGCTGCGCTACATCCCGCTCACCGCCAAGCGCGTCACCGGCATCGTCTCGCGCGGCGGGTCGATCATGGCGGCGTGGTGCCTGCACCACCACAAGGAGTCGTTCCTCTACACCCACTTCTCCGAGCTGTGCGAGATCTTGCGGGCCTACGACGTCACGTTCTCGCTCGGCGACGGCCTGCGGCCCGGCTCGACAGCCGACGCCAACGACCGCGCGCAGTTCGCCGAGCTGGAGACGTTGGGCGAGCTGACGCACATCGCGCGTGAGCACGACGTCCAGGTGATGATCGAGGGCCCCGGCCACGTGCCAATGCACAAGATCAAGGTGAACGTGGAGAAGGAAGAGGAGTTGTGCGGCGAGGCGCCGTTCTACACCCTCGGCCCGCTCGCCACGGACATCGCTCCCGCGTACGACCACATCACCTCGGCCATCGGCGCGGCGCAGATCGGCTGGTACGGCACGGCGATGCTGTGCTACGTCACGCCGAAGGAGCACCTCGGCCTGCCGAACCGGGACGACGTCAAGACCGGCGTGATCACGTACAAGATCGCGGCGCACTCCGCCGACCTGGCCAAGGGGCACCCGTACGCCAACGAGTGGGACGACGAGCTGTCCAAGGCGCGGTTCGAGTTCCGCTGGCAGGACCAGTTCAACCTCTCGCTGGACCCGGATACCGCGCGGGCGTTCCACGACGAGACGTTGCCCGCTGAGCCGGCGAAGACGGCGCACTTCTGCTCGATGTGTGGCCCGAAGTTCTGCTCCATGCGGATCACGCAGGACATCCGGGACTACGCGGCCGAGCACGGGCTGGAGACCGTCGAGGCGATCGAGGCAGGCATGCAGGAGAAGTCCCGCGAGTTCGCCGAGCACGGCAACAAGGTGTATCTGCCCATGGCGGAGAACGGCGAGGCGTGACGGACCAACCGCGAGCCGAACGGGGCGTTGGGCACGCATCAGGTCCCGAACGCCCCGTTCGGCTCGCTCCACCCCGCGCCCTCACCATCGCCGGGTCGGACTCCGGCGGTGGTGCTGGCCTGCAGGCCGACCTACGGACGTTCTTCGCCAACGGCGTCCACGGCATGACCGCCGTGACCGCCGTGACGGTGCAGAACTCCGTCGGGGTGTCCGATGTGGCCGAGATTCCGCCGTCGGTGGTCGCCGCCCAGATCAGGGCGGTGGCCACCGACATCGGCGTCGACGCCGCCAAGACCGGCATGCTCGCCACGACGGAGATCATCATGGCGATCGTGGCGGCGTGCGACGAGGTCGGCATCGGCGCGTCCGGCACGACGCCGCTGGTGGTGGACCCGGTCGCGGCGTCCATGCACGGTGACCAGCTCCTGCGGGACGAGGCGTTGGAGGCCTACCGCACCGAACTGCTCCCGAGGGCGACGCTGGTGACGCCGAACCTGGACGAGGTCCGGCTGCTGGTCGGCATCGACGTCACGGACGCCGACGAGCAGCGCCAGGCGGCCAAGGAGCTGCACGCGCTCGGCGCGCGCTGGGTACTGGTCAAGGGCGGGCACATGCACCACGACCCGACCTGCACGGACCTTCTCTACGACGGCAACGACTTCACCGAGCTGACCGGACCCCGGTTCGACACGACGCACACCCACGGCGGCGGCGATACCCTGGCGGCGTCCATCACGGCGGTGCTTGCCAAGGGCGCCAGCGTGCCGGACGCGGTGGCGCACGGCAAGCGGTTCATCGAGCGCAGCGTCCAGGCGTCGTACCCGCTCGGCGCCGGTGTCGGCCCTGTCTCACCGTTCTGGGTGCTTGACGACTGAGGCGAGCGAGGCGAGCCCGTCCCCTGACAACCTCGGCAGCGCCGCTGGCCTGCCCGTGATGAGCAGCAACAGCGCGGCGATGGGACCCGGATACCTCGGGGCCGCCACCCTTCGCATCGCGACGGGCTCTCCCACTCGTCGTCGGTGATCGTCTCGATGAGGTCGGCGAGGCTGCGGCGTTCCTGCTCGATGACCTGCCAGCATTGCTCGGTGTCCATGGCGGTGACCTATCATCAGTCAGTCCCTTTGAAGCTGAGCCAGCCGATCACGGCGGACGGCTCCCGGCTCACCGACAGCGCCCGCCAAGCGATCCCGATCGCGGACGCCACGATCGCCGACGTCGAACGCGAGTGGGAGGCGCACCTCGGCCACGATCGCATGACACAGCTGCGCGAGGCCCTGACCGAACTGCGGGAGATCACCGACCCCTATGCCTGACGACTAGCGAGGCGGGCTGGACGCCTGCGCCCAGAACCGCTGCGGGATCCGGCCCGCCAGCCGCGCGAGACGTCCGGCTTCGACGGCGTTGCGCATCGCCGCCGCCATCCGTTCCGGGTCCTCCGCACGGGTCACCGCCGTCGACAGCAGCACCGCGTCGCAGCCCAGCTCCATCGCCAGCGCGGCATCGGACGCCGTGCCGATCCCGGCGTCGAGCACGATCGGCACCCCGGCGCGTGCGGTGATCAGCTCGATGTTGTGCGGATTCCGGATGCCGAGCCCGGTGCCGATCGGCGCGCCGAGCGGCATCACCGCCGCACAGCCCGCCTCCTCGAGCCGTAGTGCGAGGACAGGGTCGTCGTTGGTGTAGGCCAGCACGGTGAAGCCATCGGCGGCCAACTGCTCGGCGGCGTCCAGCGTCTCGAACGGCTCCGGCAGCAGCGTGCGGTCGTCGGCGTGCACCTCGAGCTTGATCCAGTCGGTCTCCAGCGCCTCCCGTGCCAGCCGCGCCGTCAGCACCGCCTCGGCCGCGCTGCGACAGCCCGCCGTGTTGGGCAGCAGGCCGATGCCGAGCCGTCGCAGCAGGTCGAGCACGCCGGAGCCACCCTCAAGGTCTGCCCTGCGCATCGCGACCGTCGTCAGCTCGGTGCCGGACCCGACGAGCGCGCGCTCAAGCACCGCGAGGTTGCTCGCGCCGCCGGTGCCGATGACGAGACGCGAGTCCAACTTCTGCCCGCCGATGACGAGCGGATCCTCCGAAGTCACCTGATCAGCCTCCCTGCACAGCGATGAGGATCTCGACCTTCGCGCCGTCGGCCAGCACGACGTCCTGCCACTCGCTCCTGGTCACGACCGTGCCATCGACGGCGACAGCGACGCCACGCTGCGCAGTTCCGAGCTGCTCAAGCAGCCCGGCCAGCGTCGTCCCGTCCGCGAACTCGCGGTCCTCACCGTTGACCTCGACGTCCATCACACTTGTTCTCGCTTTCTGTCGCGTGCCGGGTCCGCCGCGACGATCTCGTCGGGCAGCCGCTCCCCGGCAAGGATGCCGAGCACCGCGTCCGCGGTGACCGGCGCGTGCAGCAGGCCGTTGCGGTAGTGGCCGGTCGCGACGATCACGCCGTCCGAGAGCCTGCCGATCAGCGGCAGGTTGTCCATGCTCGCCGACCGCAGACCCGCCGTGATCTCGGTCAGCTCGTACTCGCTCACGCTCGGGTACACCTGTTCGGCGTAGTCCAGCAGCTCCCGCACGCCGCCTGCTTTCACCGCGTCGTCGTAGCCACTCTCGTACTGCGTCGCGCCGACGACCAGCTCGCCGTCCGCGCGCGGCACAAGGTACAGCGGCCTGCCCTCGACGATCGCGCGCACCGTGACGCGCGGCGGCGGCAGGCACCCCCTGCGCGGACGCAGCCGCAGGATCTCGCCCTTGAGCGGCCGGACGGCGTCCCGCAGCTCCGGGTGCAGCAGCGCACTGCGGGCACCGGCGGCGAGCACGACGGCGTCGGCGTCGTACGTGCCGGTGTCGGTAACCACCTGCTTGGGCGCGACCTCGCGGGCCGACTCGCGCACGAACCTGACGCCGTTGCGGACGCAGGCCGCCTGCAGCGCGTCCAGTAACTGCCGGTTGTCGACGGCGAGGTCGCCTGGCACCACGATCCCCGACCGCAGCGCGGACGCCAGGCCGGGCACGAGTGAGCGCAGCCGACGTCCGTTCACCCGTTCCACGGTGCGGCCGATCCGGTCGAGGTAGTCGGCGAGGATGGCGATCTGGTCCACGTCGGCGGCGTCCCTGCCTGCGATGACGGTGCCCGCCGTTGACATGCCGGGGTCGAAGGCGTCAGCCGCCAGCTCACGGGCGAACTCCGGCCAGCGGCGCAGCGACCGCTCGCCGAGTTTGAGCACGGCTTCCTCGCCAGGCCACGCCTCGGCCACCGGGGCGAGCATCCCGCCAGCGACCCAGGACGCACCCCTGCCTGGCTCCGGATCGACGACCGTCACGCGGTGCCCCGCCGACGCGGCCCGCCATGCGACGGCGAGCCCGATCACGCCAGCACCGACGACGGTCACCTGTTGCGACATCACACGAATCACGCTCCCTGCGCCGGCATAACCCGGATCAGGTTCCACGGTCGGAGCTCCATGCTCCCTCTCAGCCGCTGCAGCGGCTCCCGTGCGGACACTGTTCACCGTAGCGCGAGACACCGACGGAATCCACCACGCGGTAGCGTCGACGTCATGCCTCAGCGTGACGGCGACACCATCAGGAAGCGCCTTGCCGACGCACATCTGTACCTGTGCACCGACGCCAGGAGCGAGCGCGGCGACCTCGCCGAGTTCGCGGACGCGGCGCTGGCGGGCGGCGTCGACATCGTCCAGCTCCGCGACAAGACCGACGGCGTCCCGCTCGAAGCGGCGCAGGAGATCGCCGCGCTGGAGACGCTGGCGGAGGCGTGCGAGCGGCACGGCGCGCTGCTCGCGGTCAACGACAGGGCCGACGTCGCACTCGGCCTCGACGCCGACGTCCTGCACCTCGGCCAGGACGACATCCCCGTCTCGCTCGCGCGGCGGTTCCTCGGCGACGACGTCGTGATCGGCCGTTCGACGCACTCCGTCGAGCAGGCTCGGGCCGCAGCCGACGAGCCGGGCGTCGACTACTTCTGCACCGGTCCGTGCTGGCCGACGCCGACCAAGCCGGGCAGGCACGCGCCGGGACTCGACCTGATCCGGACGACGGCGGACGCCGCGCCCGAGCGGCCCTGGTTCGCCATCGGCGGCATCGACGAGCAACGCCTGCCGGACGTCCTCGCTGCAGGGGCGAGCCGGATCGTCGTCGTCAGGGCGATCACCGAGGCAGAGGACCCCCGCGCCGCAGCGGAGCGGCTGTCGCGAGCGCTGCACCCCGCGCAGTAGAAGCGTCATTCACGGCACCCGGGCACCCGGTCCTGGCATGCTGGACGGCGTGACCAGGGTCGAGATCGATCACATCAGGGACGCGGCCAAGCGCATCGCGGCCGTCGCGCTGCGCACGCCACTGCTTGAACAGCCGTGGTCCCAGCGCCCGCTGTGGCTCAAACCGGAGAACCTGCAGGCCATCGGCGCGTTCAAGATCAGGGGGGCCTACAACGCCATCGCCGTCCTCGACGACGCCCAGCGGGCAAACGGCGTCGTCGCGTACTCCAGCGGCAACCACGCCAACGCGGTCGCGTTCGCCGCGAAGGCGTTCGGCGTGCCCGCCCTGATCGTCATGCAGGACTCGACGCCCAGGGTGAAGGTCGAGGCGACCGCGGCACACGGCGCGGAGATCATCGAGGTGCCGATGGCCGACCGCGAGCGG
Source organism: Actinophytocola sp. (assembly GCA_009377385.1). Classification (GTDB taxonomy): domain Bacteria; phylum Actinomycetota; class Actinomycetes; order Mycobacteriales; family Pseudonocardiaceae; genus Haloechinothrix_A. The sequence goes on from WHUD01000064.1 coordinate 15,975, forward strand.
GTCGCCACGGAGATCGCCACGCAGCGCGGCATGGCGCTGATCCCACCGTTCGACCACCCCGACGTGATCGCGGGCCAGGGCACCATCGGGCTTGAGATCGTCGAGGACCTGCCGGACGTCGACGTCGTGCTGGTGCCGGTCGCTGGCGGCGGGCTCGCATCCGGCGTCGGCGTCGCGGTGAAGGCGTTGCGGCCGGAGGCGCGGGTGATCGCCGTCGAGCCTGCGCTTGCTGCGGACACCGCAGAGGGGCTGCGCGCCGGACACCGGGTGCACTGGTCACCGGAGCGGCGCGCCCGCACGATCGCGGACGGCCTGCGCACCGAACCGTCCGAGCTGACCTTTGCGCACCTGCGGGACGTCGTCGACAACGCCGTGACCGTCACAGAGGACGAGATCCGCGCGACGATGCGGACGCTCGCCACCCGTGCGCGGCTCGTGGCCGAGCCGAGCGGCGCCGTCGCCTGCGCCGCCGCACTGTATCGGGAGCTGCCGCCCGGCCGGACCGTGGCCGTCGTGAGCGGCGGCAACGTCGATCCTGCGCTGCTCGCCGAAGTGCTCAGCTAGTCCGACTGAGTTCCTGCGGATGTCGCAGACCGGGGTGGTCGTCCGGCAGCGCACGGTGCAGCACCCAGCCGCTGACCGCGATCGTCAGCGCGACAAGTGGCCAGGTCAGCACGGTGCGGGCAATGCCGAGCGCGACGACATGCCCGCTCCACCACAGCAGGCCGAACACCACCACCCGTACGGTGTACTGTCCGAACACCCACACCCAGCTCGCCAGCGAGTACGCCCGCAGCAGCTCCGGATCACGTCGCCAGCGGGTCTTCTGGCCGAGCAGCGTCCCCACGACGACGCCGAGCAGCGGCCAGCGCAGCACGATGCTCAACGCCCACACCAACGCGCTGGCCGCATTGCTGAACAGCTGCAGCAGGAAGAAGTCCTCCGGCCGCCCGGTGTACAGCGCGATGTAGGCCGCGAGCACCACGGCGGCGAGGCTGAGCACGACGGCGCCGACCCGCTTGCCGCGCACCAGTCGTTCCACCGCGACGAGCACCCCGACCGCGATGGCGGCGAACGCTCCCCACGCGATCGAACGATCGGAGATCAGCCAGCCGACGACGAAAGCCAGCGGTGGCAAGCTGGCGTCGATGGCGCCGCGCCTGCCGCCGAGCAGCGTCCCCAGGGACTCCCGGCCTGCTGCATCTGGGGTCGGTCGCTCAGTCACGTCCCCAGCCTGCCTGACCACTCCTCGTCGCGATAGCGCACCCCGGTATCGGGCGCAACGGTAAATGTGACGGAACCGTTTTCGCCGCATCGAACGTCAGATCGGCACAGGTCAGACCGCTATTCGCCATCGAAAAGCAACGACGTGGCAACGGTTGCGTCAACCAACGGTGGCGTAGGTGTCACATGACCATGCATTCTCGCATCATTGAAGCCCGTGGTCCGGCATATGCCCTACCACCGGGCAAAGGGGACACGAGCAGGCGCTGGGGACACCGCTCGTGTGGGCGCGGTAGAAGGGAGACGCGGGCATGCCTGAGTACAGCAGCTTCGTCGCACTCGGCGACAGTTTCACCGAGGGGATGAACGACGAGCTACCCGACGGTACTTTCCTTGGCTGGGCCGACCGGATTGCCGTGATGCTCGCGGAGGACAACCCGGACTTCGCCTACGCGAACACGGCGGTGCGCGGCAAGACTTTGGGGGCGATCATCGACGAGCAGCTCCCGATCGCGCTTGAGGTGCGCCCCGACCTGGTCGCCGTTTGCGCAGGCGGCAACGACATCCTGGTGCCCGGCACGAACGTCGACGACGTCGCGGCCCGGTTCGACGACATGATCCGGCAGCTCACCAAGGCCGGCATCGACGTCGTGGTCTTCACAGGGCCCGACATGCGGGAGGTGTCGGTGGTCAACCGGATCCGGTACAGGGTCGCGCTCTACAACGCACACCTGCACGCGACGGTCGCGCGCTACGACACGCGGGTGGTGGATCTCTGGGCGATGGACGTGCTGCGGGATCCGCGCGCGTTCTGCGAGGACCGGCTGCATTTCAGCACGGAGGCGCACCGCAGGATCGCGCTGCGCACCGCCGAGGTGCTCGGGATCGAGACGAAGGCCGACTGGCGGGAGCCGTGGCCGGAGGTGGAGCAGCCGAACTGGCTGACGATGCGGCGTTCGGACATCGAGTGGACCAAGACGCACCTGCTGCCGTGGATCGGTCGGCACCTGCGCCGCTCGTCAGCTGGCGACGGGCTGCGGCCGAAGCGACCGAACCTTGAGCCGTTCGTGCCGAACGCCCGCCATGGCGGCCGGACGCCGACCAACGGCAACGGCAGCGAGGCGATGGCGACCGCGAGCGGCGAATAGCACGCTGGCGGCCGGATCGTGGCAACGCGACGCCAGTGGCGACGGATGCCCAGAAATTCTTGCGGTGAGGGGAACCAAACGCCCTCGGATCGCCTCTTACTAGATGTACGGACAGTGCGAACCACCGTGCGAGCCCGGAGGTCCTGCGGAAGAGGGGAGTCGCAAGACCGGGCAAGACCGGGCTGGCGGTCGCACTGTCCGTGCCAGCCGGTCGGCACGCTTGGGGGACGTGCCGACCGGCTTTCGTCGTCCGGCAGAGGGTGGCGCTGGGTGGGACATGTCGGCCGAACGCCACCCTCGGCCGGACCCGACTACCGCCGCACCGGCGTGAAATCCCGCGACGCGATGAACTCCGGACGCCGTGAGCCTGCGGCGTACGGCTCCGTCAGGGCGTTCTCAACGCTGTTGAACACCAGGAAGATGTTCGACCTCGGGTACGGCGTGATGTTGTTGCCAGAACCGTGCATGATGTTCGAGTCGAACCACAGAGCGCCACCAGCCGGGCCGGTGAACTGGTCGATGCCGTGCTCAGCGGCGAGCTTGGTGGCGTCGGTCTTGGTCGGCACACCAATCTCCTGCTCCTTCAGCGACGACTTGTAGTGGTCGTCCGGCGTCTCGCCGACGCACTGCACGAAGGTGCGGTGCGAGCCGGGCATGATCATCAGCCCGCCGTTGAACGGGTAGTTGTCGGTGAGCGCGATGGAGCAGCTCGCGGCCCTCGGCCTCGGCATGCCGTCCTCGGCGTGCCAGGTCTCGAAGTCCGAGTGCCAGTAGAACCCGTTGCCCTTGAAGCCGGGCATGTAGTTGACGCGGCTCTGGTGAATGTAGACATCCGAGCCGAGGATTTGGCGAGCACGGTCGAGCACCCTCGTGTCTCGTACGAGCTCGGCGATCAGATCGCTCAGCGTGTGCACCTCGAAGATCGAACGCACCTCGCCAGAGGCTTTCTCGGTGATCACACGCTCATCAGCCTTCAGCTTCTCGTCGCTCGAAAGCCGATTCAGCTCCTGCCAGTAGCCCTGCACCTCAGCGGGGGACAGCAGACCATCGATGATGGAGTAGCCGTTGGCGTCGTGCGCGCGCAGCTCCGCCGCACTCATCGGGCCGTCAGTGTCGGATCCCCAGACCACAGGGTCTTCCCGCTCGATCAGCTCCGGCTCGGTCGTGATCCGCGTCGGATAGCTGTCCTGGATTCGGGTATCCATGAGCGCCATGCTCGCCTCCTCGGTTTAGTTATTTGTTTCGAATCGCGCTATTCCTACTCGTAGTGAGCAACGCGCGTAACCGCCCTTCCGAATGGACGGGCGGTTAGCGGTTATTCAGATGTGCAATTTTTCGTTTCGACGGCGCGAAAGAAATCGGCCGTCGACGTCTACCAGACGGACCTAGTCGTCTTCAATCACCAGCGGGTACACACCGTTCTCGTCGTGCACCTCCTTGCCCGTGACGGGCGGATTGAAGACGCACATCGCCTTGATGTCGGTCTTCGGCCTGAGCTGGTGCTTGTCGTGCTCGTTGAGCAAGTACATCGAGCCCGGCCTCAGTTGGTGGGTTTCCCCGGTAGCGGTATTCGTAATCTCGCCCTCACCCTCGACGATGAAAACCGCCTCGTAGTGGTTGGCGTACCAGAAGTCGTTCACGGTGCCCGCGTACACCGTCGTCTCGTGCAACGAGAAACCGACCTTGTCCTTGGAAAGGACAATCCGCTTGCTACGCCAGTTCGGCGTCTTGATGTCGGCGTCGGTGTCGGTGACGTCGTCGAGGGTTCGGACGATCAAACTACTCTCCTAGCTCGCTATCTCGGTCAGTTACCTGAGTACGGCCGCGACGGACTCGCGGATGATGTCGGTACCCTGCTCGACTTCCGCGTCGGTGAGGGTCAGCGGCGCCAGCAGCTTGGCCACCTCGCCGTCTGGGCCTGACGTCTCCATCAGCAGCCCACGCTCGAACGCGGCGGCACACACCTTGCCAGCGATGTCGCCGTCGGCGAACTCGATCCCGCGCGCGAACCCCTTGCCCTTCGCGACAAGCGAGGCATCCGGGTGCGCTTCGACGATCTCGGTCAAGGCGTTGCCGAGCCGCTCGCCCTTGGCCCGCACCGACTTTTCGAGCGTGTCATCCGACCAGAAGTTGCGCAACGCCTCCGTTCCCGTGACGAACGCGGGGCTGATGCCACGGAACGTGCCGTTGTGCTCACCCGGCTCCCAGACGTCGAGGTCGGGGCGGATCAGCGTCAGCGCCATCGGAATGCCGTAACCGCTGATGGACTTCGAAAGGCACACGATGTCCGGCGTGATCCCGGCGTCCTCGAAGCTGAAGAACGGACCCGTCCGCCCGCATCCCATCTGGACGTCGTCGACGATCAGCAGGATGTCGTGCTTCTTGCACAGTTCGGACAGCGCGCGCAGCCACTCGACGCGGGCCGCGTTGATGCCGCCCTCGCCCTGCACCGTCTCCACGATGATGGCCGCTGGCTCGTTCAGGCCACTGCCCGAGTCGTCGAGCAGCCGTTCCAGGTAGAAGAAGTCGGGGAACTCGCCGTCGAAGTACTTGTCGTACGGCATCGGCGTCGCGTGCACCAGCGGAATGCCAGCGCCGCCGCGCTTCATCGAGTTACCCGTCACCGAAAGCGCGCCAAGCGTCATGCCGTGGAACGCGTTGGTGAAGTTGATGACCGACTCCTTGCCGGTGATCTTGCGGACGAGCTTCAGCGCGGCCTCGACGGCGTTGGCACCGCCAGGGCCGGGGAAGATCACCTTGTACTCGAGGCCGCGCGGTTTGAGCAGGATCTCGTCGGTTGCTTCGAGGAAGTCCCGCTTGGCGACCGTGTACATGTCCAAGGCGTGGGTGACGCCGTCGTTCTGGATGTAGTCGATCAGGGCCTGCTTGAGGACCGGGTGGTTGTGCCCGTAGTTCAGGGCGCCTGCACCAGCGAAGTAGTCGAGGTAGGGCTTGCCGTCCTCGGAGTACAGCCAGCTCCCCTGCGCCCGATTGAACACGACCGGCCAGCCGCGGCTGTAGCTGCGGACTTGCGATTCGAGCGCTTCAAAAATACTCACGTTTGCTCCGTCCGGCCTCTCGCGTCGCGCGCGGGGCCGTTTCTCTCGGTTATGTCGTACTTCGGTCACGTCGGTTCGTGCGCGTTCGTGACGACGGCACGCACCGCCTCCGGGGGCGTGACGAGCGGGCCGATCCGGAAGAGATCCTCCCGTTCGTGCTCGTCGGGAAAGTCGGCAACCGCGAACAACTCGTTGCGGTCCAGCTCAGCACCCCAGCGAGTGGCGAACGACCTGAACAGCGCGATGGAGGCGTCGTTGTCCGGGGTGACAGTCGTCTCCAGGTACCGCACACCCTTGTTCAGCAGGATGGCGTACATCCCGTCGAGCATCTTGCCTGCGAGGCCCTTGCCCCGCTGCGATGCGTCGACGGCGACCTGCCACACGACGGCGGCATCGGGTGCGTCCGGTTTGCGGTAACCCATTACGAAGCCGACGGCCTCACCATCACAACGGGCGACGACCGACGAGTTCGCGAAATCCTGACACCACAGCAGGTACGCATAGGAGGAATTCAAGTCCAGCTTCTGCGAGTCCCGTGCTATTCGCCAGAACGCGGCACCGTCGGCCTTCGTCGGATGGTCAATCACCACATCGCCGACGGTGACAATGCCACCACCGGTCGCAGAACTCGTGTGCTTTCCCGACATGTCATATCAACTTAACAGAACCCGTTATCGAGTCTAACCGCAGTTGACAAGGCTCACCATGACGACCAGCGACGATGCCCGCACCCGTGTGACAATCCCTACCTTCGCTACCGATCATGACGGCGGTTCTGCTACTCACGCGCGGTAGCCAGGACGAGGGTGTCTATCGCGGTCATCGGGCCGATGTCGGTGTCGACGACCCGGTCGATCTGCCGCGCCGTCTCGACGTCCATGGCACCGAGTTCCGCCGCGATCTTGGCGACGTTGTACAGGACGGTCGGCTCCTGCGGGCCGCCGTAGCCGCGTTCGATGTTGTCCGCGTCGTGGCCGACGATCAGGAGCGTTCCGCCTGGTGCGATGGCTTTTGACGCCGAAGCCAGCACGGTTCTCAGCTCGTCCCACGGCAGTTGCAGGTAGGAGATGAGCACCAGGTCGAACGCCTGCGTGGGCGGTCGCCAGCTCACGACGTCCGCCTCGATGTAGATGACGTCGACGCCGCGCGCCTCGGCGAGCTGCCGCGCCCGGTCGAGGCCGACGCGGGAGAAGTCGACGGCCGTGACGTGCCAGCCCTGCTCGGCGAGCCAGACGGCGTTGCGACCCTGGCCGCACGCGAGTTCGAGTGCAGCGCCCGGCTTCAGGCTCGTGGTCTCGGCGACAACGGTCTGGTTCGGCCGCTCCGTGAACAGGAACTCGCTCGCCGCGAACTTCTCGTCCCAGTCCTCACTCCGCATCCTTCCTGTCTACCGGATGTCGGCGCCCGCCGCGCGAGTCCGGGCTTCCGGGGCCGCGAGTCCCCACTTCCGGTGCGTTGTGTCCCCCGCTCAGGACGCTGTGTCCCCCGTTCAGGACGTTGTGTCCCCGTTCCTAACCTGCGTGTCCCCCGCTCGGGACGTCGTGTCCCACACTCCCGCCCGCCCGCGAACGACGAACACGACGTCCTGAGCGGGGGACACAACGGCCGGCCGCGTGGGAACCGCCGCATTGTCGGTCCGGGGCGTTAGCGTCTGGACCCGTGGCGAAAAAGAGCGCGAACTACCAGTGCACCGAGTGCGGCTACGAGGTCGCGAAGTGGGTCGGCCGCTGTCCCGAGTGCCAAGCATGGGGCAGCGTCGAGGAGCGTGGCGCCCCGAACCCGGCGCTGACCCAGGTCGTGGCGGGCGCGCCGTCGTCACCGGCCCGCCCGATCGGCGAGGTCGACGTCGAGGCCGCCCGCGCCCGCCAGACCGGCGTGTCCGAACTCGACCGCGTGCTCGGCGGCGGGCTCGTGCCAGGCGCCGTCGTGCTGCTCGCGGGCGAACCCGGAGTCGGCAAGTCGACGCTGCTACTGGAGGTCGCGTTCCGTTGGGCGGCGCGGGACGGCAGCGTCGGCCCGTCGCTGTACATCACCGGCGAGGAGTCAGCAGGGCAGGTGCGGCTGCGCGCGGAACGCACCGACTCGGTGCACGACCAGATGTACCTCGCGGCGGACAGCGACCTGTCCGCCGTGCTTGGTCACATCGACGCGGTCAACCCTGGCGTCCTGATCGTCGACTCGGTGCAGACGATGGCCTCCCCCAAGGCCGAGGGCACACCTGGCGGGGTCACGCAGGTCAAGGCGGTCACGGCGGCGCTGGTCGCGGTCGCCAAGGAGCGCGGGCTGCCGGTATTGCTCGTCGGGCACGTCACCAAGGAAGGCTCGGTCGCTGGACCTCGGGTGCTGGAACACCTTGTCGACGTCGTGCTGCACTTCGAGGGCGACAAGCACTCCACGCTCCGCATGCTGCGCGGCGTGAAGAACCGCTTCGGCGCTGCGGACGAGGTCGGCTGCTTCGAACTACACGATCGAGGTATTTCAGGCGTGCCGGATCCGTCCGGGCTGTTCCTCAACCGGAGACGTGATCCGGAGGCGGGCACCGCCATCACGGTCGCACTCGAAGGCAAACGGCCGCTGCTCGCCGAGGTGCAGTCGCTCGTCGCCACGACGTCGGCAAGCATGCCGCGACGCGCGGCGAGCGGGCTCGACAACTCGCGAGTCAGCATGATCCTCGCCGTCATGGAGAAGCGCCTCGGTATCCGGTTCGGCCAGCGTGACGTCTACTCCGCGACCGTCGGCGGCATCAAGGTCAGCGAACCGGCGGCGGACCTCGCGATCGCACTCGCCATCGCATCGTCCGCCCATGTCAGACCGATGTTTCCCGAGATGGTCGCGATCGGCGAGGTCGGGCTGACCGGGGAACTTCGGCGGGTCTCGTCCGTCGGGCGACGACTGAGCGAGGCGATACGGCTGGGCTTCACAATGGCGCTTGTCCCGCCCGATCCCGGCCCTGTCCCGGACGGCATCTGGGTGCGCGAGGTGGCCGACCTGCAGACCGCGCTGGACTTCGCCGACAACGAGAACTACGCCCACCTCCAATAAGGGGCGATTCTGTCGGACTCCCGGCGTAGGGTGTGGCGAGCAGGGTGATATATGCCACAGGGAGGACGTCATGGACACACTGCTCGCCATCGGCACGCGCAAAGGACTCTGGCTTGCCCGCAGCTCCGACCGGACACGCTGGGACATCTCCGGGCCGCAGTTCCCGATCGCCGACATCAAGGCGCTGGCGATCGACACCCGCAGAGCGACGCCTCGCCTACTCGCGGGCGTCCTGAACAGCCACTTCGGCCCCACCATGGTCACAAGCGACGACCTCGGCGCGACGTGGAGTGAAC
>WHUD01000064.1:24753-24992 GCA_009377385.1 Actinophytocola sp.
CGCTGGAAGGCGTCTGGCAGCTCCAGCCAGGTCCTGTCGACGAGCCCGACGTCGTCTACGCGGGTGTCGAGCCATCCGCGCTGTTCCGATCGACCGACGGCGGCAGGACGTTTGAGCTGATCAGGGGGTTGTGGGACCACCCGCACCGAACGGAATGGTTCCCCGGCGGTGGCGGGAAGGCGCTGCACACGATCGTTCCGCATCCGCAGAACGGCGACCGTATCGCGGTGGCGATGTCG
>WHUD01000650.1 GCA_009377385.1 Actinophytocola sp.
ACCCCGGCTGACCGCCGGCGCCGGCGGCGCCGTGGCGTGCTGCCGGGGGAGCCGGAGACGCGAGAGGAGGTTGCGTGATGTGGGTTGCACTCGCATGCTTCGCGCTCCTCGCGCTCGCCGGTCTGGTGGCGTTCCTAAGCCGCTGCCCGGTGATCATCCAGACGACGCGGGAGAGGGAGACGACCGAGCGGGTCGTCCAGGTGGTGACGCCGCCGACGCAGGTGCATCACGTCCACCACGTGCACCACGTCCAGACGGCCCCGGCCGTACCGCACGCGTGCGTCGCGCCGGCGCCGGCCGCCACGCAGGGGCCGGTGTGCCCGTGTGGCTGTGGCCTCCCGCTAGGTGACGTGCAGGGCGCACCGGCGATCGGACCGACCCCGGACACCGTCGCGGCTGTAGGCCGCGTGGTGCCGGCACTGGAGAGGCCGCAGCGATGAGCACGGACATGGGAAAGCTGTCGCAGTTCACGACGAACCTGCCGCTGCGGCTCGCGCTCCTCGGCGTCACCAGCGTGTGGC
>WHUD01000651.1:0-222 GCA_009377385.1 Actinophytocola sp.
GCGGATGTACGCGCTGGTGTTCGTGATGGGCGTCGTCGGGCTGGGGTTCAACTCGGCCTTGGCGGCCTTCGAACGGTGGATGCTGCATTGGCACCCGTCGGTCCGTAAGGAGCTGGCGGCATGAGGACTGCTCGCAGGTCCGAATCACGGGCACTGCCCAGGAGGTTGCGGTCGCTGGCGCTCGAGCTCTGGTTACCGGTGCTCATCGTCGTGCTGTGGTGG
>WHUD01000651.1:269-521 GCA_009377385.1 Actinophytocola sp.
TTCCAGGAGCTGTGGCTGTTCGACCGGTTCTTCACCGACGTGCTGCCAAGCTTGCGCAACATGTTGGTTGGCTACGCGCTGTCGTGCCTGGTCGGGGTCGGCTTCGGTGTGCTGGTCGCCCAGGTGCGCGTCGCCCGGCACGCGCTGGAACCGCTGGTGCACTTCCTGCGCTCGATTCCGCCCGTCGCGCTGGTGCCGGTCGCCATCCTGTTGCTCGGCTTCGGCCCCGAGATGAAGATGGCGATCATCGCC
>WHUD01000652.1 GCA_009377385.1 Actinophytocola sp.
CGTGCTGCTCTTCTCCCGCCGGGGCCGCCTGCTGGACCGCCCGGCGACCCGCCGCACCACCGAGACTGACGCCGAGCCGTTTCCCCGGGCGGTGGTCGCCGGCGCCGTCATCCTCCTGCTCGCCGGGCTCGGGCTCGTCCCCACGTGGGCCGGTCCGGACCTGCCGGTCTTCACCAACGGCCTCACCTTCGTCATCGTCTTCCTGGCCCTGGCGCTCCTCGTGCTGGTTTCCGGGCAGATGTCTCTGTGCCAGGCGGCGTTCGCCGCCGTCGGCGCCGCCAGTTTCAGCCACCTCACCCACGGCCTCGGGCTGCCCTGGGCCGTCGCCCTCCTCCTCGCCGGTCTCACCGCTGTCCCGGTGGGGGCGCTCATCGCGCTGCCGGCCATCCGCCTCTCCGGTGTTTACCTGGCGCTGGCCACCTTCGGGTTCGGGCTGCTGATGGAGCGCATGGTCTTCAACACCGGGCTCATGTTCGGCGGCGGTTCGAGCCGGCCCGTACCCCGGCCCGACCTGTGGTTT
>WHUD01000653.1 GCA_009377385.1 Actinophytocola sp.
GCTCGGGCTGCGGCGAGGCGAGGTCGCAGGTCTTCGTCTGGACGACATCGACTGGCGGGCCGGAGAACTCACCGTCGTCGGCAAGGGCAACCGGCTTGAACGACTGCCGCTGCCGGCCGAGCCCGGAGAAGCGATCGTCGCGTGGCTGACCGATGGCCGGCCTGAGTGCGAGACGCGGTCGGTGTTCACCACACTCAGACCGCCTGGTCGGCCGCTGTCGCCTGGGGCGATCGGCCATGTCGTGGGCAGCGCATGCCAGAGTGCCGGGCTCGGCGCGCACCGTCTGCGTCACACACTGGCCACGGCCATGCTGCGGGCCGGCGCATCGCTCCCGGAGGTGGGACAGGTGCTGCGCCACCGGAGCGCGAGGTCCACCGCGATCTACGCCAAGGTCGATGAGGTTGCTCTGCGACCACTCGCCCGGCCTTGGCCCGGCACAACACCTGGTGCCGCAGAATCCGATGACGTTGCTCGGAGTCTGGCTCGACCGTGGCCGGGAGCATCGTCATGAGCACGCTGC
>WHUD01000654.1 GCA_009377385.1 Actinophytocola sp.
ACCGATATGACGAGCCGTTCCCGTTCGACACGGACGACCGGATCACCTCGCATCTGCTGGGAAGGTTGGAGGCCGTGCTTGGGACGCCACCTCCGCCGATCCGGCGGCGGTGGCTGGGCGTCTATTCGCGCTACCGGGGTGACGCGCCGTACCTCCGGTTGGTCCCGGAACCCGGGATCCACGTCGTAACGGGCGTGGCCGGGAAGGGCATGACCGTGTCGCCAGCCGTGGCGGCCGAGACGATGGAGATTCTGCGATGACGCAGGTGCAGCTGGTGGTGACCGATCTGGCCGGGACGACGGTGGAGGATCCGGGGCTCGTCCTCGGTGCCTTCCGTGCGGGCTTGGCGGCGGTGGACGCCGAGGATGTGACCGACGCGCAGCTGACCGCCCTGATGGGGGTCGACAAGCGTGAGGCCTTCGCGACCCTGCTGGATCTCGAACCGGACGACTCCACCCTTGACCGGGCGCTGGCGGTCTTCGTGGCGCGGACCCTCAGCGACGCCGCAGCCGGCCGGTA
>WHUD01000655.1 GCA_009377385.1 Actinophytocola sp.
AGCGGTAGGTAGCCGACTTCGTCGACGATGAGGAGGCGGGGTCCGGCGTAGAAGCGCATGGTGGTGGCCCACCGGCCTTCCAGAGCGGCCCGGTGGCAGCGGGCGACGAGCTCGGCGGCAGTGGTGTAGTAGGTGCGGTAGCCGGCCTCGAGAGCAGCCCGGCCGAGGGCGACGGCCAGCATGGTCTTGCCGACGCCGGGCGGGCCGATCAGCAAGACGTTGGTGGCGTCCTCGAGGAACCGCAGCGTGCCGAGCTCGTTGACCAGCTTGCGGTCAACGGCCGGTTGAGCGTCGAAGTCGTAGTCGGAGAGCCTCCAGGGAGCAGGGAGCCGGGCGAAGCGTTCCAGGCCAGCCTGGCGGCGGACCTCGGTGGCGGCGACTTCGACATCGAGGAGCTGTTCCAGGAAGGCGGTGTGGCTGAGCTGGTGGGCGTGGGCGTGGTCCAGGGCGCCGGGGAGAGCCTCAGCGGCGGCGCCGAGGCGGAGGTAGGCGAGATGGGAACGGAGTTTCTGGTAGGTC
>WHUD01000656.1 GCA_009377385.1 Actinophytocola sp.
CGACGCTCGCCGCGTCGTCCGTCCAGATGTTCACGATCCCCGTGGCCACCGCGAGCCGACTGGTGCCGGCTAGCAGCCGCTCCACGTCGACCAGGTCCCCCGCCGGTGAACCACCCAGCCAGACCGCGCCGTAGCCGAGGCGCTCGACGGCGGCGGCGAGATCCACCGACACCCGATCGGCGCGCTGCCAGATTCCGAAGGAACCAAGATCAATACTCATGCTCGCGGGAACCGCGGCGGCGGCGCGAGCATTCCACGCATCCCCTGACCGCCCCCTCCCGGGGAATGATCACGTTCAGTGCATGATTTCCGTGATCCCACGACGAGTCCGGGGTTCCCCTCGTCTACAGCCTGTTCGAACCCCCGAACGATCACGTGAACGTGATCGGCAGCGGCAGCCTCAGTGCGCAGCCAGTCCTCTGCTGCGGCCGCGAAGGCCGGGTCAACTCGATGAACGGTGGAAGCTTGGGGCGGGTGCGCGCCGGTCGTCTGCGGTGTCGTCTGGATCGAGGCGGGA
>WHUD01000657.1 GCA_009377385.1 Actinophytocola sp.
GCGCGGCGCTTGTGCCCCGGCACCGGCGTCCAGTCGTGCGCGGCCTTGCTGATGTAGAACGGCGATGCCGCGAAATCGAACAGCGCGTTCTCGTGCCTGAGGTTCACGTTCGGCGCGATCTTCGCGTTCCCGCTGCGGCGCGGGGCCGCCCGCCTCGGCGCGATCGACCTGTACCGACGCGCCCCTGGGTGGTTCTGCGACGCCGAGGTGGCGACCGCTATGCGCATCACCGATATCGCCACCAGCGCGCTGCTGGCCGCGTCGTCCACCGGACACGATGGGCAGATCAGCGACAAGTGGATCACCGAGCTGACCCGCACCAGGGCGGTGATTCATCAAGCCACCGGAATGGTCGTCGCCGAGTTCGCGATTCCGGCCGAGCAGGCGCTGGCACGGTTGCGCGGGTACGCCTTCGCCACCGGCCGCCTGCTGGATGACGTGGCCGCCGACCTGGTGGCGCGACGCCTGCACCCGGGGGTGGTCGAAGCGTGAATGAACCACGATCGACTCGGCATAGC
>WHUD01000658.1 GCA_009377385.1 Actinophytocola sp.
TGATGCACATGCTCGCCACGGTGCTGGTCACCGCGGCGCTGCTGGGCGCGGCCACGGTGGTGGTCCACCTTGCTGACGCCGGCGACCGGCTCCGTGCGATCCTGCGCGAACAGTCACCCAGTCAGCCGCCGGAACACCGTGACGACGTGCCCGGCGGTCGATTCGACGTTTTTTAGGTGGCCCACAGGCGCGGAGACGAACCGTTACGGCGCGCGAGTCCGCGCCGGCGGGCCAGTCGACAGGCGATGCCGCCCGTGCCCCTGGCCGGGTTCGAACGCGGCGGATGCGGCTGTGCCCGAAACCGGGCGGGATGGCGGGCCTGGCGGTGACTGAGCATCCCCGGGCCGACGCTATTCAGCGGCTTGATACCACCGCCTGCGACCACGCCCGCGCCCGGCGCGCCGCCGCTCGGCTCAGCTCCGCCATGCCGCCATGGTGCCGCGGGCGCCACCGGATGCGGGGTGCGGCGCGCGTAGTGTCTGGGGATGCACCTGGCAGGCGTGACGAAACCGCGACTG
>WHUD01000659.1 GCA_009377385.1 Actinophytocola sp.
CGCGGCGACGGTCGTAGTGGGCTCTGGTACCGGGAGACTTGGTGAGGGCGGCGAAGGCCCACCAGTGGCAGGCGTCGCCGAGGCGGCGGTTGCAGATCCGACGCGAGGACACGACGCGGCTGCGGCCGGAGGCGCGGGTGATCGGCGCGGTACCGGCGAAGCTGCGCAGCGCACGGACGTCGGTGAACCGTGTGGGGTCGTCGCCGAGTTCACCGAGGACACGCGCGGCCAGCACGGGCCCGAGTCCGGGCATGCTGGTGATCACCTCTGCCTGGGCGTGCTGGTCGAACACGGTGGCGAGCTCGGCCTCCAGCGCGATGATCGCGTCACTCATCGCGGTGATGGTGTCGATGAGCCCGACCGCGGCCACACCCAGCGCGTGTTCAACTGGCGCGGGCTGCCGCAGCGCCTCGGCGCGGAGTGTGCGGGCGATCGTCTCGGCGAGGCCTTCGTCGTTGCGTCTGCCGGCTCGCTTCAGCAGCGTCACCACGCGCCGGGGCGTCAGCCGTGTGGCATC
>WHUD01000065.1 GCA_009377385.1 Actinophytocola sp.
AGCACGCCACCACCCAACACGGCAAGGCCGATACAGGTTAAAAGACAAGCTGAGTTCCACGAGCCAGGGAGACATGAGCAGCACGAGGGCGATCACCGCCCACTGCGGTCGAGGCGAGCAGGAGTTTGGCGGCGTGCCGCGAGCCCCGTCTCACTTCCTGGAGACAGAGGTTATTCCAGTTCGGAACTCGACGACGTCGCCGTCGGCCATGACGTAGTCCTTGCCCTCCATGCGCACCTTGCCTGCGGCGCGCGCAGCCTGCATGGACCCGGCCTCGACCAGGTCGTCGTAGGAGACGACCTCGGCCTTGATGAAGCCGCGCTCGAAGTCGGTGTGGATTACGCCTGCTGCCTGTGGCGCCGTCGCGCCGCGCGGGATCGTCCAGGCGCGCGCTTCCTTCGGCCCCGCCGTCAAGTACGTCTGCAGCCCGAGCGTGTGGAACCCGGCGCGCGCGAGCGCGTGCAGGCCCGGCTCGTCCTGGCCGACCGAGGACAGCAGCTCCTGGACGTCGTCAGGGTCGTCAAGCTCAAGCAGTTCTGCCTCGACCTTGGCGTCGAGGAACACCGCGTCGCCGGGGGCGACCAGCTCGGCGAGCTCCTTGCGCTTGGCCTCGTCGGTGAGCACCGCCTCGTCGGCGTTGAACACGTACAGGAACGGCTTCGTGGTCAGCAGGTGCAGCTCGCGCAGCTCGTCGAGGTCGACGTCGTGCTGCGCGGCGAACAGCGTGCGGCCCGAGTCGAGGATGTCCTTGGCGCGCTTGGCGTTCTCCAGCGCCGGCCGGGCTTCCTTGCGGGTCCGGGCCTCCTTCTCCATCCTGACCAGCGCCTTCTCCAGCGTCTGCAGGTCGGCGAGGATCAGCTCGGTGTTGATCGTCTCGATGTCGCTCGTCGGGTCGAGCGTGCCATCGACGTGCACCACGTCCGGATCGTCGAACACCCGGATGACCTGGCAGATCGCGTTGGCCTCGCGGATGTTGGCCAGGAACTTGTTGCCAAGCCCCGCCCCTTCTGACGCGCCCTTGACGATGCCAGCGATGTCGACGAACGCCACCGTCGCAGGCACGACCTTCTCCGACGCGAACATCTCCGCGAGCGTGTCGAGGCGCGGGTCGGGCAGCGGCACGACCCCGACGTTGGGCTCGATCGTCGCGAACGGGTAGTTCGCGGCAAGCGCCTCGTTGCGGGTCAGGGCGTTGAACAAGGTGGACTTGCCGACGTTCGGCAGGCCGACGATTCCGAGGGTCAAACTCACGACGTGACAGTCTACGGCCCGCCCTCGTGGCGGCCTGCGGCCGGTCATGTCCGATTTCCGCCAGTCATGGCGCCGGTGCGGTGGCAGGATCAACGGCATGACCCAGCAGACCGCCCCGCGCCAGGCACTCTGGCAGGACTTCGAGCGCTGCTACCGCGCCGTCGCGTCCCGCGAGACGCGCTTCGACGGGCAGTTCATCACCGGGGTGCGCACCACCGGCATCTACTGCAGGCCGTCGTGCCCAGCGCAGACGCCGCTGCCAGGCAACGTCGAGTTCTTCCCGACGTCGGCGGCGGCGCAGTCGGCGGGCTTCCGCGCGTGCCGCCGTTGCCTGCCGGACGCGGTGCCCGGCTCGCCGGAGTGGAACCTGCGCGCCGACCTCGCCGCCCGAGCGATGCGGCTGATCACCGACGGTGTGGTGGAGCGCGAGGGCGTGCCCGGTCTCGCCGCCCGGCTGGGGTACTCCGAGCGCCAGCTCGGCCGGACGTTGACCGCAGAGCTGGGCGCTGGCCCCCTGGCCCTAGCCCGCGCGCACCGCGCCCACACCGCGCGGCTGCTGATCGAACGGACGTCGCTGCCGCTCGCCGACGTCGCGTTCGCCGCCGGGTTCGCCAGCGTGCGGCAGTTCAACGCCACCATGCGCGAGGTGTTCGCCACGACGCCCTCCCGGCTGCGCGGCGCCCGGCGCGTTCCCCTGGACGACGCTGCGCCGAACGGTGCGGTGACGCTGCGGTTGCGACTGCCCGCGAGGACTCCGTTCGACGGCGCTGGCGTGCTGGGCTTCCTGGCGGCGCGCGCGGTCACCGGGGTGGAGACCGTCGCGGACGGCGCGTACGCCCGCACCTTGCGGCTGCCGCATGGCTCGGCGACCGCCCAGCTCCGCCCCACCGCAGGACACGTCGACTGCACGCTCCGGCTCACCGACACCCGTGACATCGCCAGCGCGGTGAATCGCCTGCGCAGGCTGTTCGACCTGGACGCCGACCCAGCGGCGATCGACACCACCCTGCGAGGCGATCCGCTGCTAGCCGCGTCGGTCGACGCGACGCCGGGCATCCGGCTGCCGGGCAGCGTCGACGGCGCGGAGACGCTGGTGCGCGCCATGCTCGGCCAGCAGGTCACCGTGGCAGCCGCCCGCACAGCGGCGCAGCGGCTGTCCGCGGCCCTCGGTGAGCGCCTTCCCGCCCCGGACGGCGAGTTGACCACGCTGTTCCCCGCGCCGGAGGCGATCGCCGAGCAGGGCGCTGAGGTGCTGACCGGTCCCGCGCGCCGGGTCGAGGCGATCGTCGCGGTGTCGGCGGCGCTGGCGTCCGGCGAGCTCGACGTCCACCTCGGCCGCGATCCGCACGAGCTGCGCGAGGAGCTGCTGGCACAGCCCGGCATCGGTCCGTGGACGGCGGACTATCTGCTGCTGCGGGTGCTCGGCTCCCCCGATGTCCTGCTGACCGGCGACCTCGCACTCCGCATCGGCGCGGAGTCGCTCGACCTCCCCGCCGACCCCACCGCCCTGACCGACCGCATGACCGCCATGCGCCCCTGGCGTTCGTACGCCGGAATGCATCTGTGGCGTGCGGCGGGTGCCACGAAAGACATCTTGCTGGCGCCGGACGCCAGCAAGATGCTCTTCGTGGCACCCCCAACCCCCGAAAGGACGACATGAGCATCGCCTACTGGTCCACGATGGGCACCCCGGTCGCGCCGTTCACCGCCGTCGTCACCGGCGACGGCGCGGTGGTGGCCTCCGGCTGGACGTCGGACGTCAACGATCTCACCCCGCAGATCGCACCCGCCCTCACACCGTCCGAGCTGCGACAGCGCCGCGACCTCGGCGCGGTCACCACAGCCGTGCGGAAGTACCACGCCGGTGAGCTGGCCGCGATCGACGACGTCGTGGTGCGGCAGGTCTCCGGCGAATTCCTGACGCACGCCTGGGAGGTGCTGCGCAAGGTCCCGCCCGGCGACCCCGTCACGTACCGCGACTACGCCGCGCTCGCCGGACGTCCCGCCGCCATCAGGGCGGCGGCGTCCGCCTGCGCCCGCAACGCGACGGCGCTGTTCGTGCCGTGCCACCGGGTCGTGCGAGTCGGCGGGGCGATGGGCGGGTTCCGCTGGGGCGTCGACGTCAAGCGCTGGCTGCTGGCGCACGAGGAGCGGTCCGTCAGCCAGGCATACCAAGAAGGTCGAAAGCGGGCCGACGGGCGACACTAGCCAACCGCCCGTCGGTCCACTTTCGACCGGATTGGTATCTATGAACACAGCTCCAACGTCGACCCGCTCCTGGCCTTGCGGACCCGCAACCGCGTCGGGATCCGCTGCCGCAGTTCCTCGACGTGCGAGACCAGCCCGACCACGCGACCGCCGGCCCGCAGCCCGTCGAGGGTGTTCATCACGACGTCCAGGGTCTCGGCGTCGAGGGTGCCGAAGCCCTCGTCGATGAACAGCGTGTCGAGCTGCGCGCCGCCGGTCTCGGCCGCGACGACGTCGGCCAGCCCCAGCGCCAGCGACAGCGACGCGAGGAAAGACTCACCACCGGAGAGCGTCTTGGCCGGGCGTACCGCGCCGGAGTAGTCGTCCAGCACGTCGAGCCCAAGCCCGCCACGGGTGCCGCGCGCGCCCGCCGCGTCCGAGTGCACGAACGAGTACCGCCCCTGGCTCATCACCTTCAACCGCGCGGTCGCGGCGACGGCGACCTCCTCCAGCCGCGCGGCCAGCACGAACGAGTGCAGCGACATCTTGCGCGCGTTCTGCCCCCTGCCGTTGACGACGTCGGTGAGCGCGTCCAGCTCGGCGAACTCCGCCTCGGCGGGCGCCAGCTCGGCGGCCAACGCCGACAGCCGCTCGCCGAGCCGCACCAGGTGCGTGGCACGCTCGTCGGCGGCGCGCTGCGCGACCAGCGCGGCGTCGGCCCGCTCGCGCGCGGCCGTTGCTGCCTCCTGCGCTGCCTCGACGTCGACGACGGTGTCCGGCTCGATCCCCGCAAGCTCCGGCTCAGCCAGCACCGCCCGTGCCGCCTGCTCCTCGACGGCGGCGTCGTTGATCCGCCGCTCCAACGCCTCGATCTCGGCGGTCTCGCGCGCGGCGGTGAGCGCGTCCTCGCGGCTCGCGAAGCCCGCTGCCGACACCTCGTCCGCCACCCTGTCCTGCTGCTCGGCGAGCCGGTGCCGTGCGGCGACGAGTTCGGCGCGCGCCGAGGCGAGCGCGTCGTACGCCGCCGCGAGGTCCTGCAGCGCGGTGCGGCGCTCGGCCACGCTGGCGTACTCGCCCCGCGCGGCGTCCAGCCTCGCAGCGCGCTCCTCGACGGTGGCGACGAGCCCTTCCCGCTCGGCCGTTGCGGTTGCGGCAGCCCTGTCGGCCTCGGCGTGCTCGTCGTCCAGCCGCTGCGCGGTGTCCTCAAGCGAACGCAGCTCCTGCTCGATGGCCTCCAGTTGCGCCGCCGCCTCCTTGTGCGCGGCCAACTCGGCGCGTGCGGTCGCGAGGTGGTCGGCCAGCGTATCCGCCTCGCGGTCGCCAACCACCTCGGCGAGCCGGGCCACTGTGGCGTCGGCCTCGTGCCGCGCTGTCATCGCCTGCTCGCGTTCGGCGTGGGCGCGCTGCTCAGCCTGTTCGGCCTCCTGCTCGTCGGCTTCGCTGACGCCGACGGCAGCGGCGGCGGGCGCGGGATGCTCGGCCGCCCCACACACCGGGCACGGCGCGCCGTCTGTCAGCTCGCCAGCCAACTCGGCTGCCATACCGGACAGTCGCTGTTCCCGCAGCTGCTGCCGCCGCTCCCGCGCGGCCTGGTGGACGTCGACGGCCTCGCTGAGCCGCTGTGCCGCCGCGCGCGCGGCCTCGCGCGCCTGCGGGAGCCGCCGGGCGGCGTCGAGGGCGTTCGCCAGGTCGTCGCTGCGGGCGCGGGCGGCGTCGATCCGGGCCTCCGCGTCTTTGGCGGCGGCGAGCCGGTCTCGGCAGGCGGTGAGCTGAGCTGGGAGCGCCTGCCTGCGTTCGGCCAGTTGGCGCGCGATGTTCGCCTGCTGCTGCGACGTCGTGTCCAACTGCCGTAGCCGCTGCTGGTCCTCACGCTGCCGCTCCGCCTCCGCGAGCGCCTCGGAGAGCGCGCCCGCGTTCTCCCGCAGGTCGCTGGCCCGCTCCCGCAGCTCGGGTTCGGTCCCGTCCGATGCGTGCTCGCCGAGGTTGACGACAGCGGTGTCCTCAGCGGCGACGGCCTTGTCGACGGCGGCGGCGAGCTGGTCGGCGTGGTGCTGCGCGGTCAACACGGCGCTGGCCCGCTTGGCCCGGGACAGCTCCTCGCGGATGCGGTCGAGCTCGGGAGCCTTCTCCGCGAGCAGCCGCAGCTTCTTGTGCGCCACGGCGACCCGCCGCACCCGGTCATGGCGCGCCTTGCGATCGGCGAGGACGTCGTCGGCCGTGGCGCCCGCCTGCCGTGCCTGCTCGGCAGCAGCCTCGGCTCGCTGTCGCTCGGCGTCGGCGTCCGAGCGGCACTGTGCGGCCCAGTCCAGCAGGTCGTCCGTCGCACCCGGCCCGGTCTGCTCCTCCGGCAGCTCGACGCCGGCCGCCTGCGCGAACCGCGCCATCACCTCGCGGAGCCGGTCCCTGCGAACCTCCAGTTCGGACCGGCGCTGCTTGCGGCGGTTGGCCAGCCAGTGCTGCGCCGCCTCGAACCGATGGGTGTCGAACAGCCGCTCAAGCAGCCGCTCTCGATCTGCGGTGTCGGCGCGCAGGAATCGGGCGAACTCGCCCTGCGGCAGCAGCACCACCTGAAAGAACTGCTCCGCCGTCATCCCCACCAGGCGTTGCACCGTCCTGGCGACCTCGTCAATCCGGGTGATCGGCTCGGCGGACTCGCCGTCGAGCCAAGTCAGTGACGCCTTCGCCTGCTGCTTGGTTGTGCCGCTGCCGCGACGTTTGCGCCGCTCGTACTCCGGGCTTCGCACGATGCGCATCCGGCAGGACTGCACCGTCAGCTCCAGCGACACCTCGGTCGGCGTCTCGTCGGCGGCCAGGTCGCTGCGGAGGCGCTTCACGTCGCCGCGCGCGCCGGGCACGGTGCCGAACAGTCCGAACGCGATCGCGTCGAGCAGCGCCGTCTTGCCCGCGCCGGTCTCGCCGTGCAGCAGGAACAGCCCGTCCGCACCGAGCGCGTCGAAGTCGAGATCCTCCCGCTCCGCGTACGGCCCGAAGGCGCTGACCGCGAGCCGATGCAGCCTCATCCCGCCGCGACCTCCTCCCTGGCAGCCGCCGCGAGCGCCCGGTCGACGACGGCGCGTTCGCTCGGCCGCAGCTCGCTGCCCCGGCAGGTGGTGAAGAAGCTGTCGGTGATCTCGGCGTCACTGCGGCCGCGCACGACGTCGCGGTAGCGCAGCGGGCCTCCCGTCCCCTCGGGCGGCACCCACTCCAGGTGAACCGCGTATGGGAAGCGCTCCCGCAGCGCGCGCATGCCATCGATGGGCCGCACCGGATCGGTGAGCGTGACCGAGAGGTAGCTGCCGACCAGGTGTTCGCGCGCCGGGTCGGACAGCAGATCGTCCAGCCGCCCGCTCACCGTCGCGAGTGGCCTCGGCACCGGAAGCTCCCGCCGGGTGACGTCGGCAAGCCCGTGCGCGTCGAGGTCGACCAGCCACACCGATTTCCGTTGCGACGCCTCGGAAAACGAGTACGCCAGCGGGCTGCCGCAGTAACGCAACCGCTCGCTCAACGTCTGCGGCCCGTGCAGGTGGC
The DNA here is from genome assembly GCA_009377385.1 of Actinophytocola sp. Lineage (GTDB taxonomy): Bacteria > Actinomycetota > Actinomycetes > Mycobacteriales > Pseudonocardiaceae > Haloechinothrix_A. The sequence continues at coordinate 6,967 of WHUD01000065.1, forward strand.
CGAGCGCGACGTAGTCCGGTCCGTCGAAGACCGCAGCGCCAACCTGCTCGACCCCGCCAACGTCGATCGGTCGTTCGGAGTCGGATCCCGCGCCGCCGGTGACGAAGCCGTGCGCGAGCACGATCGACCGCGCGTCTCGGGTGGCACGGTCGGCGTTGATGCGGCGCATCGCCTCGCCGAGCACCCCGGCGTGGCCGCGTTCGGTGATCCCCATGCTGTGCCGCGCGGGGTCGGGCTCAAGGTACGGGATGCCGTACACCGCGACGCTGCCGTGTTCGTCGCCGAGCAGCACCGGCTCGGCGAGACCGTCGATAGTGGTGCGCAGGTACAGCCCGTCGCCCGAGGTGAACTCGCCGAACGCACCCAGCCGGACGGCGGAGTCGTGGTTGCCCGGCGTGACGACCAGCCGCGCCCCCGCGTCCCTGATGCGCCGGAACGCCCTACCGGCCACGCGGACCGCCTCCGCCGACGGCACCGCCCTGTCGTAGACGTCACCGGCGACCAGCACGACGTCGACGCCGTCCTCGGCGACGATGTCGGCGATCGCACCGAGCACGACGTCCTGGTCGGCGAGCAGATCGACCCCGTGGAACGTGCGGCCGATGTGCCAGTCGGACGTGTGCAGCACCCGCATGAGCCCAACCCTATGGCGGCGCACCGACACTCAAGGGACGACGCGCCGCCGTCATGTCGGTGGTGTCTGGCACGCTGCGCGACATGACCGCAACCGTGATCGCGACCGCCGCTGCCGCCATGGCGCTGTTGCTCGCCGCAGGGCTCGCGGTGCTGTGGCGGCTCTACACCGACAGCATGCGCCGGGCCGACGCATCCGCGCGGCTGCTCGCCGAGGAACGCGCGCGGCTCGACGAGCAGCAGAGCGCATTGCGTCGTTACGAGGTCGCGTTCTCGTCCATCAGGGGCAGGGGCGAGCTTGGCGAGCAGGTGCTGGTAGCCACCGCGCGCGCACTCGGGCTCCGCGAGGGACTGCACTTCACCCAGCAAACCGACCTCGCGGGTGGCGGGGCGGCCAAACCGGACATGGTGTTGCATGTCGGCGGCGGCAAGACGGTGCCGGTGGACGCCAAGGCGAGCATGGCGGTGTGGGCGGAGGCGGTCGAAACGGACGATCCCGCCGAGCGGGCCGACGCGCTGCGGGTGCACGTCCGCAACTTGCGGGCGCGGGCGAGCGAGTTGGCGAGCAAGGGCTACCAGCGATGGGCCGACGCGATCTACGGCACGGTGATGTTCGTCCCATCGGATGCCGCCGTCGTCGCCGCGATCGACACCGAGCCCGAACTGTTGCGTTGGCTGCTCGACCGCAGGGTGTTCCTGTGTGGACCGACCGGGTTCGCCATCGTGGCATCCGCCGCGCTGTTCGCGGCCAGCGAGCGGACCTTCGCCGACGACATGGACCGCGTCCGTGCCCAGGCACGCGGGGCGCACCGGGCGGCGACGAACGCCGTCGACGCGGTGAACCTGTCCAGCACCCATCTGCAACGTTTCCTGTCGGCGCGACGCCGGGAGCTTGACGCGCTGGAGAGCTTCCGCACGGCCGTCGATCCGATTGCCGAAGCGGCGGCGAGCGCCTCGGGAGTGGCGGAAATAAGGAGAGGCGATGAGATCGCCACGTCGTAACGGCTACCGTGGTGACCCGTGGCCAGCATCAGCAAGCGCGACGACGACCGCGCGGACGAGACCGAGCCTGCGCCGTGGCACGAACGCCCGGTCATCGGCACGTCCCAGGGTTTGCCCTGGTGGCAGGCGATCCTGCTCGCCTTCGGCCTCACCTTGTTCGCCGCCGTGGTCGACCTCCAGTTCAACGACAAGCTGACCGTTCTGTTCCAGGGTGCGTACTTCGTCGCCTGCCTCGCCGCGGTGGGGTGGGTGCGACGCGACAGCCTCTTCGGTCCGATGGTGCAACCACCCCTGATCCTGGTGGTCATCGTCCCGGGCATCATGCTGTTCAGTTCCCAAGGCCCCAAGGGCTCCGGGATGAAGGACATCTTGCTCGGCTACGGCATGCCCGTCATCAACGGCTTCCCGACCATGGCGATCACCACGGGCGTCACCGTTGCCGCGGGTCTCGCCAGGCTGTTTCTGCAACGCGACCCGGACCACGCCGAGGCCGATGACGACCCGGACCCGGTGTCACCCAAGAGCCCCCTGCTGGACAGGTTGCGGAAGGCGATACCCATACCGGGGCGCGACCCGGACGCCGACCGGGAGCCCATGCGCGGCTCGGAGCCGGGCGAGCCGCCCCAGGGTCGCCGAGGCGCCGAGAGTCCGGCGCCGGGCCGTCGCCCTCCCGCCCCTCCTGGTCCTGGAGCCGCACCTCCAGGCAGGCACCCTTCGGGACCGACGCAACGTCCACCCCGCATGCCACCGCCGGAGCGACGTCCAGAGGCACCGGGCGCTGGTCCCCCGCCGCCCGGCAGGCGACGCGCCCCGAGCGAGCCCGTCCGCAGGCGCACGCGCGGCGAAGCAGCGGAGCCGCCGCCACGCAGGGCACAACCGAAGCCGCCGCCGGGGAGCCAACCCCCGCCAGCAGGACCTCCGCCAGCAGGGCCCCCGCCGGCGGGAGGCCAGCCACCGGGAGGCCAGCCGCCCCGGCGCAGGCCGAGCAGGCCGGCGCCACCACCGGAGGATCAGCCGTACCCGCCGCGCAGGCAGCCGCCGCCCCGGCGCAGGTCATGGGACCCCGACCAGGGCTGAGCACCCCTCGACGTCAGTCAGGACCCTTCGCGGAGTTCGCCACCGCGAAGGGGCCTGACTCGCTCCCGATTCAGCGGACGCTGGAGCGCTCGCGGGCGTCCCTGATCTCGCGCGGCAGCGCGAAGGCGATCTTCTCGTTGGCCGTGGTGACTTCCTCGACGTCGGACCAGCCGCGCTCCGAAAGCCACTCGAGCAGCTCCATGACGAGCACGTCCGGGACCGACGCGCCGCTGGTAACACCGACGGTGCCGACGCCGTCCAGCCAGGACTCGTCGACCTCGCTGGCGTAGTCGACCAGGTACGCCTCGGTGGCGCCCGCCTGCAGCGCGACCTCGACCAGCCGCTTGGAGTTGGACGAGTTCCTCGAGCCGACCACGATCACCAGGTCACACTCTGGCGCCATCTCCTTGACCGCGATCTGCCGGTTCGACGTCGCGTAGCAGATGTCGTCGCTCGGCGGGTCGGCGAGCTGCGGGAACCGCTCCTTGAGCTGGTCGACGCGCTCCATGGTCTCGTCGACGCTGAGCGTGGTCTGCGACAGCCACACGACCTTGTCGGGGTCGCGGACCTGCACCTGGTCGACGTCCTCCGCGGTGTCGACGAGCTGCACGCGGTCCGGCGCCTCGCCGGAGGTGCCCTCGACCTCCTCATGGCCTTCGTGGCCGATGAGAAGGATGTCGTAGTCCTCGCGGTCGAAGCGGTTGACCTCCTTGTGCACCTTCGTCACCAGCGGGCAGGTGGCATCGATGGTGCGCAGGTCGCGCTCCTTCGCCTCGGCGTGCACGGCGGGTGATACGCCGTGGGCGGAGAACACCACGAGCGCGCCTTCCGGCACCTCGGACGTCTCCTCGACGAAGATCACGCCCCGCTCGCGCAGCGTGTCGACGACGTGGCGGTTGTGCACGATCTCCTTGCGGACGTACACCGGCGGGCCGTACTTCTCCAGCGCCTTCTCGACGGTGATCACCGCCCGGTCGACGCCCGCACAGTAACCGCGCGGTTTGGCGAGCAGCACTCGCTTGGTCTTGGCCTCGCTCGCAGTCATCACTGTCCCATCGCGTGTTGGATGCTCGCTCGACGTCTCCAAGGGTACGGGTTATGCGAGGGTGTCCGGGGTCACGTCTGGCCACACGTCGCCAGGCTCGGTTGGGCGGTGACCACCGAGTGAGGGAGACTAAAGCCCATGAAGCCACTTCCGCTGCCCATTCGCCTCGCGGCAGGCATCGCCGTGAGCGCCAAAGAACACGCGCGAGACCTGCCGAAGCAGCTCACCGGTCTGCCTGTGACGGTGGCGAGCCAGGTGCTGCAGCTGTCGATGCGCGTGCAGCAGCAGGTCACCGAGCTGGCGATCAAGGGCGAGTCCGCGCTGTCCGGGTTGCAGCCGGTGGAGAAGACGCCGAGCTGGGCCACCTTCGACGAGGACATCGACGAGCGGGACGAGCTGTATCCAACAGGGTTCGGCGAGCTGGACATGCCGGTGCCGCCGCCGCGCAACGAGCTCAACGGACGTCTTCCCGGCGCATTCCTGCAGTCCAGCCGGTTCGACACCGCCGACGAGCCAGAGCAGGAGGACGACCCGTGGTCGCGGGAGGCGGACGCGCTCGCTGAGCGGGAGGCTGAGACCGAGCGGGAGGAAGCGGCCGAGCAGGTCAGCCCGCCGAGCTGGCTGCCCGAGTACGACTCGCTGAGCTTGCCGCAGGTCAGGGCGCGGTTGCGGCGGTTCACCCGTGAGCAGTTGGTCGAGCTGCTCGCCTACGAGCGTGCTGCGGCGGACCGGCCGTCGTTCACGGGGATGCTGGAACGCCGGATCGACACCGTCACCAAGGCGAGCGAGGGCGGAGCCGGAACGACGTCGTGACGACCGAGTCCACCGGAACAGCCACCGGGCAGCAGAAGCCAACCGCCGAGTCGCCGTGGCCGGTCCGTACGGTCGCCCGCAAGATCGCCGACTGGATCCACCGGCTCGGCGCGGTCTGGGTGGAGGGCCAGGTCACGCAGATCTCGGCGCGGCAGGGCACCCGCACGGCGTTCGTGACGCTGCGCGACCCCTCCGCCGACATCTCCATGACGGTCACCTGCCCGATGCGGCTACTCAGCGACGTTGAGCAGCCGCTGTCCGACGGCGCGCACATCGTCGTCAACGCGCGGCCGAACTTCTACGTCGGCAGGGGCACCATCAGCCTGCGGGCCAGCGAGATCCGGCCGGTCGGCGTGGGCGAGCTGCTGGCGCGCATCGAGCGGCTGCGCAAGCTGCTCGCGGCTGAGGGGCTGTTCGCACCGGAGCGCAAGCGCCCGCTGCCGTTCCTGCCACGGGGCGTCGGCCTGATCACCGGCCGCGCCTCCGCCGCCGAGCACGACGTCCTCGCGAACGCGCACGCCCGCTGGCCCGCCGTCCAGTTCACCGTGATGAACACCGCGGTGCAGGGGCCGTCCGCCGTGCCGCAGATCATGAAGGCGCTGCGCAAGCTGGACGCCGATCCGGACGTCGACGTCATCGTGCTCGCGCGGGGCGGCGGCAGCGTCGAGGACCTGCTGCCGTTCTCCGACGAGACGCTGTGCCGCGCGGTCGCCGCCGCTGGTACACCGGTCGTCAGCGCGATCGGGCACGAACCCGACTCCCCGCTGCTCGATCATGTCGCCGACCTGCGGTGTTCCACGCCGACCGACGCCAGCAAGCGGATCGTGCCTGACGTCGCCGTTGAGTCGGCGCGGATCGACGAGCTGCGCGATCGGGCGCGGCGCGCGCTGCGTGGCTGGGTCGACCGGGAACGTGCGCTGCTGGACCAACTGTGCAGCCGCCCGGTGCTGGCTGACCCGAAGCGTCCGCTTGAGCGGGACTCCGAGCAGGTGTGGCTGCACGTCGAGCGGGCGCGGCGAGCGACGCTGACCGTGTTGAACGCCGAGCAGGCGATGGTGTCCGAGGCTCGGGCGAAACTGACGGCGTTGGGTCCTGCCGCCACGCTGGACCGGGGCTACGCGGTGGTGCAGTTCCGGCGGGAGGACGGCTCGCTCGGCGTGCTGCGGTCGGTGTCCGACGCCCCTGCGGGCACCGGCCTGCGCATCAGGGTTGGCGACGGCGCGGTGCACGCCACGGTGGACGACTCCGGGGAGTAGCCTGCACACCCGTGAGCGCTGACGACACCCAAACTACCGACCTTGACGGCCTCGGCTACGAGCAGGCGCGTGATCAGCTCATCGAGGTGGTCCGCAGGCTGGAGGCGGGCGGACTCTCGCTCGAGGACTCGCTTGCGCTGTGGGAGCAGGGGGAGACGTTGGCCAGGGTGTGCGAACGGCACCTGGAGGGCGCGCGGAAGCGCATCGACGACAAGCTCGCCAGCGTGGAAAACGGTGCAGCCGCCAATGGAGACGACGCCGAGGCAGAGGACGCCGCGCTGGACACCGAGGGCAGCGACGGGGCCGCCGGGTAGCATCATGGCGTGCGCTGAATGACGCTTTCCCTGCGTTGGATGCGGTGAAGGCGTCTTTCGCCGCGCCCACCGCACGGAGCGACCCACCCCGGAGGCAGCATGACCCGCGTCGGCCAGAGCGACACCCACACCAAAGAGGCCCCTGACCGCAACCTCGCCATGGAGCTGGTGCGGGTGACCGAGGCGGCCGCGATGGCGGCGGGCCGCTGGGTCGGCAAGGGCGACAAGAACGGCGGCGACGGCGCGGCGGTCGACGCGATGCGCCAGCTGATCAGCACCGTGTCGATGCGGGGTGTCGTCGTCATCGGCGAGGGCGAGAAGGACGAAGCCCCGATGCTCTACAACGGCGAGGAGGTCGGCAACGGCGACGGCCCGCACTGCGACGTCGCGGTCGACCCGATCGACGGCACCACGCTGATGAGCAAGGGCATGCCGAACGCGCTCGCAGTGCTTGCCGTGGCGGAGCGGGGCGCGATGTTCGACCCGTCCGCCGTGTTCTACATGGAGAAGATCGCGGTCGGGCCGGAGGCGGCCGACGTCGTCGACATCTCGGCGCCGGTCGCGGAGAACATCCGCCGGGTCGCCAAGGCACGGCACAGCGGCGTCTCCGACGTCACGGTCTGCATCCTGGACCGGCCCAGGCACGGGAAGCTCGTCGAGGAGGTCCGCGAGGCTGGGGCGCGCATCCGGTTCATCACGGACGGCGACGTCGCTGGCGCGATCGCGGCTGCGCGGCCCACCACCGGTGTCGACATGCTGCTCGGCATCGGCGGCACGCCGGAGGGCATCATCGCTGCAGCGGCCATGAAGTGCCTCGGCGGCACGCTGCAGGGCAAGCTGTGGCCGAAGGACGACGCCGAACGCGCGAAGGCGCGGGACGCGGGCCACGACCCGGACCGGGTGCTGACCACGGCCGACCTCGTGCAGGGCAACAACGTCTTCTTCTGCGCCACGGGCGTCACCGACGGCGACCTGCTGCGCGGCGCGCACTACCGCGCGGGCGGCGCGACGACGCAGTCGATCGTGATGCGGTCGAAGTCGGGCACCGTCCGGATGATCGACGGCTACCACCGGCTCACCAAGCTGCGCTCATACGCCTCGGTGGACTTCGACGGCTCGGCGGAGTCCGGCGAACGAGTGGTGCCGCCGCTGCCCTGATCACAAGTAGACCGGAAGTAGGTGGACGCGCCACCCCGGCTTGATCTGCGCGTGCACGTACTTCCGGTCGAATTGGGATCTACCGGCGCTGTCACTCCATGTTGGAGGAGTGGCCGGGGAACAGGTGCGCGTGCGGGTCGAGCATGACCGCGATGTTGTTGATCGCGGTCGCCGCCTCGCCGAACCCGGTGGAGATCAGCTTCACCTTGCCGGGGTAGCCAGCGACGTCGCCCGCCGCGTAGACGCGCTCGCGCGTGGTGGCCATGGTGGTGTCGACGGTGATCTGCCGGTGGTCGACGTCGAATCCCCAGGACTCGATCGGTCCGAGGTCGGCGGTGAAGCCGAGCGCGGCGACCACGGTCTGCGCTGGCATGACCTCGAGGTCACCCGCCTTGGTGGTGACCTCGACCTCGGCGAGCGTGCCGTCGCCACGCAACGCCGTCACCTCGGCGTCGGTCACCATGCGCACGCCGAGCTCGGTGGCCTGCCGCACGATCGCCTGCGCCGCGCGGAACTTCGCCCTGCGGTGCACCAGGGTCACGCTTGACGCGATCGGATGAAGCGCGATCACCCAGTCGAATGCCGAGTCGCCGCCGCCGACGACCACGACGTCCTCGCCACGATGCTTGTCCAGTGCGGGGACGAAGTGGACGAGGCCCTTGCCGAGCCATTCGTTGCCGACCGGCAGCGGGCGCGGGGTGAACTCGCCGATGCCAGCCGTGATCAGCATCGCGCCGGCGTGCACGTCGGGGCCATCCTCGATGCCCACGACAAGCTTGTCGTCGCGTTCGTCGAGCGTGGTGGCCTTGCAGCCGAGCAGGTAGACCGGGTCGGCCTGCTTGGCCTGCTCCACCAGCGCGGACACCAGGTCACGGCCGAGCACGGCGGGGAACCCGGCGACGTCGAAGATCTGCTTCTCCGGATACATCGCGGTGATCTGGCCGCCCGACTCGGGCAGCGAGTCCACGATCGCCACCGAGAGCCCTCGGAACCCCGCGTAGTACGCGGCGTAGAGGCCCGTCGGCCCAGCCCCCACGATGACGACATCGACGCTGATGTTCTCGCTCGGCGAGCTCATGTCCGATGATTCGGACCTGCGAGCAGTCCTCATGTCCGATGATTCGGACCTGCGAGCAGTCCTCATGTCCGCCAGGCTATCCCGCCCGCGCTGGTATGTCTCGGATCTCGGGGCCAGACTCGGAGGCATGACTGGCCAGGAATTCCGCATCGAACACGACACCATGGGCGAGGTCCGCGTCCCAGCAGACGCGCTGTACCGGGCGCAGACGCAGCGCGCCGTTGAAAACTTCCCGATCTCCGGACGCGGGTTGGAGCGCGCCCAGATCCGCGCGCTTGGCCTGCTCAAAGCGGCGTGCGCGCGGGTGAACGCCCGGCTCGGCGTGCTGGACGCCGACGTCGCTGCCGCGATCGCGTCCGCCGCCGACGATGTGGCCGCCGGGGAGCACGATGGGCACTTCCCCATCGACGTCTTCCAGACGGGATCGGGAACCTCGTCGAACATGAACGCCAACGAGGTCATCGCGACCCTGGCGTCCCGTGTGCTCGGCACCGATGTGCATCCGAACGACCACGTCAACGCCTCGCAGTCGTCCAACGACACCTTCCCGACGACGATCCGGGTCGCTGCGACGGAAGCAGTGCTCACGGATGTGATCCCTGCTCTGGAACACCTGGCGTCAACGGTCGAGTCACGGGCGTCCGAGTGGTCTGACCTGGTGAAGTCCGGCCGAACGCACCTGATGGACGCGGTGCCGGTGACGTTCGGGCAGGAGGCGGGCGCGTGGGCGTCCCAGGTGCGGTTCGGCATCGAACGGCTGCAGTCGTGCCTGCCCCGGCTGGGGGAACTCCCCATTGGCGGGACTGCCGTGGGTTCGGGTCTCAACGCCCCGCCGGGGTTCGGTGACGCGGTGTCCGCCGAGCTGGCGTCGGTGACCGGGCTGCCGCTGACCGAGGCGCGGGACCACTTCGAGGCGCAGGCCAGCCAGGACGGCGTCGTCGAGGCGTCCGGGCAGCTTCGTGCGGTCGCGGTGGCGCTGAACAAGCTCGCCAACGACGTCCGGTGGCTCGGCTCCGGCCCCCGCACCGGGATCGGCGAGCTGGCGCTGCCGGACCTGCAGCCAGGCTCGTCGATCATGCCGGGGAAGGTGAATCCGGTGATCTGCGAGGCGACGTTGCAGGTCGTGGCGCAGGTGATCGGCAACGACGCGGCGGTGGCGTTCGCCGGGTCGCAGGGCAACTTTCAGCTCAACGTGAATCTGCCGGTGATCGCCCGCAACGTGCTTGAGTCCGCACGGCTGCTTGCGGCGGTGTCGCGGCTGCTGGCGGACAAGGTCTTCGCCGGGCTCACGGTGAACGTCGGACGCGCCCGCACGCTGGCGGAGGGCTCGCCGTCGATCGTGACGCCGCTGAACCGCTACATCGGCTACGAGGAAGCGGCGGCAGTGGCCAAGCAGGCGCTGGCGGAGGGCCGCAGCATCCGGGAGGTGGTGATCGACCGGGGCCACGTGGCCGACGGGAAGCTGACGGAGGCCCAGCTCGACGAAGCCCTGGACCTCCTCCGCATGGCCCGAGGCAACCAGGGCTAGCGCCCAGGTGCATCGTGTCCCCCACCCAGGACGCCGTGTCCCCCGTTCCCGACACCGTGTTCCCCACTCCGGTCGCCGTGCTCCCCACTCCGGTCGCCGTGTTCCCCACTCCGGTCGCCGTGTCCCCCCGTTCCCGACACCGTGTTCGCCGTTCTGGACGGTGTGTGCCACGCGCTCGACGTTGTGTCCCGTGTTCCTGCCCGTGTGTTCAACGTTCGTGATGTCGTATGCCGACGTCAGAAATGCCGGCCGCGAATGACGTTTTCCCTGCGTCTATCGCACTACGGGCGTCCTTCACCGCACCGGCCGGCGACCGCCGGTACGACCTTGAGAACGACGAACACGGCGCTGCGGACGACGAACACGACGTTCTGTCGGGGGGACACGGCATCATGGGCGCATGTTGCTTGCGGACGTCGTCGCTGCGTCAGGACGCCTGGCGGCCACGCGCTCGCGGAAGGCGAAAAGCGCCGAGCTGGCCGAGGTGCTGCGCGCGGCGGAGCCTGGCGAGCGGGCGGTCGCCGTCGCGTTCCTCACCGGACAGCCGCTGCAGGGCAGGCTCGGCACCGGCTGGCGCACGCTGGTCGAAATAGACGTCAAGCCAGCATCGGAGCCAACACTTGAAAGTGGATATCCATATCAGTGCAGCGACCACAACATGTCGTGTCTGATCAATCCCGTCGGCACCGGTTGCTGCGGCACGGGCACCGGTCCTGGCGAAGGTACTGCATCGATATGGATATGCCCTCACTTGAATTGTCCGACGTCAACGCCGCACTCACCGAACTGGCCGCCACCACCGGCGCTGGCTCCGCCGCCAGGCGCACCGAGGTCCTGACCACACTGCTCGGCAAGACCACCGAACAGGAGCACCGGTTCCTGTTCCAGCTCATCACCGGTGAGCTGCGCCAGGGCGCGCTGGAAGGCGTCATGGTGGACGGCATCGCAGCGGCGGCCGAGGTCAGCGGCGACGCGGTGCGGCGCGCGTTCATGCTCTCCGGCAGACTGCCCGCCACAGCGGAGGCCGCGATGACCGGCGGCTCAGCGGCGCTCGCGGAGTTCCGGCTCGAACTCGGCAGGCCGATCCGGCCGATGCTGGCCTCCCCGGCCGAATCACTCACCGACGCGCTGGCCCAGCTCGGCTCGGCCGTTGTCGAGTACAAGATGGACGGCGCACGCATCCAGGTGCACCGCGAGGGCGACGACGTGCGCGTCTGGACCCGCACGCTGCGGGACATCACCCAGCACGTCGGCGAGCTGGTCGACGTCGTGCGCGCGATGCCGTGCCGATCAGTGGTGCTTGACGGCGAGACGCTGGCGCTAACGGACGACGGCAGGCCCCGCCCGTTCCAGGAGACGCAGGCGCGGTTCGGCGCGACACGGGAGGAGCAGGTGCACGCGCTGCTGCTGCGGCCGTACTTCTTCGACTGCCTGCACCTCGACGGCGCCGACCTGCTGGACGAGCCGCTGCGACACCGCCGCGAAGCCCTGCACCAGGTGGCGGGCGAGCACATCATGCCCGGCGCGATCGACCCGGAGGAGCCCGAGCGGCTGCTCAATGACGCCCTCGACGCGGGCCACGAGGGCGTCATGGCGAAGGACCTGGGCACGCCGTACGCGGCGGGCGCGGCAACGCGTGGCTGAAGGTCAAACCCGTACACACCATCGACCTGATCGTGCTCGGCGCGGAGTGGGGCCACGGCAGGCGCACCGGGTCGCTGTCCAACCTGCACCTCGGCGCCCGCGACCCGGACGGCGGCCCGCCCGTCATGGTCGGCAAGACGTTCAAAGGCCTCACCGACGAGCTGCTGGCGTGGCAGACCGCCGAGTTCCAACGCATCGAGACCCGCCGCACCAGCTCAACGGTCTACGTCCGCCCTTCGCTTGTCGTGGAGATCGAACTGGACGGCGTGCAGACGTCGACCCGCTACCCCGGCGGTATCGCGCTGCGGTTCGCGCGGGTGCTGCGCTACCGCCCGGACAAGGCCCCCACGGACGCCGACACCATCGACGCCGTCCGCGCGCTGCTGCGCTAAGCCCCGCGCCGTGCGGGCCGCCACCCAAACGACGTAGCGTAGTGCCGTGCAGTTCTTGAACGGACAAAGTCCCACGCATGACCTGACCTACGACGAGGTGTTCCTCGTCCCGTCCGCGTCGGCGGTGGAGTCGCGCTTCGACGTCGACCTCGCAACCGTGGACGGCACCGGGGGCACGATCCCGATCGTCGTGGCGAACATGACCGCGGTCGCGGGCAAGCGCATGGCCGAGACCGTGGCCCGCAGGGGCGGGCTGGTCATGCTGCCGCAGGACGTCGATCCGAGCGCCGTGGCGGACATCGTGAGCTGGGTCAAGCACCGCGACACCCGCTGGGACACCCCGCTGGTGCTGAACGAAGGCGACGCCGTTGTCGACGCGGTCAACCTCGCGGGCAAGCGCGCGCACGGCGCGGTCGTCATCGCCGACGCCGACGGCCGCCCGACCGGGATCGTCCGCGACGAGGCGTGCCAGGGCGTCGACCGATTCACCCGGCTGGTCGACGTCGCCGAGCCGCCGCCCGTGGTGGTACCGCTGGACACCCCGCCGCGTGAGGTGTTCGACCAGCTGCACGCCCACGGCAGCCCGCTCGCCATCGGGGTGGACGCCGACGGCCGGATGGCCGGCGTCCTGACGCCGGTCGCGGCGCTGCGCACGGAGCTCTACACCCCTGCGGTCGACGCGAACGGTGCGCTGCGGATCGGCGCGGCCATCGGCGTCAACGGCGACGTCGCGGCCAAGGCGCGGGCGCTGCTGGACGCTGGCATCGACGCCCTCGTTGTCGACACCGCGCACGGCCACCAGGACAAGATGCTGTCCGCGCTCAAGGCCGTCCGTTCGGTGGAACCGCGCGTGCCCGTGGTGGCGGGCAACGTCGTCACCGCGCAGGGCGCGCGTGACCTGATCAACGCGGGCGCGGACGTCGTCAAGGTCGGCGTCGGGCCAGGCGCGATGTGCACCACGCGCATGATGACCGGCGTCGGCAGGCCGCAGTTCTCCGCCGTCGCCGAGTGCGTCGAGGCCGCCCGCGAGCTGGGCGGGCACGTGTGGGCGGACGGCGGCGTGCGCCACCCACGCGACGTCGCGTTGGCCCTGGCGGCAGGGGCGTCGGCGGTGATGGTCGGCTCCTGGTTCGCAGGCACCTACGAATCGCCCGGCGACCTGCACTACGACGAGCAGGGCAAGCCGTACAAGGAGTCGTTCGGCATGGCGTCCAAGCGGGCGGTCAGCGCGCGGACCCGCACCGAGTCGGCGTTCGACCGGGCCCGTAAGGCGCTGTTCGAGGAGGGCATCTCGACGTCGCGGATGGCGCTGGACCCGGTTCGGCCCAGCGTGGAGGACCTGCTGGACGCCATCTGCTCCGGCGTGCGCTCGGCCTGCACCTACGCGGGCGCGCGGTCGCTGCCGGAGTTCCACGAGCGCGCGATCGTCGGCGTGCAGTCCATGGCGGGCTACGCAGAAGGCACGGCACTGCCGAGCGGCTGGTGACGCGCGGGGAGCCGCGCGTCACCAGCGGACGGCTTACCCGTGGTCCTCAAGCAGCTCAGTGACAAGCGCCGCGATCGGTGATCGCTCCGAGCGGGTCAGCGTGAGGTGCGCGAACAGCGGGTTGCCCTTGAGCTTCTCGATCACCGCCGAGACGCCGTCGTGGCGGCCGACCCGCAGGTTGTCGCGCTGCGCGACGTCGTGGGTGAGCACCACCCGCGACGCCATCCCCAGCCGGGACAGCACCGTGAGCAGCACGTTGCGCTCCAGCGACTGCGCCTCGTCGACGATCACGAACGAGTCGTGCAGCGACCGGCCACGGATGTGCGTCAGCGGCAGCACCTCGAGCATGCCCCGGTCGAAGACCTCGTCCAGCACGTCCTGGCTGACCAGAGCGCCGAGGACGTCGAACACCGCCTGCGCCCAGGGCTGCATCTTGTCGTTCTCGCTGCCAGGCAGGTAGCCGAGCTCCTGCCCGCCGACGGCGTAGACCGGCCGGAACACCACGACCTTGCGGTGCTGGCGGCGTTCCAGCACCGACTCCAGCCCGGCGCACAGCGCGAGCGCGGACTTGCCGGTCCCGGCGCGCCCGCCGAGTGAGACGATGCCAACATCGGGGTCGAGCAGCAGGTCAAGCGCGATCCGCTGCTCCGCCGACCTCCCGTGCAGGCCGAACGCCTCCCGGTCGCCACGCACGAGCTGCACGCGCTTGTCGGCGTTGACCCTGCCCAGCGCACTCGACGTCCCGGCGAGCAGCCGGAGCCCGGTGTGGCACGGCCACTCCGCGACGTCCGACCTGCCGAAGTCGGCCGGGTCGAAGCTGCCGTCGGCGAACAGCGCGTCGATGGCCTCCTGCGGGACGTCGACGTCGCCCATGCCGGTCCAGCCGGACGACACGACCTCCTGTGCCCGGTACTCGTCCGCGGTGAGCCCGACGGCGCCCGCCTTCACCCGCAGCGGGATGTCCTTGGTCACCAGCGTGACGTCGCCGTGCTCCGCGCCGAGGTTCAGCGCGCAGGCAAGGATGCGGTGGTCGTTGCTGTCGGCGCGGAAACCCGCAGGCAACACGGTCGGATCGGAGTGGTTCAGCTCCACCTGCAGCGTGCCGCCCGATTCGCCGGTGGAAACCGGCTGGTCGAGGCGGCCGTGGGTCAGCCGAAGGTCGTCGAGTAACCGCAGCGCCTCCCGCGCGAACCACCCCAGTTCCGGGTGGTGGCGCTTGCCTTCCAACTCACTGATCACCACAAGCGGCAGCACGACGGCGTGCTCGGCGAATCGGGTGATAGCCCACGGGTCGGACAGCAACACGGACGTGTCAAGCACGAAGATTTTGCCCGAAACCGCTGTGGGGGGTGAGTCTGACGGGGCCTCGAATCCTGCGGTGCGACCACCCGAACGGGTGGTGGCCTTGCGGGACGAACGCTGCTCAGTCACGGCTTCTCCCTTGGAGCGCGGCACCGCGCTCCGCTGTCGCGTTGGCCGGGCACCGCCCTTTTGGTGGTTCGTCGCCTGACGCGCAGGTCAGGCGCTATCCCCACAAGGGCCGGGTGCCGGCCCCCGCTTCTGTGTCGTGAGCGGGATCTCCGCTCCACCAACATCAGCCATGACCAGGGCCTCCCGGGACGGTCCGGTACTCAGATCGAGCCGTCACTTCGGAAGTTACCGAAAACTGGCGTGATCGCCCAGGCTGCCACACAGGTGATTCGGTGAATCGCAACCCGACTGTCAGTCGCCAGTTACCCACCGACAGTATCGATCACGGCTGTGATCAGGACCCGAACCGGCGTTGCCGCCACGCGAAATCACGCAACGCGCGCAAAAAGTCCACTCGTCGGAAGGCGGGCCAATACGTGTCGGTGAAGTAAAACTCCGAGTGCGCCGACTGCCACAGCAGGAACCCGGACAGCCGCTGCTCCCCCGACGTCCTGATGATCAGGTCGGGGTCCGGCTGACCCGAGGTGTAGAGGTGCTCCGAGATGTGGTCGACGTCGAGGATCTTGGCGAGCTCGGTGATCGTGGTGCCCTCGCTGGCGTGGTGTTGCAGCAGCCTGCGAACGGCGTTGGCGATCTCCTGCCTGCCGCCGTAGCCGACCGCGACGTTGACCTCCATGCCGTCGCGACCGGACGTGCGCGCGGCGGCCTCCGACAGCCGGGTCCCGACCTTCTCCGGCAGCGTGTCCAGCGCGCCGACGATGCGCAGCCGCCAGTGCTCGTTGGGCTCGGCGAGCTCGTCGACGACGTCACCGATGATCTCAAGGAGCGGGCCGACCTCGTGCGGGTCGCGGTTGAGGTTGTCGGTGGAAAGCAGGAACAGCGTGACGACTTCGACGTCGGCTTCCTCGCACCAGCTCAGCAGCTGCTCGATCTTGCGCGCCCCGACGAGGTGGCCCTGGCTGACGTCCGTGAACCCGGCCTCGCGCGCCCATCTCCGGTTGCCGTCAAGCAGCACCGCGATGTGCCGCGGTGTCCTGCCCTGGCGTTGCTGGATCAGCCGACGCCCGTAGGCGCCGTACACGATGTGTGACAGGTACGAACGAAGACTCACAGCGGCAGCCTACGCAATCTGGCCACGCCGCGTGACGCCCACTACTAGCCGCTGGACGACGGCGCGTTGTCACGTAATCTGAGTGTTGTGAGTGCTGCGACGGACACCGGCTCCTCCGTTCTCGACCACCTGCAGGCCGCGGCACAACGTCCCCGGCTGCGCGGTCATATTCACTTCTGGTCGTTCTTCACCACCCTCGCCGCCGGCGCGACGCTGATCTCGCTCGCCGCGTCGACGGTGTCCGGCCTCGCCGCGCTTGCGACGTCTGTCTACGTCGTGACGGTGCTCGGGATGTTCGGGGTGAGCGCGCTCTACCACCGGCGCACCTGGACCAGCCACCGCGTCTACACCTGGATGAAGCGGCTGGACCACTCGATGATCTTCGTGTTCATCGCCGGCACCTACACGCCGTTCACGCTGCTGGCGATGTCGCCGACGACCGGCTGGAGCGTGTTCGGCGTCGTCTGGGGCGGCGCGGTCGCCGGGATGACGCTGAAGCTGTTCTGGCCAGGCGCGCCGCGCTGGCTCGGCGTGCCGATCTACGTCGCCCTCGGCTGGGTCGCGGTGTTCGTGCTGCCGGAGCTGCTGGACAACGCCGGGGTGACGGCGCTGGTGCTGCTGCTGGTCGGCGGGCTGCTCTACACCATCGGCGGCATCTGCTATGCCACGAGCTGGCCACGGCTGCGGCCCGAGGTGTTCGGCTACCACGAGGTCTTTCACGCCTTCACCGCCGTCGCGGCGCTGACGCACTACATCGCGATCTGGTTCACGATGTATTCGTGATTCGCCTGACGGCGCTCTCAGGCCGTGTTCAGCCCGTCATGCGGCTACGGGTGACCAAGCTCGTGGAGGGCCGCTCCCGTTCCTCACCTCAAACGCCCCCGGCCTGCAAACGCCGGACTGCGGCTTCGGTGCCCAGCTCTGCACGCGCGGCCGGGTTCTCGTGATAGAAGCGCAGCGCATGTAACGCAAGCGCAGGGTCGACAGCCAGGTACAAGCCCCTGATCGCCGTATGCGGAGCAAGTTTGTACTCGGGTTGATTCCAGATGCGCGATCGTCGAACGATGTGAGGTTGCGAGTTGCTGACCCGGGCGAGGGTGATCAGCTGACCTTTCATATCCCCCGGTGAGACCGAGGCCGTGCCGTCCCACGGTTGATATGACTCGAAAGCCCAAGAGCGGTGCCACACGCCTTGCTTGGTCAGGACCACGTCGCCACGGAGCAGTCGCTTTCGGCTCATCTCAACCAGTGTCCACCCCAGGTAGCCGGCAAAGCCGAGCGATACGGCCATCGTGATCACCATGGCAGCGTCCGGATCACCCACCACCACGATCACGGCTACGACGGCGACGAACAGGAACAAAGCAAACGCGGCTACGCACATAACCAGATAGCTCAACGCCAGCCCGCGTGAGTACGGGATCACCAACCCCGGCTGCCCACCGACGGAGTGCGAATGAACGCTGTTTGAAGAACGCCCTCTCACTCTCAACCGCGTGTAGAAGTTTCGCCAACTGACTTGGCATTATTGATAGGGCATATCCATATCGATGCAGTTGTGCAGGTCAGCGCGTCGCGTTGCGCCAGG
>WHUD01000660.1 GCA_009377385.1 Actinophytocola sp.
GTTGGCCCGAAGAAAGACCTTTTGGGCGGTGGAGTGCAGGACCCGACCGCCCACCCGGATCTCTCCCGAGTCCGGCAGCTCCAGCCCCGCCACCGCCCGCAACGTGGTGGTCTTTCCACAGCCGGACGGACCGAGCAGGGTGAAGAAGTCGCCCTGCCCGACCGTCACGGACAGGTTGTCGATCGCGACGACGTCACGCTCCGGGGCGTTTCGTCGCGCCCGGAAGGTCTTGCGCAGTTCCGTGATCTCGAGCATCGGTCGCCTCCTGTTTCGCGGCCTCGGTCTGTCGTCGGGAAGCATGAGACCCGGACGCACACCCCGGGCGGGGCGGGCAGCACGGGCCACGTGCGATTCGTAGTGGTGGCCGCCTGATGACCCTCATCAGCCCGTGACCACGAGCGCGTCCACCGGGACGGCACCCTGCCCGTGCGGCAGCACCAGCACCGGGTTCAGGTCCAGCTCCCGGATCTCGCCCCACCGGTCGTTGCCCAGGCGGCTGACCTGGGAGATCATGGTG
>WHUD01000661.1 GCA_009377385.1 Actinophytocola sp.
CGTTATGACGCCTCGATTTCCGGCATGATCGGGCTGGCGACGGTGGGCTGCTTCGTGCTCGCCCGGCTGCTCGCCCCGCGACGCGGCCTGCTGTGGCGAATACGGCAGGCATGGCGTGCTGCACCCCCCGCGCAGCACGGCCAGCCGTAGCCGATCGCCCGAACAATGCTCACGACCTCCCCAGTGTGTCGGTGAAATCTTTACAGTCAATCCCCCATCGAGGGGCGTTACGGCGCACTAGGGTCGCGGGGATGACCGCAGAGGAGGAACAAGACAGCGACGGACCGGCCGATACCGGCGATGTCGAGCCGGTTGACGATCTGGTGACGACCGCGCACACGGTCACCGTCGACGGGCAGGAATTGGCCTACACGGCCACCGCGGGACGGATCGTCCTGCGGGAGGAGAGCTTCACCGACGGCACGTTCGACGGCCACCGGCCCAAGGCCGAGGTGTTCGTCGTGGCCTACACGTTGGCTGGTAGGCAGGCCACGGAGCGCCCGGTGACCTTCGCGTT
>WHUD01000662.1 GCA_009377385.1 Actinophytocola sp.
ACTGCGGGTGATGGCGCGCGAGCTGCCGATATCCGGGGCGCCGCGGGAGCGCGCCGACGCGCGGCGCAACCGCGAGCGGATCCTCGCCGCGGCGCGGGAGCTGGGGTTCACCCAGCGGCAGGCCTCCGCGGTGGCCTCGCAGATCATCGCGCGGCTGCTCGTCCAGACCGGCCACGCTGTGGACGAGCTGTGCGAGGACGACCTCGGCGAGCTGATCGCGGCGTGCCGGGACCGTCAGACGCGCACCGGCGCGGGGTGGAAGCACTACCGCGGCGCGCTGCACACCGCCCGGCAGGTGCTGTTCCACCTCGGTGTGCTGGCCAGCCCCGCACCGCCGGCCCTGGCGCCGCAGCCGTGGCAGCAGCGCATGACCGGCGTGCCCGACGCGCTCCGCACGAGCTTCGTCGCCTATCTGGAGCGCAAGAGGGCCACCTGCGCACCCAAGACGGTCAGCAGCCTGGCCACACGACTGGCGCACTTCGCACGGTTCCTCGCCGCCTGCCATCCGGATCTTA
>WHUD01000663.1 GCA_009377385.1 Actinophytocola sp.
GTGCTGTTGGCAGCGAGGACAGTGATTGTGTGAAGGCCAGAGGATCGGCAGACCGGCGGCTGCTTGTCGCGGGCGTGGCAACGATCGTGCTCGGGCTCGCCGCCGCAGGAGTTGTGCTGTTCGTTCCATTGGCGTCTAGCGCAGGTGCGCGGTGTGAGTTCGTCGGCGCGGATGCGCCTACGTGCGTCTCGGACTCACCATCGGCCGTCCGCGTTTCGCTGGAACTACCGGCGACTCTCTTTCTTCTGTGCATGATGGCGCTTGCGGTCGTCCTAGGGTTCGTTGCCGTTGCTGGTGCCCGGCGAGGCCATGTGGCCGAGGGAACGCTGATCGGAGGAACCATCTTGTGGTGGGCGGGCACTGTGGTCTCCCTGGCATCGGTCGGTCTGCTCTTCGTCCCGGCCGGAATCGCTGCCAGTGTCGCTGCCGTTCAAGGCCATTCCGTCGCCAAGAGGGAGCGGTAAAGGGAGCAACTGAGACGGAAATTGAGACGGAACAGCGAAACGCCGGGCCG
>WHUD01000664.1 GCA_009377385.1 Actinophytocola sp.
ACCCGCGTCGAGCAGGCTGCGGCACGGGTAGAGGTGCGGCTGGTCGTCCGGGTCGACCTCGGCCAGGTAGCGGTCGGCGCCGAGCGTGTCGAAGGGGAAGCGATGGTCGCCGTCCTCGGCGTGCAGGGCGATGACGACGGGCAGCTGCGCGCTCGCCACCATGCCGGGTGGGTACGCGGCGCGCCATCGCACGGTCTTGCCACCGCGGGCGGCGGACCCGAACTCCCCCGCGACCGATGGGCCGCCCTCGGTGTCGGGCAGCGGCGTGTCCGGCCCGTCCATGCCGAGCGTCCTGCGCAGCGGTGCTCTGCCGGGCAGCACTGCAGCCTCGATGAGCCCGAGGCAGGCCGCTCCCGTGACGAGTGAGCCGGCAGTGGCACCGAGCAGCGTGCGGCGGCTGACCATCCTGGCCATTCTGGTCGACGGTGGCGACGCGCCCGCACGGCGGGGGCACGCCATCTACGGCGCCTGGCACCATGGGCGAGGAGCATCAGGCGAAGGGAACCGATGGCC
>WHUD01000665.1 GCA_009377385.1 Actinophytocola sp.
CGGATTGAGGGTGTTGACGGCACCGTAGGAGATGAACCGCTCCTTCGGCACGTCAAGCTTGCCGCGCGCCCGCCAGTACGACGGCCGCAGGAAGTCGGCCGAGGTGTACTTCGGCGGCGTCGGGATGCTCTCGCGGATCCGGCGCTTGGCGGGCTCGTCGGGCGCGGCGTCCTCCTGCCGCTGCAGGTCCCAAACGTGCTCCCAGTCGGCACGCTTCTTCATCCCGGACGGCTTGTAGCGCAACGCGGCAACGCCCGGCACGTGCTCCTCGGCGAGCAGTTCCCGCACCAGCGCGCCCAGCTCCGCCCGCGGCGCGTAGATATTGGCCACGGACACGAACTCCTCATCCCGCGCGAGCGCGTCCGCGAGCTGCGAAGGCGTGGTGAGCGCGGGCCGCCCGTTGGCGTCGAACCAGTACTCCCGCGCCTCCATCCGATCCAGCAACCAGGAACGAAGGGCCTTGTCCTGCATGGCGTCCCACCCCTCGGTGGCCCACCGTCGCTTGTACTCCGG
>WHUD01000666.1 GCA_009377385.1 Actinophytocola sp.
GGATTGATCAGACACGACATGTTGTGGTCGCTGCACTGATATGGATAACCACTTTCGTCAATCTGGTAACGCGATTTCAACCAACCGTGGAATCACGCGACTGATCTATGTCCAGAGCCCTGGGTCTACCCACAACGCTGTGACCAGCACCAACGCCTCGCCAACCGGCCGAAACTGCCTACATTCTGCGGAAGTCAGGATACCAACGGCAGGCGTTTCCGCTGGTGAAGGACTTGGTGTAGTGGTCGATACGCCCTCGACACGCACGCGTCACTACCCGCGCCGTCGACGGCTTACCTCGACTGTTGCGCAAACGAACAGCTCACCATGACGCATGAATCGAACATACGTTCCCCAGGGTCTGAGTGCGTCGTCTTGGGGCTGACCTGGAGGTTTGTGTCGTGGACAGTGTTCAGGACGAGGTCGTGGGTCACTCTGTTGGTGGTCAGGTCGGATAAGAGAGTCTGCGGTCGCCGGGATTCGCCCAGTAATATAGGCGATCGATGTCGCGGT
>WHUD01000667.1 GCA_009377385.1 Actinophytocola sp.
CCCGCTGACCTGGCGCACGCGGCGCAGGCGCTGCCGTGGATCCTGCCGCCGCTGAGCATGACCGTCGCATACAAGGTCGTCGTGCAGGAGCGCCGCGTCAGAAGGCAGACTGCCGAGGCGCAGGCGGCACGTCAGGCCCGCCGCCAGACGACACGACACGACACGCCACCCAAACCGCGGCAGACGACAGCCAAGGACGACAGCCGGTTGCGCGTCGCCAAGCTCCGCGCCGAGTCCCCGACCCTGACGCAGCAGCAGATGGCCGACCGGCTCGACGTGTCGGTGCGGACGGTGCAGCGCGCGCTCAACGGGGCGGCGAAGTGACACAGTCGGGCTCCGGGCTCGGGTTCCTCGCGCTCGCCGCGGCGCTGCTCATCGCCGTCGTGGTGGGAGGCAGGCTCGTCCAGCTTGACGACCGAGACGAGAGTGTGGTGGCCGCGGAGCGTCAGGCGGAGATAGCACGACACGAGGCCGCAGCAGCGGCGGCGGAGCGTGATGCTGCTGTGGCCAGG
>WHUD01000668.1:0-268 GCA_009377385.1 Actinophytocola sp.
GGCACGGTGTCCTCGCGGCTGGACGGCATCGAGGCGGACGACTACCGGCCGCTGCTCATCATCGGGGAGACGCGGGACACCGAGAACCTGCCCGACATCCCGGCGCTGACCGAGTTGGGCCTCACCGGCGAGAATAGGGCGCTGGCCGAGGCTCACCTCGACATGCAGCGCATGGGGCGCATGGTGTGGGCCCCGCCGGGCGTGCCCGAGGACTCGCTGGCCGCCCTTGAGGACGCCTTCGCCGCCGCCAGCGAGAACCCGGACTTCC
>WHUD01000668.1:278-512 GCA_009377385.1 Actinophytocola sp.
ACGCCCGGTGACGAGGCCAAGCGGATCACCACCGGCGTGCTCGACGTGTCCCCGCAGTACAAGGCGCTGCTGGAGAAGGCGTTCGAGACGGGCTAGAACCGGGGGTTGACGGCGTCGGCTCGGAACGGGGAGGCGTTCCGAGCCGACGCCGTGACGTGAGGGGGTTGAATGCGCCTCTCCATGCCCGGTAAAATGGTCTAACCGTAAGTCCAGGAGGGTCGGATGCTCCACCAC
>WHUD01000669.1:0-215 GCA_009377385.1 Actinophytocola sp.
AAAGCGCAGTACCCGTCAACTGGTAGCGCACGTCGAGCTCAACGCCGTCAGCCGAGAACGTCGCAAGCTGCGGGCCGTTGGGAACGTTTCGCCAGCCCGTCGGCACGGTGGTCAGCACGGCGGCTTCGGCTCGCCGTTTGGTCTGCCCGGCGACGGCGGCGGCGACGGCGTGGAGGTAGTCCGCATCCGGATGGTGCCAGCGCTTGGCGAGCGCC
>WHUD01000669.1:225-512 GCA_009377385.1 Actinophytocola sp.
CGATGTCACCGGCCCGGAACTCCGGTTCCCGCAGGATTCCCACCAGCAGCTCGCGGTTAGTCACCACCCCATGCACTCGACTCTCGTTCAACGCCCGTGCCAGGCGCCGGCATGCCTCGTCCCTTGTCGGTGCATGTGCGATGATCTTGGCGAGCATCGGGTCGTAGTGCACCCCGACCTCGGATCCCTCCGTCACGCCCGCGTCAACCCGCACCCCTGACAACCGCGGCACCCGGAACGCTTGCACAGTGCCGATCGCGGGCAGAAATCCCGCGGCGACGTCCTCG
>WHUD01000066.1 GCA_009377385.1 Actinophytocola sp.
GGCCTCCTGCGCCTGCTTCTTCGTGCCGACGAACAGGATCGACCCGCCGTGCGCGACCGTCTCCTTGACGAACTCGAACGCCTTGTCGATGTAGGTCAGCGTCTGCTGCAGGTCGATGATGTAGATGCCGTTGCGCTCGGTGAGGATGTAGCGCTTCATCTTGGGATTCCAGCGCCTGGTCTGGTGCCCGAAGTGCACACCGGAGTCCAGGAGCTGCTTCATGGTGACGACGGCCATGACCGAAAGCACCTCTTTGGCGTAGTGGCGGTGCGGCCTGCGCACCGCCGATGTCGGTTGTCGCGGCTGCCGGGTGGTCAGCCGCCCTGGTGCGGTGCCGGTGCCCTGACCCCTCGGTTTTCCTCGGGGACCGCAGGACGCCGTGGCCAGCCTGGGTGTGTCAACACCCGCCGGACCGCGCACGCGCACGCGAAGTCAATCCGCGTGATGCGGACTGCATGGGCCAGTGTACGCGGGTCGTCACGGCCCATGAGCAGCGGATAGGCCTCCGGGTTGTCCCCAATCCCCCGCACGTGTCGCCGCCTGACCTGCCGATGGTGCCATCGGGACGCGGAGTTATCCCCATTTGCCCGTGAACCTGCCGTTGCGGGCTGTGGCGGTACACGGTATCGAGCATGGCGACACGACGACCGCGCACACCGCCGCGTGCCCTGGTACTGCTGGCCTTCGGTGTGTTGGCGCTGCTTCCAGCGGCGACCCTGCCGACGGCATCTACCACCGGGGTGTTTGCCCCGAAGGCCGCCATCGCCGTTGATGCTGCCTCGGCGGCCTCGCGGGACGGCTTCGAGTCCGTTCGATCCGGTCCGTCCAGATCCGGACCGTCCCGATCCGATCCGCCCCGGTTCGACTGGCCGTTGCCGGGCAGGCCCGACGTCGGCCGGCCGTTCGACGCACCGCTCTCCCCATTCGGACCCGGCCACCGGGGCATCGACCTCGTGTCGCCGCCGGGCACGCCGGTGTACGCCGCGGGCGCGGGCGTGGTGGTTTTCGCGGGGAAGCTCGCTGGCCGGGGCGTCGTCTCCATTGACCATCAGCTCCTGCGCACCACGTACGAGCCGGTGAAACCGACGGTGACGGCGGGCGAGCAGGTCTACGCGGGCCAGCGGATCGGTACGCTGCAACGCGGCCACTCCGGTTGCGTGCCAGCCTGCCTGCACTGGGGTGTCCGCAGAGGCACGGCACCACCGGAGTACCTCAACCCGCTGCCACTACTGGCCGCGCACACCACGATCCGGTTGAAACCATGGCCGGAGTGAGCCGCGCACCGCCGCCTGGGACGTATCCCGTCGGCCGACGCCGCTTCGCGCCAACCGGCGAGCGCACCATCAGGCGGTTCGCCATCAGGCCGGTCGCTCGGAAGGCCGGTTCGCCCATCAGGCGGTTCGCCATCAGGCGGTTCGCCCGGTCAGGCCGGTCGACCGATCAGACTCCGGCTTCCTCGGTCAAACCCCGGCTTGCTCGGTCAGCTTGGCGCGCAGCCGCAGCACCGCCCTGGTGTGCAGCTGACTTACTCGCGACTCGGTCACGCCGAGTACCTTGCCGATCTCGGCGAGCGTGAGGCTCTCGAAGTAGTAAAGGCTGACCACGATCCGGTCCCGCTCGGCGAGCTGGGCGATCGCGTCGGCAAGCTGCCTGCGGTTGTCCCTGTCGACCAGCACCGAAACGGGGTCGATCGCGTCGTCGTCCGGCAGGGCGTCGACCAGCGAGCCGGACTCGCGGCCAGCGCCGATCAGCTCCTCCAGCGCGACGACGCTTGTCAGCCGCAACTGGCCGTAGAGATCGCGAAGTTCGCTGACGGTGTAGCCGAGTTCGTCGGCGAGTTCGACGTCGGTCGGGGTGCGGTGCAGCCGCGCACCGAGGCGTTCCAGCGCGCGTTCGACCTCCCGCGCCCTGCTGCGCACCACCCTGGGCACCCAGTCCTGCGAGCGCAGGTCGTCCAGGATGGCGCCGCGGATGCGCTGCATCGCGTACGTCTCGAACTTCCATCCCCGGTCGGGGTCGAACTTCTCGATGGCGTCGACGAGACCGAACACGCCCGAGCCGATCAGGTCTCCGGTGTCGATGTGCGTCGGCAATCCGGTACCGACCCTGCCCGCGACGTACTTCACCAGTGGCGCATAGTGCAGCACCAACCGGTCGCGCAGCGCCCGATTCGGCGAGCGGACGTACTCACGCCACAGCTCGTCGATGTCAGCGGTGGGAGTGCCGGTGTCGATGTGTCCGTTCCGATCTGTCGCGGGCTGGTCGGGCGGTACCTCGGCGTGGCCCGGCGCCGTAGTCGCGGCCGGGTTCATGGCCGTCTCGACAGCTCGGGACGCCGCCTCGTCACCGATGCGGTCGTCACGCTCGGGGATGGGTTCGGTCATGTATCGCCTTCAGCCGCTCGACGGTCACATGAGTGTAGAGCTGGGTGGTGGCTAGCGTAGCGTGACCAAGTAACTCCTGAACGCTGCGAAGGTCAGCCCCGCCGTTGAGCAGGTGCGTCGCTGCGGAGTGCCGCAGTCCGTGCGGGCCCATATCGGCCGCACCAGGCACGGTGCCGACCGCGGCGTGCACGATCCTGCGGACCGTTCGCTGGCCGATGCGGCCACCGCGTGCGCCGAGAAACACGGCATCGCCCGCTACCCTCCGTGAGCCCTGGTTTGCGTCCCGGGGCTGGTCCGCAGACTCATCCGCAGACCTAGCCGCGGACGCAGCCTGGGGTGCGACACGATCTGCCATCAACGTGGGTCTGCCGTGCTCAAGCCACCCCCGTAGCGCCGCAGCGGCTGGCTCCCCGAACGGCACCATGCGCTCCGTTCCTCCCTTACCGAGCACCCGCAGCAGGCGCACCGAAAAGTCGATGTCGTCGAGATCGAGACCGCAGACTTCCGCCACCCTGATGCCCGTCGCGTACAGCGTTTCCAGAATCGCGTTGTCTCGCAACGCCACCGGGTCCTGCTCGGCCGCGGCCGTGCCGGATGCGCGCAGCAGCGTTCCCGCTTGATCCGCGCTGAGCACTGCGGGCAGCGTCCGCCGGGGGCGCGGTGCGAGCACGCGCACGCCGGGATCGGTGTCGAGGTGACCGGCCCGATGCGCCCATGCGGTGAACGTCCGCACGGACGCCGTCCGCCGCGACAACGTGGACCTGCTGATGCCCGCGGCGTGCTGTGCGGACAGCCAGCTCCGGATCTCGCCGATGTCCAGCCCGGTGAGATCGGCATCGTCCGGCACCCGCTCCTCGCAGCTGCCAGGCAACCGCTCCTCGCGCCGGCCGTGGGCCCGCTCGTCTCTGTTCTCATCCACCCGCTGGCCGCTGGGGTCGCGCGAGACGCTCGTCCGCTCGCCGCTGGTTCCGTGCGCACGCTCGCGGCTGGTTCCGTGCGCACGCTCGCGGCTGGTGTCGTCCGGGACACTCACCCCATGAAACCGCGCGAGCAACGACACGGCGTCACCGAGGTAGGCGCGCACCGTGTGCGGGGACAGTCCTCGCTCCGCGCTGAGGTGGCGCTCGTAGTCCGTGACGATCGTCGCCGTCGCACGCGGCAGCGCCGCCCGCAACGCCGCTTGGCCGGGGGCGCGAGCACGCCCGTTCCCTCCTTCCCTCGCCATGGTGTTGACGCTGCGCGAGCGGGCCCGCGTCGTCAAGCACCGTCAGCCCGTGTCGCGCCCTCCGCGACCAGAGCCACGCCGCCACCCGGCCTCGCAGCGCTGGCTGAGGCCGTCGAGCTCCAGCGCGCACAGCACCGCGCGAGCCTTCGGCGCGGGTACGCCTGACTCGGCGGTGATCCGCTCCACCGACCGGCCAGCGCGCGGGAGCAGCGCCTCATGCACCCGCAGCGCGTCACCGCTGAGCCGGTCGGTGCCCCTGCGCGGTCTGTCGGCGGGCCTGGCCAGGTCGATGCCGAGCCTGCCGACGTCTTCGAGTACGTCCTCGGCTGTCGTGACGAGCCTGGCGGCGCCGGAGCGGAGCATCTCGTGGCAGCCGGACGAGGTGCGCGACGTGAGTGGACCAGGCACCGCCATCAGCGCCTTACCGAGCGTGGCGGCGGTGCCCGCCGTGTTGCGGGCGCCGCTGCGCCGGTCGGCTTCCACCACGACCGTGCCCGCGCTCAACGCGGCGAGCAGCCGGTTGCGCACCAGGAACCGGTGTCGTGCGGGCGGTGCCGCACACGGGTACTCGCTCACCACGATGCCGCGCTCGGCGATTCGCCGCAGGAGCGTGACATGCCCGGCCGGATAGCCAGAGCCGAGCCCGCAGCCGAGAACGGCCGCGCTCACCCCGCCCGCCGCGAGTGCGCCCCGGTGTGCGGCGCCGTCGATGCCGTACGCCGCGCCCGAGAGCACCGTCACGCCGGACCGCGCCAGAGCGTAGGCCCAGTCGGCGGCGACATGTTCGCCATAGCCGGTGGCCGCGCGGGAGCCGACGATGGTGACCGCCCGGTCGAAGGCCTCGTCGAGCCGGGCAGGGCCGCGTCCCCACAGCGCGATGGGGCCGGTCATGCCCGCGACACCGCGTCCATCGGCCACCCCCAGGGACAGCAACGGCCACTGCGGCCACTCTTCATCTTCCGGGATGATCAGCCGCAGCCCGGCTTCCTGGGCACGCGTCAGATCGGCGTCGGTGACGCCCAGGTCGCCGAGTTCGCTGCGTGCCGCCGTCTCCTTGGCAACGGCATCCGGCACCGTGCCGCTGCGGATCCGGCGTGCGGCCTCGACGGGACCGCACTCCGCGATCAGCGCGGCCACAGCGGGTGCGGGCGGCTCGGCGACCCCGAGCAGGTAGGCCCTGGCGAGCCGGACCTCATCGAAGTCGGTCATGCCGCCGTCCTGTCCCGCAGCTCCATCGCCGCCGCGACTTCGTCCATACCTGGCGCGCTGCGGCCGGCGAGGTCGGCCAGCGTCCAGGCGAGCCGCAGGCACTTGTCCGCGCCACGCACGCTGAGGAACCCGCGCTGCAGCCCGTGGTCGAGCAGCGCGGTCGCGTCGGTATCGGCGGTGATCGTGGTGCGCAGCCAGGGGCCAGGGACGTCAGCGTTGGTGACCCACCCGTGCTCGGCCCACCGGTGCCGTGCGCGGTCTCGCGCCGCCACGACCCGCTCGCGGACCGTCGCGGTCGTCTCCGGTTGCTCAGCCAGATGGGCGTGCATGGCAGTGACCGGGCGCATCGGCACCGTGATGTCAACTCGGTCCAGCAGCGGCCCCGAGAGTTTGCCCAGGTAGCGCCGCCGCGTCGCGGCCGAGCAGATGCAGTCCGCCTCCCGGCGTGGCGCGCAGGGACACGGGTTCGTCGCCAGCACCAGCTGGAAGCGAGCCGGGTACTCCACCACGCCGCGCACCCTGGCCAGCCGCACCTCGCCCTCTTCGAGCGCGGTGCGCAGCGACTCAAGGCGGTTGGCGCCGAACTCGCAGCTCTCGTCGAGGAAAAGCACGCCACGGTGAGCCTTGCTGACCGCGCCCGGCGCGGCGAGCTGCGCCCCGCCGCCGACGAGCGCGGCCGCAGAGATGGAGTGGTGCGGCGCGATGAACGGCGGTGTCCGCACCAGTGGCGCGTCCGGCGCGAGGGAGCCGTCGACGGAGTGCACCGCCGTCACCTCAAGCGCCTCGTCAGTCGACAGCGGCGGCAGCAGGCCTGGCAACCGCCGAGCCAGCATCGTCTTGCCGACGCCGGGCGGGCCGATGAGCAGTAGGTGGTGTCCGCCAGCGGCGGCGACCTCAAGCGCCCAGCGCGCTTCCGGCTGGCCTGTGACGTCGGCGAGGTCCGCGACCTCGGGCTCCGCCTGCCCACCCGGCTCTGGCGCGGACCGCAACGTCACGGTGCCCCGGCACCAGGCGAGCACCTCGGCGAGGCTGCCGGCGCCGAGCACCTCGACGCCGTCGACGAGACCGGCCTCGGTGAGCGTGTCCAGCGGCACGACGGCCCGGCGCAGACCGTTGTCGCGGGCACCGAGCACGCTCGGCAGCACGCCGCGCACCGGCCGGATCCTGCCGTCGAGCGCCAGCTCGCCGAGCAACACGGTGCCAACGAGCTTCCCGCTGGGGATGGTGCCAGCCGCCGCGAGCACCGCCAGCGCGATGCCGAGGTCGTATGCGGAGCCGACCTTCGGCAGGTTCGCAGGGGACAGCCCGAACGTCACCTTCCTTGCTGGCCACTCGCAGCCGGAGTTGCGCACGGCGGACCGGACCCTGTCCTTCGCCTCCCGCAGCCCGGTGTCTGGCAGCCCGACGAGCGTCGTGCCTGGCAGGCCGACGCCGATGTCCGCCTCGATCTCGACCGGAATGCCGCGCACCCCGAACAGCGCCATGGACCACGCCCGTGCGATCGGCATCAGAACGCACCCTCGATGTGCGCCAGCCACGCCTGGCCGTCCTGGTCGAACAGCACGCTGATCACGTCGAACCGGACGGGGCCCCACGGTCGGTGGTACGTGCACTGCCACTGCTGCGTGAGCCTGCGGATGCGGGCGATCTTGGTACGGGTGACGGACTCGGCCGGGGTGCCGAAGCCCGTACCAGAACGAGTCTTCACCTCACAGACGATCAGCAGTTGACCCTGCGATGCGATGATGTCCAGCTCGCCCGCTCTGCTGCGCCAGTTCCGCGCGAGCACGGTGTAACCCTGCCGCTCAAGGTGGCGCGCCGCGAGGTCCTCACCCTCACGTCCCAGCTCCTGCCGTGCCGTGGCACCGGTGCGCCGGTCGGCCGCCATCGTCCACCCCCAGTTCGTGACCCAACGTGTGTGGCCACACCACGGTCACGCGGCGATGGGGTGCGAAACCAGACCGGATTCGCGGCTGTGGATAACTCAGCGCGGTGGATAACCCGGCGCGCTAACCAGCAGCGGCGGCCCGATCAGACCCGCGCTAGTGCCAGAACGCTCAGCCCCCGAAGGGGCCGTCCTCCGGCAACCGGAGGTCCGGCTTGTCCAGTTCCTCGACGTTGACATCCTTGAACGTGATCACCCGGACGTTCTTCACGAAGCGGGCGGGACGGTACATGTCCCACACCCAAGCGTCGGACATGCGGACCTCGAAGTACACCTCGCCGCCGGCGTCGCGTACCTGCACGTCCACCGCGTTGGCCAGGTAAAATCGCCGCTCGGTCTCGACGACGTAGGTGAACTGGCTGACGATGTCGCGGTACTCCCGGTAAAGCGAGAGCTCCATCTCCGTCTCGTACTTTTCGAGATCCTCCGCGCTCATCGTGCTGGTGTCCCTCCCGCCTGCAGGTCGGCTATCGCGTCCACGATTCGTCCATTCTGACTCACGGCGTCCTCGGCAGCGCGCAGCGCCCCTGAGGCCACCGCGCGCACCGACGCGGCGCTCCGCAGCACCCGCCTCGGCACCGCCGTGCCGTGATCTCGCCCGGCAATGGCGACATTGGCATACGACCAACGGTGCATCTCGCACGGTCCGTGCTCGCTGAGCGCGGCGGTGTGATCGCCCGTGCTGTAGCCCTTGTGCACGTCGAAACCGTACATCGGAAACTCATCGTGCAGATCGACCATGATCCGGTCTCGGGTGACCTTGGCGAGCACCGAGGCAGCCGCGACGCAGGCCACGACCCGGTCGCCCTTGGCTACCGGCACGTTCGGCGCGGTCAGCCCCGGCACCCGGAATCCGTCGGTGAGCACGTACCCGGGGTGCCGGTCCAGCCGCGCCACCGCCCGCCGCATGCCAGCGATGTTCGCCGCGTGCACGCCGTCGGCGTCCACCTCGTCGACAGGGATGACGACGACCGAGAAGCTGACGGCCCTTGCCAGCACCTGGTCGTAGATCCGCTTCCTCGCGGCGGGCGTGAGTAGCTTGGAGTCGGTCAGGTCGGCGAAGCGGGCGCCATCCCCCGGCCGCAGGACGCAGGCCGCGACGACGAGTGGACCTGCGCACGCGCCTCTGCCTGCCTCGTCGACCCCGGCCACCGGGCCGAGGCCGCACCGATGGAGCGCGCCCTGCAGGCCCCAGCTCCCCGAGTCGTACCGGATCGGCACGCGCGCCGGACGCAACGCCGTCACCGTCACCCGCTCGCCTCCTGCTGTGGGTTGTGGTCGCTGATGACGTCCCAGCGGCTCGGCGGCAGCACGATGACCCGCGCCTTGCCGATGATGTTCTCGACTGGCACCGGGCCCTGTACCCGCGAGTCACTTGAGTTGTTGCGATTGTCCCCCATCACCCACATCATGCCCTCGGGCACGGTGAACGGCTCGAACGACCGCTGCTCCTTCGGCGTGCCTGGCGGGTAGTAGGTGTAGGGCTCGTCGAGCGACTCGCCGTCGACGACGACCCGGTTGTTCTTGTCGCAGCAGCGCACCGTCTGCCCGCCAAGGGCGATGATGCGCTTGACGAAGTCCCGCTCGTCCGGCGGCGCAAGCCCGACAAGCGACCCGACGTACTGCACGAACCCGGCGAAGATGTTCTCCGAGTCCGACGTCTGGGTGCCCTCAAGCCACGAGTCCGGCCCCCGGAACACCACGACCTCCCCCGGCTCGGGATCGCCGAACCGGTAGACCATCTTGTCGACGAGCACCCGGTCCGGAGTGCAACCGGTGCAGCCGTGCAGCGTCTGTTCCATCGACCCGGAAGGGATCATGTACGGCCGCGCGATGAACTGCTGGATCACGAAGGTCAGCAGCAGCGCCACCACGATCAGGATCGGGAGCTCTTTCCAGAACGAGCGCTTCTTGCGTGGCGCAGGCCGACGTCCTGGATCATCGGCAGGCTGGTTACCGTAGTCGTCGTCAGTTACGTCATCGGACACGTGCGCCAGGTTACGGTAGCCGAACGGCGACGCTGAGTCCGACCAAGGCGTGTTGGATCAGGGCAGCCGCAGTCCCTCTTGCGGGTTGTAGTCGCTGACCGCGCCCCAGCGGCTCGGTGGCAGCACGATGAACCGCGCCTTGCCGATGATGTTCTCAACAGGGACGGCGCCACTCGGGCCACCGCCGCCCTGCACGCGGGAGTCGCTGGAGTTGTTGCGGTTGTCGCCCATGACCCACACGGTGCCGTCCGGCACCTTCACCGGGCCGAACTCGTCCTGCTCCTGGTCATACGGCGATGACCAGTGGATGTAGGGCTCGTAGAGCGGCTGGCCGTTGACGACGACACGGCCGTTGCCGTCGCAGCAGCGCACCGTCTGGCCGCCGACGGCGATGATGCGCTTGACGAAGTCCCGCTCATCCGGCGGCGCGAGCCCGACCAGCGAGCCGAAGTCCTGGAACACGTCGGTGAGACTCCCCTGCGACGTGTCGAGCGGGACGTCGTTCTCCGTCCACGGGCGCGGACCCGTGAAGACGACGACGTCGCCTGGCTCTGGGTCGCTGAACGTGTAGACGAGCTTGTCGACGAGCACCCGATCCGGGACGCAGCCAGGACAGCCGTGCAGCGTCTGTTCCATCGATCCGGAAGGGATCATGTAGACGCGCGCCACGAAGTGCTGGATCGCGAAGGTGAGCACCAAGGCGACCACGATCAGGATCGGCAGCTCTTTCCAGAACGACCGATGCTTCTCCGGCTTGCGGATCCTATGTGCACCGCGCGTGGGCCTCGGCCCGGCGGAATCGTCGTTCAGCCGGTAATGCCGCAGCCGACGCTCGCCTTCGGAACTACTCGCAGACACGACGTCGACCACAATGCCAGGTTACGGCACCGGACGCCGTGTCAGGAGGCGGATGGGGCCTCTCGCCGCTCCTTGATCTTGGCGGCCTTGCCGCGCTTGTCACGCAGGTAGTACAGCTTCGCCCTGCGGACGACGCCGCGCTTGTCGACCTCGATCTTGGCGATGTTCGGCGAGTGCAGCGGGAAGGTGCGCTCGACACCGACGCCGAAGGAGATCTTGCGCACGGTGAAGGTCTCGCGGATGCCGCCACCCTGGCGGCTGATGACAACGCCCTGGAACACCTGGGTACGTTCCCGGTTGCCCTCGATGACGCGGACGTGAACCTTCAATGTGTCGCCTGGCCGGAAGTCCGGGATGTCGGAACGCAGCGACTCGGCGTCAAGAGCGTCCAGGGTGTTCATCGTGGTCCGTCCTCATCGTTCGCACTGGGTCTACGTACACGGAGGCGCGCTTCGAGCATGGTGCGAGTCGGCCTCTCGGGGATGCGGGCGCGCCGGTCCCGGCCGCGCCAACCAGAAAAGTATCGCAGACGGTGAACGTGGACCAGTAACCGGGGTTAGTCGTCCTGCTCGCGCAGCTCGGCGAGCAGGGTCCGGTCGGCGGCGTCGAGCTCATCGGGAGGCAGCGCGTCCAGCAGGTCGGGCCGCCGCTGGAAGGTGCGGATCAGGGCCTGGTCCCTGCGCCAGCGCTCGATCTTGGCGTGGTCGCCCGATCGCAGGACGTCCGGCACGCCGAGCCCGCGCCACTGCTCCGGACGGGTGTAGCTCGGGCCTTCCAGCAGGCCGTGCAGGGAGTCGGCGAAGGAGTCCTGCTTGGCGGACGCCGGGTTGCCGAGCACCCCTGGCAGCAGCCGCACAACGGACTCGACGATGACCAGCACGGCAGCCTCTCCCCCGACGAGCACGTAGTCGCCGATGGAGACCTCGTCGACCGGCATCCGCCGCGCCGCGTCGTCGATGACGCGCTGGTCGATGCCCTCGTACCGGCCGCAGGCGAAGATCAGGTGCGACTCGCGGGCGTAGTCGTGCGCGAGCGCCTGGGTGAACGGGCGCCCTGCCGGGGTCGGCACAACGAGGCGGGCCTGGGTTTCCTCCTGAGCGACGTCGTCCAGCGCCTCGCCCCAGACCTGCGGTTTCATCACCATGCCGGGGCCGCCGCCGTACGGGGCGTCGTCAACGGCGCGGTGCACGTCGCGGGTCCAGTCGCGCAGGTCGTGGACGTCGAGGCTGATCAGGCCGCGTTCGATCGCCCTGCCGAGCAGCGCGGCACGCAGCGGCTGCAGGTACTCCGGGAAGATGGTGACGACGTCGATGCGCACGCGATGAACCCTATCCGCCTGTCGTCAGTCGAACAGACCCTCTGGCGGGTCGATGACCACCTTGCCCGCCGTGACGTCGACCGTGGGCACGATCTCCTTCACGAACGGGACGAGGACGTCCCTGCCGTCGACGTCGACCACGAGCAGCTCGCCCGACGGAACATGCACCACCTCGCGCACGGTCCCGGCCGGAGTGCCGTCGACGAACTCGGCGGCGAGCCCGGCGAGCTGGTGATCGTAGAACTCGTCGGGGTCCTCGGTTGGCGGCAGCTCGTCGGTGTCGGCGATGAGCAGCGCGCCGCGCAGCGTCTCGGCGTCATCGCGGCCGACGACTTCCTCGCACCGCAGCAGCAGGCGGTTGCCGTGGTCGCGGGCGGAGGCCACGGTCAGGCTGCGGGCAGGCTGACCGCGCGGCTTCGCCGTCAGCACGGCGCCGACGGCGAAGCGCAGCTCAGGCGAATCGGTGCGCACGTCGACGGCCAGCTCCCCGCCGATGCCGTGCGCCTTGGCGATCCTGCCGATAGCGACTTCCACTTCGCCGACTTATCTGTCGGTGTCCACGACGTCGACCCGAACACCCCTGCCGCCGATGCCACTCATCACGGTGCGCAGGGCGGTCGCGGTGCGTCCACCCCTGCCGATCACCTTGCCGAGGTCGTCCGGGTGCACGTGCACCTCAAGGGTGCGACCGCGGCGCGTGGTGATCAGCTCGACGCGGACGTCATCCGGGTGCTCGACGATGCCTCTGACGAGGTGTTCGAGTGAGTCGGCCAGGAAGCTCACGCCTTGTCCTCGGCCGACTCCGCCTCCTCGGGCTTGGCCTCGGCCTTGTCGTCAGCACCGGACTCGTCGGCCTTCTCGGCCTTGGTGCTCTTCTTGGGCTGCTTCTTCTTCGGCGTCGTCGCCTCGGTCGACGGCTCCTCGCCCGCCTCGGCCAGCGCCTTGTTGAACAGCTCTTCCTTCGTAGGCGCTGCCGGCTTCGTCTTCATGGTGCCTTCCGCGCCGGGCAGGCCCTTGTGCTTCTGCCAGTCGCCGGTGACCTCAAGGATCCGCTGCACCGGCTCGGTCGGCTGCGCACCGACACCCAGCCAGTACTGCGCGCGCTCGGAGTCGACCTCGATGAAGCTCGGGTCTTCCTTCGGGTGGTACTTACCGATCGTCTCGATGGCCTTGCCATCACGGCGGGTGCGCGCGTCGGCGACGATGATCCGGTAGTAGGGTGCCCGGATCTTGCCAAGGCGCTGCAGTTTGATCTTGACGGCCACGGGTGTGGGACTCCTTGCTTCTCTCGCTTGGTCGCTGGTCGGCCGCGCGCGCTTCCGAGTGGGGACGGATGCGGCAGCCGGAAGTTCTGGTAGGCCCCGGCGCGGTGAGAGGGTCCGGCCGGAGCGGGCAAGGACTCATTCTGCCAGACGCGCCCGTCTGCCCTGCGGCCACCCGTCAGGCAGGCGTCATCCGCCTCAGTGGTGCATGACGCCGAGCGCGGTGAGCAGGATCGCCACCGCAGGCAGGAAGTTGTTCACCTGGTGCGCGACGATGCTGCCGAGCAGCCTGCCGGTCACCAGCCGTGCCAGCCCGATCGGAACGGCGA
The DNA here is from genome assembly GCA_009377385.1 of Actinophytocola sp. Taxonomy (GTDB): domain Bacteria; phylum Actinomycetota; class Actinomycetes; order Mycobacteriales; family Pseudonocardiaceae; genus Haloechinothrix_A. The sequence continues at coordinate 12,519 of WHUD01000066.1, forward strand.
TGACCAGCAGCAACGACGTCCGCAGCGGTTCGAGGTGGCTGACAGCGAACAGCCCGGTTGACAGCACGAACGCCGCCAAGCGGCCCCAGCGTTCGCTCCCCCACTGCAGCCGCTCGACCGCACCCCACAGCAGGCCACGGTAGATGATCTCCTCGCAGATCGGCCCGACCAGCCATAGGTAGCAGAACATCACCAGCGCCGCCCTGACCGACATCGGCTTGTCCGCGACAAGCGTGCTGATGGCCGACTGCGCGTTCTCCTCCCCGACAAGGTTGGTCCAGATCGCGACGCCGATCGTGGTCACAACCAGGCCGAGCGCGCCGAACCGCAGCCCGGTCTTGACGTCGTCCCAGCGCCATTCCATCCGGAGGTCGGTCATCGGCCCGTTGCCGCGCACCACCGTGATCAGCAGGGCGGCCAGCGCGGCGATGCCGGTCGGTGCGATGGTGCCGATCAGCACGTCGCGCACCGGGATCGACCCGCTGGGCTCGTCTCCAGTCAGCAACACGGACACCAGCGCCGCAGTCGCCAGCAGCAACGCTTCGACAAGGAGGAATGCCCCGAACCCCCAGCGGTGGCTCGGATAAGTCCGCTCAGTGCGCCCATCGGACACCGCCGTCACCATGCCCCCACCAGTATCAGCGCCGCTGGCGGCGTGTTGTTCACCGCATGTGCGACGACACTCGCCCCGACCCTACCGGTGATCAGCCGGGCAGCGCCGAAGGCGAGCCCCTGACCGACAAGCACCAAGGTGCGAGCGGCGTCGGCGTGCAGGTAGGCGAACAGCACCGTGGTGATCACCAGCACCGCCCACGACGGCACGCGGTAGTGCCGCAGTCCCTGCCACAGCGCGCCGCGCATCAGCAGTTCCTCGGCAAACGGCCCGGCGAACACCATGATCACCGCGAGGACGACGAGCACCACAGTCGAACCGTCGAGGCCGGACACCACGTCCTGCAGCGGCGCGTCGGAAAGCTCGCGATCGCCGTACACGGGCCGCAGCAGCCACGTCAGGCCGTACGCCACGACCAGCGCCGCCGAGCCGCAGAACAGCCCGACGCGCAGATCACGGCGGTTCGGCAGCGGGTGGAAGTCCCGCAGCAGGCCGTCGCCCCACTGCAGCGAGCCGAGCACCGGACCGGTCGCGAGCGCCACCGTCGGCACGAACGCCAGCACCACCGCGGAGCCGAAGTCCTCCTCAGCCGTGCCTGGCAGGAACAGCGCGAAGACGACGTTGAGCAGGTGATAGCCGCCGAGGCCGATGACGAACGCGAGCATCGCCCAGTGCGCGCCGAAGACCAGCCTCGCGTGCGGGGTGTCAGCGGGCAGCGCCGTGTCGTCCGGCCCGCCGGGCTCGCAGGCGGAGCTCACCGAACAACCACACCGCGCAGCACGATCGCCGATGGGTCGCGCAGCACGGAGAGGTTGTCCCGTGGGTCGGAGTCGAAGGCGAGCACGTCGGCCTCGGCGCCGTCGACGAGCCCTGCGTAGCCGAGCCATTCCCGCGCGTGCCAGGACGCGGCGCCGATCGCCTGCTCCGGCGTCATGCCCGCCCGGTGCAGCGCCTCGATCTCGTCGACGATGCGGCCGTGCCCGATGACGCTGCCCGCGTCGGTGCCCGCGTACAGCGTGATGCCCGCCTCGTGCGCGGCGCGGATCGTCTCGTCGCAGCGGTCGTGCAGCCGCATCATGGTGGCCGCGTAGTCCGGGAACTTGGCCGCCTGCGCGGCGATGTCGGGGAAAGTCTCGATGTTGATCAGCGTCGGCACCAGCGGCACGTCGCGACGCACCATCTCGGCGATGGTCTCGTCGGTGAGGCCGGTGCCGTGCTCGATGCAGTCGATGCCCGCCGCGAGCAGGCCGGGCAGCGCCGCCTCGCCGAAGACGTGCGCCGTGACCCGGGCGCCGCCCTCGTGCGCCACCTTGATCGCCTGGTCGAGGACGTCGTCCGGCCACAGCGGGGCCAGGTCGCCGAGGTCCCTGTCGATCCAGTCTCCGATCAGCTTGACCCAGCCGTCGCTGTCGGCCGCCTGCTCGGCGACGAACTCAGGCAGCCGCTCCGGGTCCTCGATGTCGACGCCGAAATTCCGGATGTACCGCTTGGGCCGCGCGAGGTGCCTGCCTGCCCGCACGATGCGCGGCAGGTCAGCCCGCGCCTGGAACGGCCGGGTATCGATGGGAACGCCACAGTCGCGCACAAGCAGCACCCCGGCGTCCCGGTCGGTGAACGCCTGCTGCTCGGCGACGTCGACGTCGATCGGGCCGCCGACGCCGAGACCGATGTGGCAGTGCGCGTCAACCAGGCCGGGCAGCAGGTACCCGGAGCGCACCACCGTCTCAGCGCCCGCGACCGGCTCGTGGCTGATCCTGCCGTCGACAAGCCACATGTCGCGTTCCTCACCATCCGGCAGGACAACACCGTGCAGGTGGAGCGGCGTCACGAGAATCCCTTCCCTCGACTGCGCCTGACGGCCCGGCTACTTCTTCTTCGGCAGTTTCAGCTTCGAGGGGTCGAAGCCGGGCGGCAAGTCGTTCATCCCGCCGCCGAGCTGCGACGGGTCCGGCCCGCCCCTGCCGCCACCCGGCGGCATCATCGGCATGCCGCCTGGGAAGCCGCCGCGCACCTTGGGCTGGGTCGGGCCCTTGTTCTTGGCCTTCTTCCCCTTCTTGCCCTTGCGCTTCTTGGTGGCGCTCCTGCCACCGCCCATGCCGAACTGGCCTGCCATCTGCTGCATCATCTTGCGGGCCTCGAAGAACCGGTTCACCAGGTCGTTGACCTCGCGGACCTGGACGCCGGACCCCAGCGCGATACGGGACCTGCGCGAGCCGTTGATGATCTTGGGGTTGGCCCGCTCGTCCGGCGTCATGCCCCTGATGATCGCCTGCAGCCGGTCGAGGTGCTTGTCGTCGATGTCGGCGAGCTGGTCCTTCATCTGGCCCGCGCCGGGCAGCATGCCGAGCAGATTGCCGATCGGGCCCATCTTGCGCACCGCGAGCATCTGCTCGAGGAAGTCCTCCAGCGTCATGTCGCCGGTGCCGAGCTTGCTCGCCGCCTTCTCGGCCTGCTCCTGGTCGAACGCCTCCTCGGCCTGCTCGATCAGGGTGAGCATGTCGCCCATGCCGAGGATCCGGCTCGCCATCCTGTCTGGGTGGAAGGCGTCGAAGTCCGCCAGCTTCTCGCCGTTGGACGCATACAGGATCGGCGCGCCGGTGACCTCCCTGACGCTGAGCGCGGCGCCGCCCCGGGCGTCGCCGTCGAGCTTGGTCAGCACCACGCCGCTGAAGCCGACGCCGTCGCGGAACGCCTCCGCCGTGGTCACGGCGTCCTGACCGATCATCGCGTCGACGACGAACAGCGTCTCGTCCGGTGTGACCTCATCACGGATGTTGGCGGCCTGGCGCATCATCTCCTCGTCGACGCCAAGACGGCCAGCGGTGTCGACGATGACGATGTCGTGCTGCGCCGAGCGCGCCTCGGCGACACTGTCGCGCGCCACGGCGACCGGGTCGCCGACGCCAGGGGGTGGGCTCCCATCGGGGGTGGGAGAGACATTGCCCGGCTCCGGCGCGAACACCCGCACGCCCGCGCGCTCGCCGACCACCTGGAGCTGGGTCACGGCGTTCGGCCGCTGCAGGTCACAGGCGACAAGCATGGGCGCGTGGCCCTGTTTCTTCAGGTGCATCGCGAGCTTGCCGGCCAGCGTGGTCTTACCGGAACCCTGCAGACCGGCGAGCATGATCACTGTCGGCGGGTTCTTCGCCAGGTTGAGCCTGCGGGTCTCGCCGCCGAGGATGCCGACAAGCTCCTCGTTGACGATCTTGATGACCTGCTGCGCCGGGTTCAGCGCCTGGGAGACCTCCGCGCCCTTGGCGCGCTCCTTGATCTGGTTGATGAACGTGCGCACCACTGGCAGCGCGACGTCCGCCTCGAGCAGCGCGATCCTGATCTCACGCGCCGTTGCGTCGACGTCGGCTTCGGACAGCCTGCCCTTGCCGCGCAGGTTCTGCAGGGCCGAGGTGAGCCGGTCGGAGAGGGTCTCGAACACGGGTGCGCACTCCATAAGATCGTCGGTACCGGGCGACCGCCCACCTGCCACGGTATCGAATACCCGTTGCGGTCGGTTACCCGATTGCCGCAGCGAGCACCGCCCGCTCGACGCCGCGCCGCCACTCCAGGTCGGCCCGCCCGCCCTTGGGTCGCAGCGCGAACGAGTCGACGCAGGACACACCAAGCGTGGCGACCCGTGCCCAGTGCACCTCGGCGTCGCAGGAGCGCAGCGCGTCCGCGACGCGGTACAGCAGCCCGATCCGGTCGGTGGCGCGCAGCTCGAGCAGGACGGTGTCTGCGCCTTCTGCCTCCTCGTCGAACCACAGGACCTTCGGCTCCGCGTGGTGCTGCTGGTCACCGTAGTCGCGTTCCTTGGACGCCAGCTTCTCGCCGAGCGCGTCCGGCTCGCTCACCGCGCGGGCGAGCTTCTCCCGCAGCAACGCCGGATCGGGCGGGGTGCCGAAGCGGGGTGACGCGCTGAACAGCCCGACCCGCACCCCGGCGTGCACGTGCAACGAGGCCCGGTGTACTTCGAGCGACTGTAACGCCAGCGCACCAGCGGCGGGCGCGAGCAGGTCGACCCCTGGCGGCGCGGCGATGGCGATCGTGGCGACGTTGCCTTTCGACGTCACAAGCACCTCGGTGCGCCCTGACGACTTCGCCGTCTCGGCGAGTACCCGCTGCCGCTCGTCAAGCGGCTCCTCGGTCACCAGCGGGGCGCCCTGGATCGCCTCCCGGCACCGGGCGATCAGCTCACGCAGCAGCCCTGCCCGCCACTCGTTCCACACGCCGGGCCCGGTGGCCAGCGCGTCGGCCTTGGCGAGCGCGTGCAGCAGTTCGAGCAGCACCGGGTTCTCGCCGAGCGTGCTGACGACCCGCTGCACCGTCTCCGGCTCGCTGATGTCGCGGCGCAGCGCGGTGTGCGGCAGCAGCAGGTGGTGTCGCACCATCTCGGTGAGCACGTCGACGTCGTCGTCGCAGAAGCCGATGCGCCGCGCCACCTCCGCGGTGATCGCCGCGCCGAGTTCGGAGTGGTCGGTGCCGCGCCCCTTGCCGATGTCGTGCAGCAGCGCGCCGAGCACGAGCAGGTCCGGCCGGGACACGGTCGTGGTGAGCGCGGACGCCTCGACGCAGGCCTGCACCAGGTGCCGGTCGACGGTCCAGCGGTGCACCGGCTCGCGCGGCGGCAGGTCGCGCACGGCGCCCCATTCGGGGAACAGCCGCGCCCACAGCCCGATGTTGTCCAGCGCCTCCACCGCGTCGACGAGGCCGTCACCAGCGCCGAGCAGCGCGGTCAACTCCTGGCGCGCATCCGCGGGCCACGGGCTGCGCAGCTCGGGCGCGGAGTCGGCGAGCGTGCGCAGCGCGGCGTAGGTGATGGGCTTGCCGGTGCGCGCCGCGGACGACGCCACCCGCAGCAACAGCGCAGGGTCCTTGGCAGGCAGCGCGCCCTTGGCGAGCGCGACCTCGTTGCCGTGGAGCACGACGCCCTCGTCGAGCGGCTTGCGCGACGCGCGCAGCCCGAACGCGCGCTTCGGCGTGTCAGCGTTGGCGCGCAGCGCGACGTCGACGGCGTAGCGCACCGCCCGTCCCGCGCCCGCCAACTCGCGGGCGAGCGCGAACCGGTCGTCGAAGCCCAGGGTGGCCGCGATCTTGTCGGCCTGGCCCGCACCGAGGACGTCGCGGTCACGGCGCAGCTCGAGCCGTAGTTCGGTGCGGACGTCGAGCAGCAGCGTGCGGGTGCGGTGCAGCTCGTCGCCTGGCCGGTCGATGAGCTGGGCAGCGGACAGCGCGTCCAGCAACCCGAGGTCGCGCAGCCCACCGCCGCCGTACTTGAGGTCGGGCTCGGCGGACTGTCCGATCTCGCCAGTGCGGCGCCAGCGTTCCCGCACCGAGTCGGCAAGTTCGTCGATGCGTTTGCGCGCGGTGCGCTGCCACTGCTCGCGTGCCGCCGTGGCCAGCGACGCGGCGAGTTCGGCGTCACCGGCGATGTAGCGGGCGTCGAGCAACCCCAGTTGGGTGCGCAGGTCCTTACGGGCAACCGCGAGCGCTTCGGACGTCGTGCGCACCGAGTGGTCGAGTCCGACGCGGGCGTCCCACAGCGGGTACCACAAGGCGTCGGCGATCTCCGAGATTCCAGGCGTGCCCGTGTGGACGAGCACCAGGTCCAAATCGGAGTAGGGCACGAGCTCCCCGCGCCCGAGGCCGCCGACGGCGACCAGCGCGACACCGGGATGTTCGGTGTCGACGCCGGCCGCCGCCGCGCCTTTCCCCAGCCAGAACTCGTAGAGGTTCACCAGCGCCGCACGCAGCGCCGCCGCCCCCAGCCTCCCGGTTTTGGTTTTGTTGCCGAGAAGCCGTTCGGCCGCCGCGACAAGCTCCCCTGCGATCACGGGCGTTAGAGCGCGTCCGTGCCGCGTTCACCGGTGCGAACCCGGATCACCTGCTCAACCGGGGTCACCCACACCTTGCCGTCACCGATCTTGCCGGTGTGCGCGGCGCTGGTGATGGCCTCGATGACCTTCTCAACACTTGACTCATCCGTGACCACCTCGACCCGCAGCTTCGCGACGAAGTCGACGGCGTACTCGGCGCCACGGTAGACCTCGGTGTGGCCCTTCTGCCTGCCGTAGCCCTGCACCTCGCTGACGGTCATGCCGAGCACGCCGAGCTGTTCCAGCGCGCCGCGGACGTCGTCGAGGGTGAACGGCTTGATGATGGCGGTGATCAGCTTCATGACTTGCTGTCCTCCAGCTTCTTGGTTGCCGGAGCGGTGACGGTGCCACCGGTCCTTCCGCCGCGTGAAGCGCCGAACTCGTAGGCGACCTCGGCGTGCTCGGCCTCATCGATACCAGAGACCTCGACCTCCTCGCTGACCCGGAAGCCGATGGTCTTCTGGATCGCGAAGCCCAGGATCATCGCCATCGCGCAGGAGTAGACCATGACGCCGAACGCACCGGCCAGCTGCGGCACGACCAGGTCGAGGCCACCGCCGTAGAACAGGCCCTCGGTGTACGCGTCCGGCGTCCCGGCGGCCGGGTCGACCATCGACGTGGCGAACAGCGCGATCGTCGCTGTGCCGATCAGGCCACCAATCATGTGGATGCCGACGACGTCGAGCGAGTCGTCGTAGCCGAGCTTGTACTTCAGGCTCACCGCCAGTGCGCAGACGATACCGGCGATGAAGCCGATGGCCAGCGCTCCCCAGGTGTCGACGTAGGCGCACGCCGGGGTGATGGCGACAAGGCCGGCGACGATGCCGGACGCGGCGCCGAGGCTGGTGGCGTGACCGTCGCGGATGCGCTCAAGCAGCAGCCAGCCGAGCATCCCCGCGCAGGTGGCCGACAGCGTGTTGACGAAGGCGATACCGGCGACACCGTCGGCGGCGTATGCGGAACCGGCGTTGAAGCCGAACCAGCCGAACCACAGCAGACCGGCGCCGAGCATCACGAACGGCAGGTTGTGCGGCTTCATCGGCTCCTTCGGCCAGCCCTTGCGCTTGCCGAGCACCAGCGCGAGGCCGAGCGCGGCGGCGCCGGAGTTGATGTGGACGGCGGTGCCACCTGCGAAGTCGAGCGTGCCCATCTCGCCGATCCAGCCGTCGCCCCACACCCAGTGCGCGACCGGGAAGTAGACGAGGGTCGCCCACAGGCCCGCGAACAGCAGCCATGGGCCGAACCGCACCCGGTCGGCGATGGCGCCCGCGATGAGCGCGACCGTGATGATGGCGAACATCGCCTGGAACGCGACGTCAACCGTCGTGCCTGTCGGGTCCTCGGCGGGGTCCATCAGACCGTTAAGCCCGATCGCCTCGGACGACCACCCGAACAGGGTGCCGATGGTGTCGCCGTACGCGATGCCGTAGCCGTAGACCACCCACAGCACGCCGACAAGGCCAATCGCGCCGAAGCACAGCATCATGATGTTGAGCACGCTCTTCGAGCGGACCATGCCGCCGTAGAAGAACGCGAGACCCGGCGTCATCAGCAGCACCAGCGCGGAGCTGGTGAGCAGCCAGGCGGTATTACCTTCCATGGTGTCTCCTCGAGACGCACTCGCCTACATGACAATTGAGGCAAAGCATGGGAAAGCCATGTTGCGCGGAATCGCGCGTCACGTTTCCCGGTCGTGAACCAAGGGACAGGGTGTGTTAACGGTGCGTTTCGCGCATCCGCTGTCCACCCCCCGTTCGGATGATGCAGGAGACGATGACCAGGGAATCTGAACCGAACGCGATGGTTAACGCACCGTCGGTAACCGCGTCTGCGGGTGGTGTTTTCGCGCCGCCGGTGCTGCGTGCCTTGCGCTGTTCGGTGTGCGGTGCTGTCTTCGCCGTCGCCGGGCGGGCGCTGCGATGCGCGAACGGCCACAGCTTCGACGTCGCGAAGCAGGGCTACGTCAACCTGCTGCACGCGAAGGTGCCCGCAGGCACGGCCGACACCCCGGCGATGGTGGCGGCGCGCGCGGCCTTCCTGGACGCGGGCCACTACGCGCTGCTGGCGGACGCCGTCGCACGGGCAGCGTCGTCCGCGCGAGTCGCACCTTCCGGGGCCGCGAGTCGCACCTTCGCACGGGGCGAGTCGCATGTTCGGGAGCGCGAGTCCCGCGATCCGGGGCTGCGAGTCCCGGCTTCTGGCGCCGCGAGTCCCGCGTTCCGGCAGGGCGAGGGGACGCCGCCCGGCCTGATCGTCGACGCGGGGGCTGGCACCGGGTACTACCTCGCGGCGACGCTGGACGCGCTCCCTGACGCGACGGGACTCGCGTTCGACCTGTCCGCCGCCGCGTGCCGCAAGGCCGCGCGGTGTCATCCGCGCGCCGCCGCGGCGGTGTGGAACACCTGGCAGCCGCTGCCGCTCGCGGACGCCTGCGCGTCGGTCGTGCTGGACGTCTTCGCGCCGCGCAACGCCACGGAGTTCCGCCGGGTGCTGCGCGACGACGGGGTGCTCGTCGTGGTGACACCGACGTCCGCGCACCTGGCCGAGCTTGCCGAGTTCACGCTCGACGTCGATCCGGCGAAGGAGACGCGGCTGGCGGAGGGCCTGTCGCGCTGCTTCGACCGGGCTGGTGCTGAGGAGGTCAGCTACCCGCTGGAGTTGTCCGCGGCTGAGGCACGGACACTGATCGAGATGGGACCGGCAGCGCATCACCTCGCCCCCGGCGCGCTCGACGCCCTGCCGTACGCCGTGCGGGTCATGGTGTCGTGCACGGTCGCCGTCTACCGGCCCAGGGACGGGGCGGCATGACCGAGTTCAGTGCTGCGTTGATCACCGACCCGGAGTGGATGGCGGAGCGGCTGGGGCTCGCACGGGCGTTGTACGGGCCAGCGCCGAAGCGGGTGCTCGGCACGGTGTGGTGGTACTCGACGTCGTCGGTGCTGGTCGCGCCGCCGTTGGAGGCGTTGCTGCACACCGGGCGGGCGGTCGATCCGGCACTGGACGCCGTGACGCTGCAGATTCACCCGGACGGCCGGTTGGTCGACGCGCACTCGTCCCGCCCGTTCGACGGCGATGCGCCCGCGCTGGGGCGCGCGATGGGCACCGCGCTGACGGCCGCCGTCACGTCGGTGTCGTCCGCGTGTGGCGCTGGCGAGCGGGCGTTGTGGGCGATCGCGGCGGACTCGATCGCCAACCGGGCGCTCTGGGCTGGCCAGGCCGTCGGTGACGTCGACCGTGCGTTGGCGGTCGTGGACGCGGTCGCCGATGGCATCGGCCCTGCGCTCCCCCGGCCGCGCTTCGAGCAGTACGGCGAGCGCACGGTGGTGCGGCGAGTGTCCTGCTGCCTGATTGACAAGGCGACCGGGCTCCCCAAGTGCGCGAGCTGCCCCAACCAGCACCCCGACGAACGCGCCCGCCGCATACGCGCCGCCCTGCCGTGAGGCGGCCCGCCGCGCCGACAAGGCGGGCGGGCCGCACCGGGTTGTTCCCAGCTGGAGCGGATTACGACGGGTGCGCGTCGGCCTCCGCATGAGCCAGCTTCAGGTCGACCAGCTGTGAGCTGACCGGCGGCAGCGCGGTCGTCAGGCTGACCTTGATCCGCACGCCGTTGGCCGCGATGCCGTTGGGAATGATCGCGGTCTCGTGCAGCATCACCGTCACACAGAGCTGGCCTGGACCATCGGGGTTGCCGAAGCACTCCGGCTCATTGGTGAAGCCGGTGTTCGGCGGCACCTCGCCGTCCTCGGCGCCACCCTGACCGTTGATGTCGAGCGAACCACCGATGATCACAACCTTGGAGGTGATCTCGACCATGTCGTCCGGTTGCAACGTCGCGCTGGTGACCGTCTCAAGCACCTTCGCCGTCAGCACGACCGGAATGCCCTGATCGGGTGTGAGGTTGTTCAGGTCGACTCGGAGGTCCTCGTAAGTTACCCGAGTGACACACCCGTCGGCGGGGTTGCCGCTGTTCTCGGTGTCCAGGGTTGTCGCGGTGACGATCGGCTCGGTCGCCCCCGTTAGCGGGAAGATGACCGCGAGATCGGACTGCGTCTCCTGGTCTGGGAAGACGTCCTTCTGGGTGTGGGTGACAGGGCCACCGACGAACCCGCCGATGATGTCCGCCAGATCCAGCCGCAGGTCGTATGCCCAGCCGGTGCACCGGCCCGTCGGAGGTGGCGTTGTCGTGGTCGGCGACGTCGTGGTGGTCGTGGTCGTCGTTGTCGTGGTCGTCGTTGTCGTCGGCGGGGTGGTCGTCGTTGTCGTCGTCGGCTTCTGCTCTCGGTAGCAGAACGACACGTGACTCACGCCCGGTCGCGTGCCGTTGGCGCGCTCCGGAGCGCCGTGGCCGGTATCGGACGTCGCCCCCGAGCCGTAGTCGTACACGTTGGAGTCAGGACCGCCCTTGACGATCACGACTTCCACCGGCTGGTTGGCCTGCCAGTCGAAGGTGTCGTTCACATTGGACAGCGTGACTTCGAGCGTGCCGTCGCTGTAGGTTCCGTCGGCGACCGGTTCGATCCGCAACTCCGACAGGCCGCCCTTGCCGACGTCCGCACACGATGGATTCCCGGATACACGCGTCGGTTCCACGTGTTCGGCGAGTGCGGTCGGCATGAGCAACCCGGTGACAACGACCGCCGCAGCCAGCAACGGACCTACCGCGAATGCAATCCGTCTAAGTGGATATCCATATCAGTGCAGCGACCACAACATGTCGTGTTTGATCAATCCCGTCGGCACCGGTTGCTGCGGCACGGGCACCGGTCCTGGCGAAGGTACTGCATCGATATGGATATGCCCTTCCGTCTATTCTTGGTCTGCATGGCTCCTCCCCTCCGGGCCGCGCATGGGCACCGGCTGGTTTGACACGGATTTGACAGACGACATTCGCGGCCGATCGGACGCCGGTTACTGGCCCGTCTGGACTTCACCCGATCAGATCAATTTCACGGGGAGTAATTGCCCGTTTACTATGGAGGTACGGCCAGAAGATCACCGGCTCCGAGCGTCGTGTCCCACGCTCACGACGTCGTTTTCAACACTCGCGCCGGACGTCCGTGTCCACCTTGCTGGCTGCGGAGGTCGCCAACCTTCGCACAAGGTTCCCGACGCCGCGCATCGCAGCGAGCACCGCGTCACGCTCCTGGTCGTGCTCCGAGGGTCTCCAGTTCGCCCGCACACCGCGGTCACGGTCGGTGTGGGCCAGCGGGTCTAGCCCGAACGCGGACGCCACCATGGACAGGTCAAAGCCCGTCGCCAGCCAGTCGAGCACCAGCGGTCCCGTTCCTCGCTCCGGCAGGTCATCCGCGGCCAGCAGACGCAACAGAAGCGCCAGCTCGGCGGCGGTCCCCGTTGACAGGCACGGCGGAGGCTCGGGCGTTCTGACGTCACGAACCACGTCGAGCAGCCGAGTATCCGTGAGGCTGAG
>WHUD01000670.1 GCA_009377385.1 Actinophytocola sp.
CAGGAGCCGGTCGACGAACCACTCACGGTCATCCGCAAGGAATGGGCCGCCGGCGGTCGCGACCCGGACGATCTGTGGGCCCTTGCGGTCGGGGAGACCCGCACCGTGCCCTGACCGAGCAGTCACCCCGGCGTGGCTACGGCACATCGCGACGGCGGGCCGGTACGGTCTTCGCTCGTGCGTTCCCACAGCTACGGCGATGTCCTCGGCGGCAGCCGCAAGCGCAAGGTACCCGAGGTTGCGGCCGAGCCAGGCCTGGTGGTCGAGGAGGCGGGCGGCGGCTTCTGCGGTGCGATCATCAAGATCGAGTACGGCAATCTGGTGCTCGAGGACCGGCACGGCAAACATCGCGTCTTCCCGCTACTGCCCGCGGGGTTCCTGCTCGAGGGCAAACCGGTCACCCTGGTGCCGCCGCGCACGGCGGCCCAACCCGCCAGCGTCCGCTCCGCATCGGGGTCGGTGGCGGTCGCCGGTCTGCGAGCACGCACCGCGCGGGACTCCCGCATCTGG
>WHUD01000671.1 GCA_009377385.1 Actinophytocola sp.
CCCGGTCGCGCTCAGTCCTTCGCTCGTCCCTCGCTCGGTCGCACCAGATGAATCACGCAGAGTGTGCGAAGACGGCGAGATGCTTGGCGCGGCCGCCGCGATCTTCAACAACGCCGGTCAGGTCTGTACTGCGGGATCGAGACTCTTCCTGGAGTCTCCGGTCTTCGACGCCGTCGTCACTGGAGTCGCCGACATCGCGCGCGACCTCCGCGTCGGCCATGGCATGGATCCGCAGTCCCAGATGGGGCCGCTCATCTCGGCTGTTCACCGAGACAGAGTGCTGGACTACCTCGACAGCGGCGTCGAGGAGGGAGCCGAACTGTTGTGCGGCGGCCACTCGTTCGGTGACGGATACTTCGTCGAGCCTACGGTCCTTGTGCGTGCAACCAGGAAAATGCGGGCGGTACGAGAAGAGATCTTCGGTCCGGTGGTGGCGGCAATGCCGTTCGACGACGTACCGGCTGCGATCGGCGCGGCGAACGACATCAAGTATGGACTGTCCGGGAGT
>WHUD01000672.1 GCA_009377385.1 Actinophytocola sp.
TCGCGCACCAGGTGGGGGCCGATTTTGATCTAGGATCAAGATCGAGTTCCCACGGCCCGGAGCCTAACCGGGAGCCTAAACGCTCAGCTAGCGGACCGCTTGCCGAAGATGGTGTCGATCACCTCCGCTCCCTCCGTCAGGACCGGCCGCAGCTCGTGCCGGTACACGGCTTCCGTAACTCTCGTGCCCGCATGGCCCAGTAGGTCGGCGATCGCCTCGACAGAAGTGCCGTTGGCGGACAGCAGGCTCACGAAGCTATGGCGCAGCTCGCGCGGCGTCCACGCTCCCTCGACCTTGGCGGCCGTCACGACCTGCCGGAACCCGCGACGCACGTTGGCTGCGTCGAGCGGGGTGCCGACGCTGGTGCAGAACACCAGGTTGTGCTCCTCCCACAGCTCACCGGTCTTGAGCCGCTCGGCGGCCTGCCGCGCTTTGTGGGCCTTGAGTACCTCGGCTGCCTGCGTCGGCAACCGCAGCGTGCGGCGGGACTTCTCGGTCTTTGTGTCG
>WHUD01000673.1 GCA_009377385.1 Actinophytocola sp.
CGAAGGTGGCGCGGTTGACCGGCCGTGACCTCGACAGTCCCGGCGTCCGGGCGGAGCTGTGGCTCGCCCTGCACGCCGACACGTGAGTCCGCAGCCAGGCGTCACGCAGGCCCGTCCTGCTGATCCGCGCCACGGTACCCGCAGGACCGATCTGCCGGTTGCTCATCGGGCTCCCCCTCGATGTCGCTGGCGCAACAGTACCGCCTCATGGTCGTCATCGGGGTGGCCCTGCTGTTGGTGGCGCTGGTGCTGCGGCGACAGGGCGTTGGCAATGGGTCAGCGCCATAGCGCTGTTTCAGCGCTGTAGCGCTATGATAGTGCCATGGCGACCATTCAGGTCCGGGATCTTCCGGAAGAGACGTACGAAACGATTCGGCGGCGTGCGCGCGCTGCCGGACAGTCCATCCAGGCGTACATGCGTGATCAAATCGTCGATCTCGCCAGCCAGCCGACGAAGGAGGAGGCGTGGGCCGCCGTGGAGTCGACCCTTGCCGCTGAGAACTCGCC
>WHUD01000674.1 GCA_009377385.1 Actinophytocola sp.
ATGGCCGCCGAGTGCAGCGTCTTGCGGTCGCGGAAGTAGTGGTACACGAGCGCGCGGGACGCGCCCGCCTCCGCCGCGACCTCGGGTAACGAGAGGCCCTCGGGCGTGCGCCTGCCGAGCAGCCGGACGGCCGCTGCGACGATCTCGGCGCGCCGGTCGGCGACGGCGAGCCTCCTGCGGTTGGCCTGGCGGTCCATCGGAGCTATTATACGAATCGTCTAATAACGATCCGAGGAGGTCCGATGGGCGGAAGCGACCACCTGTCGGGGCGCACGGAGTTCCGGTCGCTGCGCGCCGGCGGCCTCAACTGGGACGTCCTGCCGCTGCGGCTGTTCGACAAGGGCAACAAGAAGTTCTGGAACCCGCGCGACATCGACTTCAGCCAGGACGCGCTCGACGGGGAGACGCTCACCGCGGAGGAGCGGCAGCTGACCGGCATGCTCTGTGCTCTGTTCGTCGCGGGCGAGGAGGCGGTGACCGAGGACCTGCAGCCGTTCATGGCGGCCA
>WHUD01000675.1:0-220 GCA_009377385.1 Actinophytocola sp.
CGAGGACACCGAACCAGAGGTAGAGCCAGCCGAAATCGCCGGTGAGGAACGACAGCACCGCGTTCATCGTCGCGGTGCCTGCCTTCGGTGCCACCATGAGCGGCACCGAGATGGCGGCGACAACGAGCAGTGCCGGCCAGAAGATCTTCTTGTCGAGCTGTGCCTTGGGGCCGGTATCGGCGGCCGTCGGTTCCATCGTCGTCTCCCGTGTCCTGCGTGC
>WHUD01000675.1:230-506 GCA_009377385.1 Actinophytocola sp.
TTCGCCACGTTGCGATCTGACTAATCAATCAGTCGATATGGTCATGTAGCGTGCGTCACTCCACCGGACGATGTCAACCCCTGATTATTCCAGGTATAACCCGAAGATCTATCAACGAGTGCTCGATGAGCCCGCAGATGTGTGTTGCGATAATCTCAATCATCGGGTTAGGGTGGTACTCGTGAACGACACGACGTCCGCATCCGCACGGGACCGGGTCCGCGAGGTCATCCGCCTCGCCGGACGCAGTCAACGCGCCTTCGCTGCCGAGGTCCG
>WHUD01000676.1 GCA_009377385.1 Actinophytocola sp.
GGCGCCGGCGACAGGCGAACCCGCCGCCGCCTGCGACGAGGCGGCCGAGGCGGTCAGCCCGCCCCGCTCCGCCGCCTGGATGTCATTGCGGTCCATGCGACTGCCGCAGGCCGAGGTGACCAGCATCACGGCCGGGATCACCCACAACCGGCGCAGGTGGCGTCCGTAGCGTCCGACGGGGCTCATTTCGCTCCAACCTCCTCCGCGGCGGCAACGCCGGCGTAGCTGTGGAAGATCTGCTCTTCGGTGAGTTCGGATGCCCGGCCGGACAGGCGGACGACGCCCCGGTCGAGCACGTAGACCTGTTGCGCCAGGGCCAGGGCCCGGTGCACGAACTGCTCCACGAGTAACAGGGCAGTTCCCGTGGCGGCAATGCGCTCCAGGAAGACGAAGATCTCGTCGACGACGACCGGCGCCAGGCCGGTGGAAACCTCGTCCAACAACACGACCGTCGGGTCCTGCACGTAGGCCCGGGCCACCGCCAGCATCTGCTGCTCGCCGCCGCT
>WHUD01000677.1:0-263 GCA_009377385.1 Actinophytocola sp.
CCGTCTTGCTCCTGCCTTGTCCGTACTGACCTGGGCAAACGCGTCGCTGTCCCGGCCGCGCAGGATCGGCGGAGAGCGGAACTTGCATCGGGCCGCGGGAATGCCTAACGTACCCAATATGTAGTAGTTACATGGGTGTAAGTTCTCCACAGATTGTGTTCGCCGGTCCACAGGTGCTCCACAGCTCATCCACAAGGGTGAGAGCGTGGGTCCCTAGGGCCGTCCACCGGAGGGGGTGTCGGGTTCATGCATTGCCCGTTTTG
>WHUD01000677.1:273-505 GCA_009377385.1 Actinophytocola sp.
GTTCTCCAGGGAGAAGGTGATCTCCGGGGTGCGCAAGGCGTGCAAGGGTCGCCCGGTGAGCCTCGATGCGCTGGCGCGGCTGGCACAGCAGGTGGAGGAAGACATCAGGGGGCGCGGCGTAGCGGAGATCCCGAGCCATGAGGTCGGGCTCTCCGTGTTGGCTCCCCTGCGCGAGCTCGATGAGGTCGCGTATCTGAGGTTCGCGTCGGTCTACCGGGGGTTCGAGTCGCTC
>WHUD01000678.1 GCA_009377385.1 Actinophytocola sp.
GGCCGCGCGAGCAGTGGCTGAAGGCGCTGCGCGAACGGGACGTGCCCGCCGCGCCCATCAACACCATCGCTGAGGCGCTGGACGAGCCCCAGGTGCAGCACCTGCAGATGGTCCGTCGCTTCGGCGACGGCGCTCGCGCGCTGGACCTGGTCGGCTTCCCGTTCGCCTTCTCCGAGGCCGACCTGCCGCAGGCCCTGCCGCCGCCCACCGTCGGCGAGCACACCGAGGAGATGCTGCGCCGGGCGGGCTACGGCGAGGCGAACATCGCCGCGTTGCGGGACGCCTCCGCCATCTGACGGGCCTCAGGACGCGGCGCCGCCGCCGGGCGTGGCCGACGCGATCTTCGCGCATCGTGGGCACGCTGTCGAGCTGCTGCGCACGGCCATCTACCGCGAGCTGAAACTGGCGCCACCGAAGACGCCTGCCCACGGCCGGCCCCTGCCGATGCCGGAGGTCACACCAGTCGCGCCCACCGTGTACGCGGTGCGGTCCGAGACGACATACG
>WHUD01000679.1 GCA_009377385.1 Actinophytocola sp.
GGTCAGCACCGTGACGTAGTTCTTCAGGTCGGGCGAGGAGGGAAACCCGAACGGCGAGTCGAACAGTTCGCCTTGCGTCTTGAAGCTGCCGCTGAACACCACCACCAGTGGCACCATGATGAGCAGCGCATACACCGCGAGCACTGCACGGCGCCCGATTCGGTGGCCCATGCTCGCTCACGCCCCCATCTGGGTCAGCCGCACGGTACGCCGTTGCAGCCAGGTGACCAGCACGATGATGACGACGAAGACGATCGACTGGGCGGCGGCCGTCGCCGGCGCGATCATCGGCCACGTGACGTGCCGGAACTGTTGCCACCGGGTCGCGCCGTCGACCAGCGCCGACTCGTACAGCTCACGCGGCACCTGCTGGAGGCCCGCGACGAAGACGACCATCATCTGCCCGGCGTGGAACCACACCTGAGTGAGCGCGACGAAGTAGATCGCCTTCGCCGGATCGCCGAGGAACGCGCTCCTCAGCCCGTCGAGACCGACCGCGTCGAG
>WHUD01000067.1 GCA_009377385.1 Actinophytocola sp.
GCCCGCGACCAACGGTGTCTGGTGCCGGGCTGCAACCGACCGTCACAGCGCTGCGATGGTGATCACAGCATCGACTGGCGCTACCACGGCACTACCGATGCGCGCCTGTTGGTGCGTCTCTGCCGTCGGCATCATCGGCTGAAGGACCGACCGGGCTGGCACTTCGAGTTCGATACCGACATGCTGACGATCACGACGCCGACCGGTCGGAAATACCGACCTCGTGCACCGCGCATTGCTGAACCCGAACCACCACCGGAACCGGAGCAAGAGCCGTCACCGGGACTGCCCGACCCCGCCCGAACTACCGCCCGCCGCCCGGCTGCCAGAGCACGTCGCCATCCGGATTCGCCGCTCGCGCCAGAATGAACAGCAGGTCCGACAGCCGGTTCAGGTACCGCACCGCGAGTACGTTCGTGCGGTCGGCGTCGTCCTCCATGAGGAGCCAGCCGGAGCGCTCGGCGCGACGAGCTACCGTGCGGGCGTTGTGCAGCAAGGCGGCACCGGGCGTGCCACCCGGAAGGATGAAGGAGGTGAGTTTCGGCAGCCGTTCGTTGAACTCGTCGCACCAGCCTTCAAGCCGTTCGACGTACTCCTCGGTCACGCGGAGGGGCGGGTACGGCGGGTCGTCCACAACCGGGGCGCACAGGTCGGCACCGACGTCGAACAGGTCGTTCTGCACCGCGAGCAGCACCTGGGTAAGCTCGTCGGGCAGCTCGCCGAGTGCGATCGCGACGCCGATGGTCGAGTTGGTCTCGTCGACGTCCGCGTAGGCGCCGATGCGGGGTGAGGACTTCGGGACGCGCGACCCGTCACCGAGGGCCGTCGTACCGCTGTCACCCACCTTGGTGTATACCCGATTGATCCGAACAGCCATACCCGCACCTTAATCGGATTGCGGCCGGGGTGTGCTCGCGCACCGCAGCCGAGGCGCGCAAGCTGGTCTCGCTTACGATTGCCGCGGCGTTTGACTGGATGCACACTCGCCGAGCCGAATCCGCACTATGCAGCAACTCAGCAGGTCGACGAGAGGGACAACGCTGACATGAGCGAGCACTTCGACGTCTATGGCGGAGCTCACCTCAAGGGCGAGGTGGCGGTGGTAGGCGCGAAGAACAGCGTGCTCAAGCTCATGGCTGCCGCCCTGCTCGCCGAGGGCACCACGACCATCACCAACTGCCCGAAGATCCTCGACGTCCCCCTGATGGCTGACGTCCTGCGCAGCGTCGGCTGCGAGGCCACGATCGACGGCGACGTCGTGACCATCACCACACCCGCCGAACTGTCGCACCACGCCGACACGCCAGCCATGGGCAAGCTGCGGGCCTCGGTGTGCGTGCTCGGGCCGCTGGTCGGACGGCTCAAACGTGCGGTCGTCGCGCTGCCAGGCGGGGACGCGATCGGCTCTCGGCCACTGGACATGCACCAGAACGGCCTCCGCAAGCTCGGCGCGACCAGTGAGATCGCGCACGGCTGCGTGGTCGCGGAGGCGGACGGCCTGCACGGCTCGCAGATCTGGCTCGACTTCCCCAGCGTCGGTGCGACGGAGAACATCCTCATGGCCGCCGTGCTGGCCAAGGGCACCACGGTGATCGACAACGCCGCGCGCGAGCCGGAGATCATCGACCTGTGCGTGATGCTGCAGCAGATGGGCGCGCAGATCGAGGGCGCCGGGACGTCCACCCTGACGGTGCATGGCGTCGACGATCTGCAACCGGCGACGCACCGCGTGATCGGCGACCGGATCGTGGGCGCGACCTGGGCGTTCGCCGCGGCAACGACGCGCGGCGACATCACGGTGCGCGGTGTCAATCCGCATCACCTCGACCTCGTGCTTGAGAAGCTGCGGCTGGCCGGCGCACAGGTCACCACGTTCGACGACTCCGACGACCAGGGCTTCCGCATCGTGCAGCACGACCGGCCGACCGCGGTCGACTTCGTCACGCTGCCGTACCCCGGGTTCGCCACCGACCTGCAGCCGTTCGCCGTCGCACTGTCGGCGATCTCCGAGGGCACGTCGATGATCACCGAGAACGTCTACGAGGCGCGGTTCCGGTTCATCGACGAGATGGTGCGCCTCGGCGCGGACGCCCGCACCGACGGCCACCACGCGGTCGTGCGCGGGGTGGAACGGTTGTCCAGCGCACCGGTGTGGGCTTCGGACATCCGCGCGGGCGCGGGCCTCGTGCTGGCCGGGCTATGCGCCGAGGGCATCACCGAGGTATGGGACGTCTTCCACATCGACCGCGGCTACCCGTACTTCGTGGAGAACCTCAACCGCCTCGGCGCGCACATCGAGCGGGTGTCGTCGGTCGCGCAGCGCGGGTAGCCCGTTAGAACCTGGGCTCGTCTGATGCCGTCCCGAGCGTGAGCGCGCCGGCCGGGTCGATACGGGCGCGCAGCCGCAACTCGCCACCAGACGTACCCAAACCAGTGACGTCCACCCGTTGGGTAGCGCTGCGTCGGCCGACCTGCACCTCGACCGTTGGCCACGCCGACGCGGGCAGCGGCAGCCGGACGACGTCGGCGATGCCAACGGAGTAGTTCGTGGTCACGCCGTTGCGGTGCCACATCTGTCTGCCGTCGATGAGCACCGAGACGTCGTCACCGGCGAACCCTTCGGCCAGCTCGACCGCGAAGGTGCCGGGGCCGGGCTCGGCAGCGGGTGCTCCCGAGCTCGATCCCGCATCGGAACCTGACATGCGTCCTTTCTACTCCTGCGGGGCTACTCCTGCAGCGAACGCAGTACCGACGTCGGCGCGTGCTTGGACTCGGCGAGTGTCGCCGCGTCGTGCCGCAGGTCGCGGGCCCGATCCGTCTCGCCCTCGGCCTCGAAGCTGCCAGCCAGGTAGCCCAGCGTCTCGTACACGGTCAGGTCGTCGAGCCCGCTGTCGCCTCGGGACGCGTCGACGGCCGCGCCGAGCAACTCGTCCGCGCGGGCGAGGTCGCGCTCGCGAATCCGCACTGAGCCAGTGTCATCGACATCTGCGAACGGCCGGGCGGCGTTGGTGCCCAGCGCCAGCCGCGCGAACACCGCGGCAGGGTGCTCGCCGTGCTCGGCGACCACGGTCTCCAGCGCGTTCGTGCCGTCGGCAAGGTACGGCGAGTCGCTGCCGAGCAGCGTTAGCGCCATGCCTGCCTGGTCGCGCAGCAGCAGCTCCGCCACCTCGTCGTCCGACGACATCCGTGGCGCGACGACACGCAACGTCGCCGTGTCGGACACCAGCATCGTGCCGTCTGGCGCTGCGTACGACGCCCTGATCCGGTAGGTGCCAGGGTCGTCGAACAGCTGCCCGACGGCCGCGTCGTAGCCGATGTAGGCGCTGATCGGCAGGACGTCGTCGTGGCCGCTGTTGACCAGCGCGGGCTCGGCGCAGTGCTGCACCGGCGGCTGGTACACGATGACGTCGCCGTGTGGCCTGCTCACCGCGAGGTGGACGAAGCCGTACTTGGGGTGTAGCTGGTCGCGCCGGTGCACCATCTGGGTGCGCTCCGCGGTCAGCGTGATGTTCAGGACCACCGGCATGCCGAGCAGCGGGCGCGGGTCGGCCGGTGCGATGCCCAGCCGCAGCCCGCTGGTGTCGGACATCCGGTCGAGGAACTCCTCGCCGACCTCAAGCGCGGCGCCGGTGCCGAACGGGTTGCCGCCCATGATCACCGCGTTGCGGAAGCCGTGCCGCAGGTGCGCCAGCTCCAGGGTGTCGAACTCGAAGCCGAACGCGGCCCAGAACGCCGCAGCGCCGCTCGGCGCGCCGCCGCCGGGGTTGTAGTTGTTCGGGTAGTTCATCCAGGACAGCGCGCCGGGCCGGTTCGGCAGGGGCGGCGTCATGTAGCTCTTGTGGAACGAGTGGAACAGGTTGAAGCAGTGCCCCAGCTCGTGCACGTTCACGTAGAGCTGCTCCCGCTGGTTCTGCGCCGAGCCGGACGAGATCGCCTGGTAGAAGCTGGCGCAACCCTGGCGTTGCAGGCCCTGCTGGTCGAACATGATGCCGCGAAGCCCGACGCCGAACTCGTGCGCGCGTGCGTGCAGCAGCCACACCTTGTACTGCGGCTGCTCCTGCCAGCGCGAGAAGTGCCGCTGCATCGCGTGGTGCAGGCTGGCGTTCGTCCAGAGGTAGCCCGAAGGGGTGTTGATGACGTTGCCACCCCCTGTGTCGAGCATCTGCACGCCCGCCTCGGCGAAGGCGTTGGTGACGCTGAGCGTGCGCGCGGGTCCGCCGCTGGGCAGCGAACGGGTGTCGTAGGAGCTAAACGGCGTGACGCCGGACTCGCAGTCCTGCTCAAGCTCCACCGTGCGGAACGACGTCGACTCCCACATGCAGTGGTAGCGGGCGCCCTTCGCGCCACTCGGCGTGGACCACTCGATCGTTGCCGCGGGCGCAGGCCTGCCGAGGTGCGCCCTTGGGATGGTGACCGTGGCGACGGTGAACGTCGTTGACCAGGTGGTGCGGGCGGTGCCGACGACGGTGACGTGCGACGTGGACGTCTGTACCGTCACCGCATCGACTGTCCAGGAGCCGAAGTAGCTGACGGCGGCTCCGGAAATGCTGTAGTAGTCGCCGCTGAGCCTGCGCAGCGGGCGGGCGCCGTCGATGTCGACACGCAGTTCCAGCTGGTAGCCGATCGGGCGGGAGCGGTAGCGCCCGCTCGCCATGCGGTACGGCAGCGGAAACGGGAACGGCCGGGGGATCGGGATCGGGGTGATCTCGCCGGGCGCCTCGGCGGTGAGCTGCCCATTGGCCTGCGGCGCCAGGTCCGACGCGGTGAGCGCCGCTTCTGCTGGTGCGCTCGGGTCGGACCGCGGCTCGGTGGCGGTCGCCACATGCGCGGTGGTGTCGACGGCCTCAGTGTCGGCGTCGGTGTCTAGCTCGACGTCGGTGACCGGGGCATTGGGTTCCATAACGGTCATGACTGCTCCTCGAATGACGGGCGGATCCGCAGGGAGGAGCCGGTGTGGCGTGGGTGTCGCCATAGCTCAGCGGGGTTTGACCTGAGCGCGGTTCATGTACTACGAAAAGCAGAACCTCCAGCCGTGGCGCCTGTCCTGCGGTGTCGGCAAGTAATACTTCGAGTACGGAGCGTGCGAGTTACGGGCCGAAAGTCCTTACGTGCAGGGCCGAAAGTCCCCACGTGCGCTCGACTGGCTACGACGCAAGCGCTGCCCCGAAGCCGACGAGCGCCGTGCCGGTCAGCGCGTCCATGGCCCTGCGGACACGGCGGCGGTTCAGCCACACCCTGGCGCGTTGCACCACGAACAGCAGGAGCAAGAGCCAGACCGCGCCCAGCACGCCGACGGTGTTCGCCAGCAGCAGTGCCTCGGCCATCGACGTCTGCGCCGGGTCGATGAACTGCGGCAACACCGACAGGTACATGACAAGCACCTTCGGGTTGGTGACGTTGGACAGGAAGCCTTCGCGGAAGCAGCGGAACCCGCCGGAACGCCCGGACGCGCCCATCTGCCCGCCGTACTCACCGCGCCACGCGGCGCGCAACGCCTGCGCGCCGAGGAAGCAGAGGTAGACGACGCCGAACCAGCGCAGCACGGTGAACAACGTCTGCGACTGCGCGACCAGCGCGCCGAGGCCGAGCGCCGCGGCGCTGCCATTGAGGATGTTGCCGGTCGCGATGCCGCTGATGCTGGCGAGCCCGCCCTTGCCGCCGGTGGACAGCGAGTTCTTCAGCATCACCATCGTGTCGGGTCCCGGCGCGATCACCAGCAACACAACGAGCACGAGATAGCTGCCGTACTCGCTCCATGACGTCCCCATGGTTGTCACGCTAACGGGGTATGCAACGGATTTCTCGCGGGTGTGACCTACCCCCGGTGACGCGGTGTGAATGTGCCCTCGCGGCGATAGGTTACCGGCCAGTACTCTGATGAGATCGGGGTAAGCACGCCACCAGTCTCGGAGGTCAGGAGATGCCGTACCCAGCCGACAATGAGCGCGATCGCCCCTGGGTGATGCGGACCTACGCCGGACACTCGTCCGCCGCGGCGTCCAACGAGCTCTACCGTCGCAACCTCGCCAAGGGGCAGACGGGGCTGTCGGTCGCCTTCGACCTCCCCACCCAGACCGGCTACGACGCCGACCACCCGCTCTCAAGGGGCGAGGTCGGCAAGGTGGGCGTACCGGTCAGCCACATCGGCGACATGCGCCAGTTGTTCGACGGCATCCCGCTCGCCGAGGCCAACACGTCGATGACGATCAACGCGCCCGCGATGTGGCTGCTCGCGCTGTACGTCACGGTCGCGGAGGAGCAGGCGCGCGAGCAGGGCGTGGACAAGGACGCTATAGCCGATGTGCTCGCGCGGTTGACGGGGACGACGCAGAACGACGTCATCAAGGAGTACTTGTCGCGGGGGACCTACATTTTCCCTCCCGGCCCGAGCCTGCGGCTGACCACGGACGTCATCGCGTGGACCGTGCACCACGTGCCGAAGTGGAACCCGATCAACATCTGCAGCTACCACCTGCAGGAGGCGGGCGCGACGCCGACGCAGGAAGTCGCGTACGCGATGAGCACAGCGATCGCCGTGCTCGACGCGGTGCGCGACTCCGGGCAGGTCACCGAGGACGACATGGCGCGCGTTGTCTCCCGCATCTCGTTCTTCGTCAACGCCGGGGTGCGGTTCGTCGAGGAAATGTGCAAGATGCGCGCGTTCGTCCAGCTCTGGGACGAGATCACCCGCGACCGCTACGGCGTCACCGACGCCAAGGCGCGCCGGTTCCGCTTCGGCGTGCAGGTCAACTCGCTCGGGCTGACCGAGGCGCAGCCGGAGAACAATGTGCAGCGCATCGTGCTTGAGATGCTCGCGGTGACGCTCTCCCGCGACGCGCGGGCGCGCGCGATCCAGCTCCCGGCGTGGAACGAGGCGCTCGGTCTGCCGAGGCCGTGGGACCAGCAGTGGGCGCTGCGGATGCAGCAGGTGCTTGCGTTCGAGACCGACCTGCTGGAGTACGGCGACCTGTTCGAGGGCTCGACCGTCGTCGAGGCGCGGGTGGACGAGATCGTCGACGGCGCGCGGGCCGAGATCGAGCGGGTGCAGGACCTCGGTGGCGCGGTCGCCGCCGTCGAGAGTGGCTACATGAAGTCCGAGCTGGTGTCCTCCCTTGGCGAGTACCGCCGCAAGGTGGAGACGGGCGAGCGGGTCCTTGTCGGTGTCAACAAGTTCGACACCACCGAGCCGAGCCCGCTGCAAGCGGAGGGTGCGAAGGCCATCGAGACGGTCGACCCCGAGGTGGAGAAGCAGGCCGTCGCCGCGCTGGAGAAGTGGCGCTCCGAGCGGGACAACGACGCCGTCGCGGCAGCGCTCGACACCCTCAAGACCGTCGCTGGCACCTCGGAGAACCTGTTCGAGGCCACCATCGGGTGCGCGAAGGCAGGCGTGACGACGGGGGAGTGGGCTGGTGCGTTGCGTGAGGTGTTCGGCGAGTACCGCGCGCCGACCGGCGTGACGGCGACGTCGACAAGCGGTTCCGGTGACGAGCTGGCGCGGGTGCGCGAGCGGGTCACGGCGACCGGGGACGAGCTGGGTGAGCGGCTGCGGATGCTGGTCGGCAAGCCCGGCCTCGACGGGCACTCCAATGGCGCCGAGCAGGTGGCGGTGCGGGCCCGCGACGCCGGGTTTGAGGTCATCTACCAGGGCATCCGGCTCACGCCGCAGCAGATCGTCGCGGCCGCGGTGCAGGAGGGCGTCCACGTCGTCGGGCTGTCGGTGCTGTCCGGCTCCCACCTTGAGGTGGTGCCGGAGGTGGTCGACGGGCTGCGTGCGGCGGGCGCGGCCGACGTGCCGGTGATCGTCGGCGGGATCATCCCGCACGACGACGCCGCGTCGCTCACCGAGCGTGGCATCGCGCGGGTCTTCACGCCCAAGGACTACGAGCTGACCGAGATCATGGACGAGATCGTCTCCGTGGTCCGGGAGGCGCGTGGCCTGGCCGCGTCGTAACCGACGCGAGTCCCCGAGATCCCGCATGTCGCGGATTGTGCCGTGCTGAGGGATTGCTGTTGAGTCACGGAGTGTGTGCATCGAGTGCCATCGCCTGTGTGTTCATAGACCAGATGGCCTAGATCGTCGCACAATCGTGACATGATTTTTGTAGTCGCCGACTACCTGGTCACGGCGCCATGCTCGATGCTGAGCACTTGCCGTTCATTGGATCTTCCCGAGATCGGTTGTGAGGCTTCTCCTGTGGATCTAGGTTGGACGCGAGATCGACCCCGTGAGACATCGATGCGAAACGTAGGGAGCAACGAGCGATGGTAACTGGCGGCTGGACGAGGCGGGATTTCTTCAGGCGGGCCGGAGCAGCGGGCGCGGTGGCCATCGGTGGCCCTGTGCTGCTCGGGTCATGTGGGGACGGCGAGGGCCGCGGTAGCAACACGCTGCAGCAGGGGCGTGAACAGGGCTTCCTCCGCACTGGCATCGCGAACGAGCCGCCCTACACAGAGGTCACGGCTGGCGGAGAAGTCACCGGTGTCGAGCCTGACATCGCGAAGGCTGTGCTGAAGAAACTCGGTATCGACAAGCTGCAGGGCATCGTCACGCCATACGACCAGATGATCCCCGGCCTGCAGGCAGGTCGCTGGGACATGGTCACGGCAGGTCTGTTCATGAAGAAGTCTCGGTGTGCTGAGGTGCTGTACTCCGAGCCGACCATCGTGTCGACGGAGTCATTCGGGGTGAAGGCGGGCAATCCGAAGAACGTCACCTCGGTGGCGTCCGTCAAGCAAGACTCCAGCCTGAAGGTGGCGGCGCTCGGCGGCGCGTTCGAAGAGGGAATCCTCAAGGACGCCGGTGTGCCCGCTGGGCAGATTGTGGCGGTGCGCGACGGTCGCAGCGGTATCGAGGCGGTCAAGGCGGGCCGCGCGGATGCCTTCTTCCTGCCGACCCTCTCACTCAATGAGTTGGTCGGGAATGACAAGTCCATCGAGGTCACCGACCCGGTTGAGGATGCTCCCGTCACGGGTGCCGGCCACGCCTTCCGCAAGAACGACACCGAGATGCACACGGAGTACAACAAGGCGCTCGCGGAGATGAAGAAGACCGACGAGTACGCGAACATCCTCGACAAGTGGGGATTCGATGCGGACTCGGTTAAGGGCGTGACGACAGAGCAGCTGTGCAAGACAGAAGGCTGACCCCGCTGGCGCACTCACAGATCGCACTCACAGATAAGGTAGCCGCCCTTGTCGACGATCATCGAATACGCGCCTCGGCTGTGGGAAGGCTTGATCGTCACCCTGCAGCTGCTGGTGCTCGGTTCGGCGCTGGCATTGGTCATCGCCTTCGCAGCCGGTCTCGGCCGGATGTCCAGAAACCCCGTCATCCGGTTCCCGTTCGCGGCCTTCATCGAGGTGTTTCGCGGCACCTCGATGATCGTCCAGCTGTTCTGGGCGTTCTACGCACTGCCGTTCCTCGGCCTTGAGCTGCCCGCATTCCAGGTCGGGGTGGCCGTGCTCGCGCTCAACGAGGGCGCGTACGCGGCGGAGATCGTGCGCGGTGCCATCAAGTCGCGGCCGACCGGTCAGACCGAGGCGTGTGTCGCGCTGGGCATCGGCCCGGTCACCCGGATGCGCCGAATCCTCATCCCGCAGTCCATTCCCGCGATGCTGCCGCCGTTCGGCAACGTCCTGGTCGACCTGTTCAAGAACACCTCACTGGTCGCGACCATCACCGTGCTGGACTTCACCTACATGGGTCTCGAAGTGCGGACCAACACCGGCGAGACGACGGCCGTGTTCATCACGCTACTTGTCGTCTACTTCCTGATCTCCATGGTGTTGTGGTTCATGATGAAGTGGTTCGAACGCCGGTTCGCCATCGATCGGACGAAGAAGGCCAGTCCGCCGAAGCTGTGGGCCATCGCACGGCCCGGTGGGGGAGGCGTCGGCGCATGACCTGGGACACCGATTTCGCCATCTCGATCCTGCCAAGGCTGCTGCAGGGCCTGTGGATCACCATCCAGGCCACGATGGCCGGGATCGCGATCGCGCTCGCGCTTGGCCTCATCGTCGCGGTCATCCGCTACATGCGGGTACCGGTGCTCTCGCAGGTCCTCGGGTTCTACGTGCTGTTCGTCCGAGGCACGCCGCTGTTGGTGCAGGCCTACGCCGCGTTCTTCATCCTGCCCACCTTCGGAATCGTGCTTGGTCCGCTGCTCACCGGGATCATCGTCCTCGGCGTCAACTACAGCGCCTACACCGCCGAGGTGTACCGGTCAGGTATCGAGGATGTCGCTAAGGGACAGTGGGAGGCCGCGACCGCGTTGAGCCTGCCAGCCCGGCCAACGTGGACTCGCATCGTGCTCCCGCAAGCGGTGCGCTCCATCGTGCCGATGCTCGGCAACTACTGGATCCAGATGTTCAAGGACTCCGCGATCCTGTCCGCCATCACCGTGAGCGAGTTGCTCTATGTCGGCCAGACGATCGGCGCGGACCAGTACCGGTACCTCGAACCCCTCACCATTGTCGGCGTGCTGTTCCTCGCGGTCAGCTACCCGGCAGCAGTCCTGATCCGGCGATTGGAGCGACGTCTTGCCATCTCACGGTGACCACGGTGCGAATGCCGAAACCTCGTCGGCGGCCGCGCAGTCGGACGTGATGATCTCGTTCGACAACGTGGATAAGAGCTGGGGCGAGAACCACGTCCTGAAGAAGCTGAACTTCCACGTCAAGCCCGCGGAGAAGGTGTCGATCATAGGGCCGTCCGGGTCGGGGAAGACGACGATCCTGCGGATCCTGATGACGCTGGAGAACCCCGACGAGGGGGTTGTCACGGTCGACGGCGACGAGCTGTGGAACGTCGAGCGCGGCCGCCGGATCCGCAGGGAGACCAAGCAGATGAAGCTCACCCGGCGCAAGATCGGCATGGTCTTCCAGCAGTTCAACCTCTTCCCGCATCTGAGCGCGCTGCAGAATGTGATGGAGGCGCCGGTGCGGGTGCTTGGCATGTCCAAGGACGAGGCACACGAACGTGCGAAGGAACTGCTGGACATGGTTGGTCTCGGCGAGCATCTGAACCACAAGCCGCCGAAGCTCTCGGGCGGTCAGCAGCAGCGGGTGGCGATCGCACGGGCGATGGCCATGCGTCCCAAGGTCATGCTCTTCGATGAGGTGACATCGGCGCTCGACCCCGAGCTGGTCGGCGACGTGCTCGACGTAATCCGCGACCTGGCCACGAGCACCGACATGACGATGCTCCTCGTCACTCACGAGATGCGGTTCGCCGAGGAGATCTCCGATCGCGTAGTCATGTTCGACAACGGTGTCGCCGTGGAGCAGGGACCACCCCACAAGATCTTCAAGGACCCCGACAACGACCGGACACGGCAGTTCTTGCGGGCCGTACTCGAGCATTGAGGCCTGCCGTCGCCGAATCGTGACCTTTCGTGTGGGAAATACGGCGGATTCTGAGTTGAGCGGGATTCATGACGAGCCTACGTTGAGCCTAGATCGACTCCGCCAGATTGCCCTACTGAACGAATCAAGGAACGAAACGAGGTGCTGGCAATGGTGACGAATGGTTGGACAAGGCGGGATTTCCTGCGGCGGTCCGCGGTAGTGGGGGCGGGCGCTGTTGGCGGGCCCGCCCTGTTGTCGGCCTGTCAAGAGACTGGGGGCGGCGGTGACACCTTGGCCACGGCCAAGGAGTCCGGTTCGATCTCGGTCGGCATCGCCAACGAGCAGCCCTATGGCTTCGCCACAGCGGAAGGCACTACCACCGGTGAGTCGCCCGAAGTCGCGAAGGCCGTGTTCAAGGCGCTGGGCATCAAGGACATGCAGGCGCAGGTCGTTCCGTTCGACCAGCTGATCCCCGGTCTCAACGCTGGCAACTTCGATGTGGTCTCCGCAGGGATGTTCATTACCCCGGAGCGCTGTAAGCAGGCTTCGTTCTCCATTCCCGATTACGTCGCCCCGACGGCGCTGCTGGTGCGGAAGGGCAACCCGAAGAACCTGACCAACTTCGAGGACGTCGCCAAGAACAACGCCAAGCTCGCGGTGCTGTCGGCGGCGGTGGAAAAGGGGTACGCAGAGGCAGCCGGGGTCGGCGGCGGTCAGATCACGACGCTCGACACCCAGGACAACATGCTGCGCGCGGTGGCGGACGGCCGCGTCGACTGCGCCGCGTTGACTGACATCTCGCTCAAGTGGTTGGTCAAGCAGAACCCAGGGCAGCCGGTCGAGGTCAGCGAGAGCTTCACACCGAAGGACGAGAGCGGCGAGGACGTCGTTTCGGCCGGTGGGTTCGTGTTCCGGGATGCGGACAACTCGCTGCGGGAGGCCTTCGACGGCGAGCTGCGCAAGCTGCACGAGAGCGGTGACTGGCTGAACATCGTCAAGGAGTTCGGATTCTCCGAGGCGAACCTGCCACCGAAGGATGTGACAACGCAGCAACTCTGCCAGGGTTGATGTGAGGCCGGGGTGTCCGCCAACTTTGGCCTTATCGTCTCGAGGATCCTCGAGGGCTTGCCAACGACGGTCTGGGCGACGCTCGGCGGCATCGCGCTGACAATCGTGCTGTCGTTCGCCGCAGGGCTCGGCATGCTGTCGCGGCTTGCGGTCGTACGCTGGGTCAGCCGGTTCTACGTGGAGATCTTCCGGGGCACCTCGGAGGTCGTGCAGCTCTTCTGGATCTTCTTCGCGCTGCCGCTGCTGGTGGGGTTCCAGCTCGTACCGCTGTTCGCGGGGATTGTCGTTCTCGGCCTGAACCACGGTGCCTACGGCGGTGAGATCGTGCGGGGCGCGGTGCAGTCGGTGCCCCGGGCGCAGCACGAGGGCGCGATCGCGCTCAACCTCAGTGCGGCCAACCGGATGGTACGGGTCATCTTGCCGCAGGCCGTGGTCGAGATGATCCCACCGTTCAACAATCTGTTCATCCAACTGCTCAAGAGCTCGGCGCTGCTTGTCTTCATTTCCGCGGGGGAGATGACCGAGATCAGCGAGCAACTGCGTCCGACCCTCGGGCCGGACCTGGTGCTGGTCTATACCGTCGTGCTGGTCTTCTACCTGCTGCTCGCCATCGTGATCACCGTGGTGATGCGCCAGCTCGAGCGGGTGGGGGCACGGCGGCTCGGCCGGGTGCCCCGGGAACGTAGGCGGGTCCTCTCGCGTGGTCATGCCCCTGACTCGGCAGGGGGGCTGTGATGACTGTCGATTGGAGTTGGCACGCGGTCGCGGAGGCGTTTCCGCTGCTGCTGCGGGGGCTGGTTGTCACCCTCGAGATCACGG
This sequence comes from Actinophytocola sp., assembly GCA_009377385.1. Lineage (GTDB taxonomy): Bacteria > Actinomycetota > Actinomycetes > Mycobacteriales > Pseudonocardiaceae > Haloechinothrix_A. The sequence goes on from WHUD01000067.1 coordinate 13,234, forward strand.
TGCTCGCCGCGCTGCTGTCCTATGTTCTCGGTCTCGTTTTCGCGGTGATCCGCATGTCCCGAATCCCGGTGCTGAGCCAGCTGACGTTCCTGTTCATCGAGGCCGTGCGGAGCACGCCCTTGCTGGTGCAGGTTTTCATGTTCTATTACGTGCTGCAGTCGCAGACGGGGATTCTGCTATCGGCGTTCCTCAGCGGTGTGATTGTGATCGGCGTGCACTACGCGTGTTATACGTCGGAGGTCTACCGTGCGGGAATCGAAGCCGTCCCGAAGGGACAGTGGGAGGCGGCCACCGCACTCAACCTGCCGCGCGGCAGGGTGTGGACAAGCGTCATCCTGCCGCAGGCGGTGCCGAGGGTGCTGCCCGCGCTGGGCAACTACACGATCGCGATGTTCAAGGAAACCCCGCTGCTGCTGGGAATCGGTGTCCTGGAGATGCTCAACCGCGCCAAGGAATACGGCGCCGAGACGTTCAGAGTCCTCGAAGCCTACACCTTGGCGGGCGTATTCTTCCTCGTCATCAGCTACATCGCGTCGGTAATGGTGCGGAGATTGGAGAGTCGTGTCGGCACACTCTGAAGCCGCGGGGAACGGCCCGATGGTCCGCTTCGACACCGTGGCCAAGCGGTTCGGCGACACCGTCGTGCTCGACAACTTGACGTTCGACGTCGCGCCGGGGGAGTTCGTCACGCTGATCGGACCGAGCGGGTCCGGCAAGACCACGATCCTCCGGCTGCTGATGACCCTGGAACGAGTCACCGACGGCGCCGTCTACGTCGCGGGCCAGCCGCTGAGCCACATGCGCAAGGGCGACAACCTGGTGCCTGCCAGCGAGAAGCATTTGCGTGCGGCGCGCAAGCGGATCGGGATGGTGTTCCAGCAGTTCAACCTCTTCCCGAACATGAACGTGCTGCGCAACCTCACCGAGGCGCCGGTGCGCACGCTGGGCAAGTCGCGTGCCGAGGCCGAGGAGCGGGCCAGGGAGCTGCTCGACATGGTCGGGCTGGCGGAAAAGGCGGAGGCACACCCGACGCAGCTGTCCGGTGGACAGCAGCAGCGGGTCGCGATCGCACGCGCGCTGGCGATGGACCCCAAGGTGCTGTTGCTCGACGAGGTGACGTCCGCGCTCGACCCCGAGTTGGTCAGCGGGGTGTTGCGACTGCTTGAGGAGCTGGTCAGGACCACCGACATCACCTTCCTGTGCGTGACCCACGAGATGCAGTTCGCCCGCGACGTCTCGGATCGGGTGATGGTGCTCGACGGCGGCAGGATCATCGAGGACGGCGAGCCGGAGAAGATCTTCACCGAGCCGGACAACGAACGGACCCGCGAGTTCCTGCACGCCGTGCTGGACCGCCCCTGACGAATCGCTGGGTGCGAGCCGAACGGGGCGTTCGGCTCGCACTGTGCACCGAACGCCCCGTTCGGCTCGTAGCTCACACCTCGATCAGCTCGGCCGAGCCGTGGGTCAGCACCCTGGTACCGGACGACTCGACAACGAACGTGTGGCTGAGTCCGACGCCGGTCTGCCCGAAGGCACGGATCGACGCGGGGATGTGGAACACCATGCCTTCGCGTAGCGGTTCGGTGTTGTCGGTCGTGATGGCGAACGGGGCGCCGTCCATCCAATGTGGCGGGTGGGCCAGCCCGACGGGATAGCCGAACAGCTGGTGGAAGACGACGTCGTCGGGCAGCTCATCGAGGTCCGATGCCGCATGGCGGGCCACGTCCGCGCACGCCACACCGGCCTTGGCGTTGTCAAGCACGGACTGAAGCATTCGGTGGGAATGGTCGGCCAGCCTGCGGACGAGCGGCGTGGGCGTGCCCTGGCAGAGCGTGCGCATCACCGGCGCGTGGTAGCGGTGATGCGCGCCGGACAGCTCGACGAAGGTCGTGTGCGGCCCGATCGTGCGGTGGTCGAATGTGGAATGCGGGATGCCTGCGCGTGGTCCGGTCGCGACAGTCGGTCCCCACGCCGAGACGGAGTTCGCGCCCGCGACCATCGCGGCATGGCTCGCCGCGGCGATCGCTGAATCCGTGGCACCGGGGGCGTGCGCGGCATCGACTGCCGCGGCGACACCCGCTGCGGTGTGCACGGCTGCCTGCTCCACGCACCGGATCTCGGCGGCGGAGAGGACAAGCCGGACCCGCTCGACAAGGTAGTCACCGTCGGTCACGGTGAGGCCGTCCTGGCGGAGCAGATCCACCACCTGGGGCGGGGTCGCCGGGTGCGCCAGTTCGACGGCGATGCGAGCCCGCTCCGGCAGCTGCCGGGCGACGTGGTCTGTGACGAGCCGGAGCGCCCGATGGGCGGATGCGTAACGGAAGTACCGCACCGCCTGCGGGCGGCAGCTGACCAGCGCGCGACCGACCTCGAAGTCTGGCACGTACAGCACGACGTCCGATTCGGTCACCAGCAACGGCTGCGGCAGGCGCTCCGCTGTGTGGTACCCGCACAGGTATTCCACACTGGACGGCCGGAACACCAGCATGGCGTCCACGCCGTGATCGGCCATCCGATGGCGCACGCGCGTTAGCCGGGCGGCGTACTCGTCAACCCCGAACGCCGGCTTCTCGATCGACTCCGCCGCCAGGGCGGCGTCGGACGTCAACCACGCGGGCGGTGTGACGGTGTCCAGGGCGGCGATGTCGTGCGGAATCGAGCTCACGGCGTCAGGCTACCCACGCTCAGCGCCGCGAGTCGCACCGTCGTGGCGCGCGAGTCGCACCGTCGCGGGCCGCGAGTTGCACCCCGGAGCTCCTACCGCTTCGGCAGAGCGTGCGAGGCCGACAGCGCGGCGGGGTCGCCGAAGGCGAACGCCGCACAGTCGGTGCGGAACAGCTCGGCGTAGCGCTCGATTCGCTCCGAGTCCAGCGTGACGCCGAGGCCAGGGCCGCCCGGCACCGGGATATGGCCGTTGCGGTACCCGGCAAGCCCGCCGCCGAAGCCGACCGTGACGTCGTCCGCGAGCAGCGCGCCGTACGCCTGGTTGGCGTGGCGGAAGTTCGGCGTCGCGGCGATCAGGTGAGTCGCCGCGGCCAGCGCGACACCCAGCTCACCCAGGCTGTGCTTGACCACGGTGAGCCCCGCCGCCTCCGCGATGCCCGCCGAGCGCTTGAGGTTGAGCAGCCCGCCGTCCATCTGGTTGTCGGCGGAGAGCACGTCGGCAGCACCGGCCCGGATGACGGCGAGCTGGTCGTGGCGGGTCCAGCTCGCCTCGTTGGCCAGCAGCGGCACGCCGACGCGCCCGCGTACGTAGGCCATCTCGTCGAGGCAGCGCCCCGACACCGGCTGTTCAACCAGCTCAAGGTCGAAGCGTTCCAGCGAGCGGATCATGCGCACCGCCTCGCCGGGGGACCACGCCTCGTTCGCGTCGATGCGCAGCTTCGCGTCCGACCCTGCGCCGTCGCGCAGTGCCTCCACCCGCGCGGTGTCGGTGTGCGGGTTGTCGGAGCCCACCTTGAGGTAGCACGTCCCGAAGCCGTGCTTGGTGGCGAGCGCCGCGTCGGCGGCCACCGCGTCCGGTGTGCCCGCCGCGACGTAGTAGAAGCCCTCCACCTCGTCGCGGAAGCGGCCGCCGAACAGGTTTACCAGCGGCTGTCCGCACGCCTTGCCCACGATGTCCCAGCAGGCCATCTCGACCGCGGCGATCGCGGGGCTGCTGGCGCGGACGTGGTGCCAGGTGCCGACCAGGTCGATGCGCCGCACCAGCCGTTCGATGGCGAACGGGTCCTCGCCGACGACCAGCGGTTCGAGACCGCGCAGCACCGCGAGCACGATGTCCGCAGCGGGATACGCCGCCGCCTCGCCGATGCCGACGACGCCCTCGTCGGTCTCGACCTCGAGCAGCACGCTGATCATGCCGCGCCGCCGCCCGAACGCCCACACCTCGTCGGCGCGGAACGGCACGGCCACCGGAGTCGCGTGCAGGTTCGTGATACGCATCAGCTCACCACCGTCAGGTCGCGGGACGTCGATGTCAGCAGCTCCGCGCCGTGCGGGGCGACCAGCGCGGTGTCGGAGACGACGTGGCCAGCCACCCACGACATCAGGTGGAACGTCATGCCAGCCACGATCGGAGTGTCGCCGCCGTCGCGGATGCCGAGCACCTCGCCGCCGCCTACCCAGCTCGGCGGAAAGCCGATGCCAACCAGATAGCCGCAGTGATGCCGCCATGGCCACGCGGGGGAGTCCGACCCGGCGACGGCGTGCTGCCACCGGGCGTAGACCTGCCCAGTGGTGACGCCGGGGTGCAGCGCATCGCGGGCCGCGTCCAGCCCGGCGAGCGCGGCCGCGTGCGCCTCGGCGGCGCCATCGGGCAGGCTGCCGATGTAGATGGTCCTGCTCAGCGGCGCGTGATAGCGCGCGACGCAGCCGGACAGCTCAAGGAACAGTCCGGTGCCCACTTCGAGCGGGCGCGGCTGCCATGAGACGTGCTCCTGATCCAGTAGCGACAACGGCCGGATCAGCGGCGCGAACCCCGGCTGCTGCCCACCCGCCGCATACATCGCGTGGTGCACGGCCGCCGCGACGTCGTGCTCGCCAGCGCCCGGCCTTGCGACGGCGATCCCGGCGGCCATCGCGGCGTCCGAGACGCCTGCCGCGTGCCGGGTCAGCGCGATCTCCTCGGCTGACTTCACAGCCATCGCCTCGTTGAGCAGGGCGTCGGTGTCGCGCAGTCCCAGCCACGGCGTCGCCGCCCGGATGCGGGCCAGGATCGCCGGCGGGAAGAACAACGCGCCCGACTCGACGCCGAGCGTCCCGCCGTCCGGCACCAGTGTCCCGAGCACCTCCGACACGGCCATGGCGGGGTCGGTGCCGTCGGCGAAGGTCACGTGACGGCAGTGGGGGAGCTGCGCGGTGATGGTGGGCCGCTCCATCGCGCGGGTGACGATCACCGGGTCGCCGTCCAGCGGCACGAGCAGCAGCGTGAAGGCGAAGTAGCCGAGATGATCCAACCCGGTGAGGTAGTAGATCCGCTCCGGGCTGGCGATGGCGACGACGGCGAGGTCCGCATCGGCCATCCTGGCACGCAGCGCGGCGAGCCGGGCCGCACGTTCGGTGGTGTTCTGCGCGGCGCTCGGGGCGGCGCTTGGGGTGTCGTTCGCGGTGGCGGCGAGGCTCATGTCGATGCTCACACCGCCAGGATGCGAGTGGGCAAGCATCAGAACAAGCGATGATTTCTTGCCTCGGCCATTAGATTGGCTACATGTTCGAGGTGCGCAGGCTCCGGCTGCTGCGGGAGCTGTCCCGGCACGGCACCATCGCCGCGACCGCGCGGGTGTGCTCGCTGACGCCGTCTGCGGTGTCGCAGCAACTCGCGCTGCTGGAGCGGGAGGTCGGCAGCCCGCTGCTGATCCGCGACGGACGTCGACTGGTGCTGACCGAGGCGGCACGGGTGCTGGTCGCGCACACCGAACGGGTGCTCGCCGACCTGGAAGCGGCGGAGGCCGGGGTCGCCGAGCTGTCCTCGACGGTGCAGGGCGTGCTGAACATCGCGGCGTTCCCCACGGCGGCGCGGGCACTTGTGCCCGCCGCGATCGCCCGCTGCCGCGCGCAGCACCCTGACCTGCGGATGCGGCTGACCGAGCAGGAGCAGGCCACCGACGCGCTCAAGGCGGGCGACGTCGACATCGCGCTGGTGTACTCGTACAACCTGCTGCCGAGGGTGCGTGAGCCGGGCGTCGAGATCGAGACGCTGGTCGAGGAGCCGCTGGTTGCCGCACTGCCCGCCGACATGCCGCTGCCGGACGGCCCGCTCGCGCTCGGTGAGCTGGCGGAGCGGCCGTGGATCGCGGCGCAGCGGGACGACGAGCTGCGCGTGATGCTGGAGCGGGCGTGCGGGCTCGCCGGGTTCGCGCCCGAGCTCGACTTCACCAGCTCCGACTACACCGTGATCTTCGCACTGGTCGAGGCGGGACTCGGGGTGTCGCTGGTGCCCCGGCTCGCGCTGGAGTCGATGTCGACCCACATCCAGTTCCGGGAAATCGCCGAGCCCGCGCTGTCGCGCACGATCTCCGCCGCGATCCGGGCGGGCAGCGGCCGCAACCCGCCGATCGCGGCGGTGCTCGCCGCGCTGCATGCGGTCGCGGCCGAGGTCAGGCGCGACGGGGAAGCTAGCTGACCGCCGCGCGGAACCGCGCGAACTGCTCCTCGGTCACCGCGATCCAGGTGGCGGCGCCGACCGCGAGCAGTTCGCCGTCCGCCGACCAGATCGCGGACGCGGAGCGTTCCTTGCGACCGTCGTCGGAGATCGGCCACCCTGCGGTGACGGTCGGCTCTCCCGGCTCGGGCAGCCGCTCGATGCGTGCGGCGAGGCTGCCAAGCACGTGCGGGTGCGGATCGCGGGTGTAGTAGCTGGCCCAGCCGCTGGGGCAGTCGAGCGCGGCCCACATGATCAGCGGGTCGAGCCCGCCGTCCTCGCGCGGCAACGACGGATCGGGCGTCCACGGCCAGGCGATCAGTGGCTCGGGCCGGTCGACCTTGCCGGGGAACAGCCGCAGCCCGTCGCCCTCCGCGCGGTCGGGGCCGCAGGTGAAGCACGTCGGGAAGTAGTGCATCGCCCGGTAGGCGTCGTAGTCGAAGCGACCGGCGGCATCCTTCGCCTCGATCGGGGTCACCGGCGTCGGCAGATCGACGTCGACCGTCGCGGGGCTGGCCTGCGCGACGAGGGTGTCGCCGTCCACGAGGCTCACAGCGTCCTTGCTGTCTTCGCCGAGCTCAAGGCGCATCGGCCGTTCGACCGGGGGTGGCACGCGCAAGGTGGTGTGTGCGGTGCCGTGCGTGCGGGCACGGGCGGTGATGCCGCATGCGTACCCACCATTGGCCGAGCGGGGCGGTCCGGTGAACCGGCCCGCGATCGTCACCGTGTCGTTCATGCCTCCATGATGTCGCCTTGTCCGGTGACGCTGGCATCCGGCTCGGTCGTGGGCGACTCGTTGTCGAGGTAACGCTGGCCGATGCGGATGTCCTGCAACGCTGCGGTGAAGACGCTGACCGCGCGCAGGTCCTCGCTGCGGTGGCGCTCCATCACGTGCGTCAGCAGCTCGGCCGCCTGGGCCAGCTCTTCGCGGTCTTCCTCGCTGACCATCTTCATCATCCGTCTCCGCCGCTGCTGGCGGCTGATTGTGTGCTCACGACGGAACCGGTTCGTGTCGTGATCATAAACCCAGGCACCGACAGTTTTGTGGATGTCAGTTCCGACACGGCGTGGTGGGAGTTAGCTTGGTAGGCATGGCCAACTACCAGCACATCGTCGTCAAGCGCGAGGGCGACACGGTGACCATCACGATGAACCGCACCGCTCGCAGGAACTCGCTGTCCGGAGACCATCTCGACGAGCTGCTGGATGCGTTCACCGAGGCGGGCGAAACCGACGCGACCGGGATCGTCCTCGCGGGCGAGGGCCCGGTGTTCTCGGCGGGTCACGACTTCGGCGACGTCGCCGAGCGCGACTTCGACGGCGTGCGTGAGCTGCTGGAACTGTGCACCGAACTGATGCGCACCATCCAGTCGGTGCCGCAGGTGGTGATCGCCAGGGTGCACGGGCTGGCGACGGCGGCTGGCTGCCAGCTCGTCGCGTCGTGTGACCTCGCGGTGGCGGCGGAGTCGGCCGGGTTCGCCCTGCCGGGTGGCAAGGGGGGCTGGTTCTGTCACACGCCCGCCGTGCCGGTGGCCCGGTCGGTGGGTCGCAAACGGCTGATGGAGCTGGCGCTCACCGGCGACCCGATCGACGCGCGCACCGCCGAGCAGTGGGGCCTGGTCAACCGCGTGGTGCCGGACGCCGACCTTGACGACGCCGTGGCCGACCTACTCGACAGGGCGACGCGGGGGAGCAGGGCAAGCAAGGCGCTCGGCAAGCGCACCCTCTACGCGCAGCTCGACCGGCCAGAGGAGGACGCATACGACGTCGCGCTCGACGTCATGGCGCGCTCATCGCAGTCGGCGTCGGCGCGGGAGGGCATGGCGGCGTTCCTGGCCAAGCGGAAGCCCGACTGGCAGGAGTGAGTCGTCAGCCGCTACCCAGGTTCGCGTCGGCGTCCGCTCGCTCCGGAGCACGGGTCGGCTCGGGCATCAGCTCGAAGTGGACCGTGCGGCCGGTCTTCGCGCGCCCGAGGCGATGTGTCAGCGGAACGACGACCCCGTGCAGCAGCGGATACTTGCGGCGCAGCATGCGCGCCGCATGCCGGTACTCCTGACCGCTCAGCCGCCGCATCCGGCCGGCGTGGGCAGTGCCTGACGGCGTGCCGAAACCGCTGCACGGACCGAACTCCACGCGAGGCTCGCGAGCAAGCCGCCGTGTCTTGAGCGACTTCTCGAAACTGCGGACGAAGGCACGGTCGCCGTCGACGGCGATACTCACCGGCGTGCGTCCCGGCTTGCCGTCTTTACGGAACGTCGTGAGCAGGATCGTCTTCTGCCGCACGAACGGCGCCAGCGTCGGCTCCGTCGTACTGCCGACGCCGCCGACGACGTAGCGGAGCTGCCGGAGCCGGAGCACCAACGCCACGGCGATGGCGACCGACACCGCGCCGAGCGCCCATGCCTGCCACGCGCTGCCGCCCAGGTCGAGATCGACGACGTGGTTCACGGTGTGCGCGGTGTTCGCCACGAAGAACCCGGCGAGCGCGGTGGCGAGGGCGTCCGACCACAGCACCGCAAGCAGCAGGGTGACGCCGAGCCCAAGCTGGAAGGCGCCGACGTCGTGCAGGAAATGCTCATGGAACCCGAACCCCGCGAAGTCCCCGAACGACCGTGGGTCGAACAGCGCCCATACCCCGATCGCCGCCGTCGCGAGCCCGGCTAGCGTCGTCACCGCCGCGATGTACCATTGTGCTCTCACGGAGCCACCTCCCGTTCGCCGTGCCTTTCCCCTTTGACGAGATGGCGCGCCCGGCTGTGACACGGCTACTCGCCGAACACGGTGACGGCGAGCAGCACGCCCCCGCCGAGCACCTCGACGCCGAAGTAGAGCCAGCTCGGGTAGAAGCGCTCCGGCCGCTCGATCGCGCAGGCCACCAGCCGTCCGAACGCCATGCCGAGCAGCGCCAGCGCCACGGTGAGTGCGATCCCGGCGCGCATGTCGTCGTCGGCGACGGCGTAGGCCAGCACCGTCGCGATCGCCAGGCCGAAGCCGCCGTAGACCGCCCTGACCTCGGCGCGGGCGGTGGCGCTCTGCAACGTGACGCCGAACGGCCGGATCAGCGCGCCGGGCGCGGCGAGGCCGTAGAGCCCGATCCCGGCGAAGAACACCGCCATGACGACGAGCACCAGGGTTGTCATGCCTTGGCCTTTCTCGTGTTGCGGTAGACGTCGATGGCGCGGCGCCAGGCGACCTTTGGCACCGCGATGGCTTCGCTGACGCTGGTGCCCCGTGCGATGAGCCCCGTCCTGGCGAGCGATCGGGTGCGGCCGGACGCCTTGCTCGGGTGTCCGGAGTCGAACGGTGGCCGAGGGTCGTACTCGATGCCGAGCTGGATCGCCTCCGCGACCTGCCTGCCCGCGATCTCGCCTGCCAGCCACAGCCCAAGGTCGATGCCAGCCGACACTCCGGCCGCCGTGGCGATCTTGCCGTCCACCACGATCCGTTCACCGGGCTGCGGCTTCGCGCCCATGGCACCGAGCGGGCGCTGCGCCAGCCAGTGCGTCGTGGCAGGGACGCCGTCGAGGATGCCTGCCGCTGCGAGGATCATCGCGCCGGTGCAGACCGACGTCGTCCACGTCGTGGTGCGGTGCACCTGCCGCAGCCAGCCGGTCAGCTCGGTGTCGGCCATGGGCGCCGCGACCGACGTCCCGCCCGGCACGAGCACTAGATCGGGTGACGACGTCTCGGCGTAGGTGTGGGTGACGCCGAGGAACAGCACGCCGCTGTCGGTGGCGACCGGGCCGACCTCGCCGCCGACGAAGCGCACCGTCGCGCCGGGCAGTTGCCGCAGCACCTCGTACGGCCCGATGGCGTCCAGTGCCGTCATGCCGGGATAGAACACGATCGCCACCTGCATCAGCTGACCTCCGTGAACTCGGTGGACCGGAACCTCGCGCGGTAGTCCGATGGCGCGACGCCGAGCACCCGGAGGAACGCGCGGCGCAGGGTCTCCTCGCTGCCGAAGCCGGTGCGGGCCGCCACCGTCCGCACGCCGAGCCCGCCTCGTTCCAGCAGCCCCCGCGCGGCCTCCACCCGGACGCGCTCGACGAACCGCCCTGGCGTCGTGCCGGTGTGCTGGACGAACAGCCTGGTCAGATGGCGTTCGCACACGGTGGCCCGCGCGGCGAGGCTTGGGAGCCAGCTCGGCGCTGTGGTCGGCCTCGACGAGGGCGAGCGCGAGGTCCATCCCCGCGGTGACGCCCGCCGAGGTGTAGACGTCGTCGTCCCCGCACGAAGATCCGGTCCGGTTCGACGTCGACGTCCGGATGGCGGCGCGCCAGTTCGCCACACGCCATCCAATGCGTCGTCGCGCGCCTGCTGCGCAGCCAGCCGGCCGCCGCGAGCAGCAGCGCTCCGGTGCACACAGAGCACACCCGTCGCGCCCGGTTCCGCAGCGGTGCGAGTGCCGTGAGCAGCTCCGTCGATTCGGCGGCGGCGAACGCGCCGAGGCCCCCGGCGACGACCAGCGTGTCGACGCGCGCGGGCGCATCGGCGAGCGCGATGTCCGCTCCGAGGGTGAGCCCGGAGTCGGTGCGTACCGCGTCGCCGTCCGGCGTGGCGATCAGCAGCTGGTAGCCGGAGCCGTTGATCTTCGCAGCGGTCGAGAACACCTCGGCGGGCCCGGCGACGTCGAGCATTTGCACGCCCTCGTAGGCGACGATCAGTACGAGCCGGTCCGCGGTCACGGCTCTAGGACGCCGCTGAATAAGTCGAGCGTTGACCGTCGTGTCTGACGGCTAGTTGC
>WHUD01000680.1 GCA_009377385.1 Actinophytocola sp.
GCGTCGGCGACCCGGCGCAGGCGCGCGGCTTCCGCCTCAACGCCAGGGAGCCGTCGCGAGGCGCCGCGCGCATCCTCCAGCGAACGGGTCACCGCGGTGGCCTCCGCCTCCAGCGCGAGCGCGCGCTGGTCGGCGTCACCCGCCCCCTGCTCGGCGCCGGCCGCCTCGCGGCGGTGCTGTCCCGCCTGCTCCCGGGCCTGGCACAGCGCGTCGTGCCGGGCGGTAGCCTCGTCGAGCCGCACGAGGATCCCCCCGAGGCGCTGACGCGCCTCGTCGACCTGCTTCGGGGTCGGCGGCGCGGCCTGCCACCGGATCAGCTCTCTGGCCAGCGCGTCGTCCATCGCCTGGAGCGCGCCGGCGGGCTCGCGGAGCCGCGCCAGGACGGTCTGGCGGGTCCCCACGGCCTGGCGGTGGGCAGCCTGCGAGGTCTCCAGCGCGTCCAGGAGGGAGCGGCAGGGGGTCGCCGCCTCCGCCCGCGCAAGGCGCGTCCGTGCGGTTGCGAG
>WHUD01000681.1 GCA_009377385.1 Actinophytocola sp.
CGGTGCCAGATCGAGGTACTCGAGCCGATGCAGTGATCTGCGCCCGACCGCTTCGGGACGGGTCAGCGCCCGGTCCAGCGCGGGGACCGGCGCTCGGCGAACGCACGCGGGCCCTCGGCGGCGTCCGCCGAGGTGAGCATCGCCTGGTACACCGGCAGCCCGCCACCGCGCAGGGTGGCGTAGCCCTGCTCGAGGCTCATCGCCGCCGTGGCTCTCGTGATCTCCTTGACCGCCGCGGCCGCCAGCGGCGCGCCCGCGCAGATGTCACGAGCGAGAGCGAGCGCCTCGTCGGTCAGGTCCGCGGCAGGGGTCACCCGGTTCACCAGTCCCCAGCCCCGGGCCCCCTCCGCGGTCATCCGCCGCCCGGTGAGCAGCAGCTCGTTCGCGATCACCGGCGGCAGCACCGCGTTCAGATCGACCGGATGCGCCCCTCGCTTGTACGAACAGGCCGGCGAATGCGATTCGTCGGGGACAGTCCCCGCAATGAAGTCGATCGCCCGCTG
>WHUD01000682.1 GCA_009377385.1 Actinophytocola sp.
TCGTCACGCTGATCCACGACACCGGCCGACCGCGGCCGGGTGACCGCGTTGCCATGTCGTCCTCCCGTCGTCGGAGTCGGTGGCACGCACCGTGCACCCCGCTCGTATCCAGAACGGGCGCGGGTATGTCTCGCGGGGCCGTTCGTTTCGCCCCGGCCGAAATGCGAGTACGACTCGGCCGGCTACGGGCGCCGCTCCTGGCCACCGCCGAGCGCGCAGCTCGCGGTATCGCACAACCGTGGCGTGCTTCTCGCGGGCGTTCTCGCCGGGCCGGCCCTCGCGGCAGTGCTATGGACGCGCAGGCTGCGCGGTCGCGCAGGACGGGGGTGAGCCGACCGAGCCAGCGGTCGGGAGGCGGTGTCCGTCTCGTGACGCGACCGTGTCGGACTTCTCAGTCGTTTCTCAGCGCCGGGACGGTATCGCGGTGCACACTGGAGATGCCGGCCCTTTCCCGCGGGGTAGGTGGTCCCCCGGCCCGTCCCTGGCGGGGTCTGCACGTGTG
>WHUD01000683.1 GCA_009377385.1 Actinophytocola sp.
CGTGGCCACTCGCGATGGTCGCCCTCGCAGGCCAGGAACCAGCCCGCGATCCGTGGCTGCGGTTGCATGCCGACCGGGAAGAGAGAGTACGTCATGGATGCGGCCTTGCGGCCCACTCGAACGACGTGCGGGAAGCTTCTGGCGCCGAGAAACTCCGCGGCCAGCCGACCGGCCCGGGACTCGTCAAGTCCCGGCGTCGTCTGGACCGGACGTCGCCCGGTCGCCGTGAGCAGCCAGCACGTCACCTCGGAATCCCCGCTCCACAGCGCCAGCAGGACATCGAGGCCGGCGCCTTCGGCGACGGCCGCGAGCAACCGGCGCCGGTGCCCGAGCTGAGTCGCGAGGTCCCCTTGTCGTTCCACGGTCAGCTGCCGGATGACCCGTTCGGTGATCGTCGCGAACGACACTTCGACGGGCACTTCGAGCAGCGGTACGCCGTACTCCCGGCAGGCGGCGACCAGGTCGCGTGGCACCTCGCCATAGGCGGCGTCGCCCGCGGCGA
>WHUD01000684.1 GCA_009377385.1 Actinophytocola sp.
AATCAGTCGTTCGTGGATGACCCCGTCGCTGTGACGATCAGTATCGATGGTGTCGAGGTCGTCGACCAACAGTTCAGGGTCGGAAACCAGCACAACTGGATGTTGTTTCCGATCGATGCTCCACGTGGACGACACATGCTGTCAGTGATGTCGGACACCGGGGCTGAGTTAGAGAAGCCCTTCTCATTACCTGTTCGTGGACACCGATACGCCGTGCTTAACTACTGGAACTACCAGGACCGGGACGGTAGGCATTTCACCTGGCACATCCAGAACACGCCTGTGGGGTTCGCCTAGCGGAGGCGCGCTGACATTCCTCCCCCGTCCCCTTCGTCCTGAGCGCGCCCGCCACGCCATCGATGCGGTGTTCGCACGGCCTGCTCCGCTCGACGGCCTGGAGGCGGCCTGATCATGGCTCAGCGCACACAGGTGATCAACGTTCTCAAGATCAATCTAGCCCTTCAACAGCTGCCGCGCCATCACCATGCGCTGGATCTGGTT
>WHUD01000685.1 GCA_009377385.1 Actinophytocola sp.
CTCATCGCCGCCGGATATAGCAAGAACGCCGTCTATCGCGCCAAGTTCAACAGCGAGGGTACCCAGGTCGTCTCACAGGAACAATTGTTCTCGACCGTCGGCACGCATCCGTTAGATCTCACGATCCCCGCACCGGGGGATCCCTTTCCAGGCACCATTTGGGTCGCCGACTTCAACGGAACGATCCACGTCTTCGAGCCGGGTGATTTCGGGGGCGGAGGCGGAGGCGGAGGCTGCTCGGGCGCGAACGACCCCAATCTCGACGAGGACGGAGATGGATACTCGAACGCCGACGAGATCGACAACGGAACCAATCCCTGCTCGGCAGCGGACGTGCCGCCGGACTTCGACGGCGACAAGATCTCCGACCTCAACGACCCAGACGATGACAACGACGGCACCCCCGATGTCTCTGATCCATTCGCGATCGACGCCCTCAACGGAGCGGGTACGGATCTACCGGTGAGCCACACCTGGGAGAACGACGCCGGCGATCCGGGT
>WHUD01000686.1 GCA_009377385.1 Actinophytocola sp.
CGGCGAAGGCGCGCAGCGTGGCCAGGATCCACGGCCAGACTCGGTCACGCTGCCAGCGCCGGAACAGGCTGTAAATCGACTGCCAGTGCCCGTACCGTTCGGGGAAATCCCGCCACGGTGCGCCGACCCGCGCCCGCCAGCGAATCCCGTCCAGCAGCTGGCGGCGGGTCCACTTCGGCGACCGACCCGCCCGCCGACGCCTCGGCAGCAGCGACTCCAGGATCTGCCACTGCCGGTCCGTCAAGTCCTTCCGCGCTCCGGTCGCTAGGCGCGCAGTGTTCCGAGGTGACTGGAATGTTCAGTTCCCCCAACCGATCGGAGAGCGTGGCCGTGCATGGTGCTCACGCTCAACGCTCTGAGATCTCGTCTCGGCGCTGTCATTGTCGCCGAGATCACTAGCACCGAGGGGCCGCCGTCACACATGTCGCGGTCGATGCCGACGTTGGGCTACTGACTGGACGCCGCAGTCCTTCATTAACGCGACCGCGCTACACACCATC
>WHUD01000687.1 GCA_009377385.1 Actinophytocola sp.
CGAAGTTCGGTATCACCTTTGCCGAGATCGGTTTGCATCCCGGTGGTGGCTGCAGCTGGTTCCTCACTCGACGGATGGGATCGCAGCGTGCCATGGCGACGATCCTCGGTGGCGAGACGCTGGACGCGGAGGAAGCCGTCGACGCTGGTCTGGCCACGAAGCTGACCGATACACCGACCGAGAAGGCACTCGAGCTCGCGCATCTCTACGCTCAGCGCGAGCCCGGCCTCGTTCGAGACATGAAGCGCGCAGTGCAGATGTCAGAGGTGGCTGACCTCGGTGCTGTGCTCGAGTTCGAGTCCTGGGCGCAGGCGTCCTCGGTGAACAAACCACGCTTCCAGGAGTTCATGGCCGACTTCGGCAAGTGATCTCGCGAGCGGTAGGCGCGGTACCCAGGCCGGTGCACACAAGAAGTAGCGAACGAAGAGGACCAAATGCGTTTTGTACGTGTCCTGCTCAACTCGGGACCCGCCTGGGGAGTGATCCAGGCAAACCAGGTG
>WHUD01000688.1 GCA_009377385.1 Actinophytocola sp.
GGGCAGGTGGCGGTTCTGCCGTCGGTCGAGCCGCACGTCGCGGCGTCCACCATCAACCGAAAACTGTCGGCGTTGGCGGCGTTCTATGCCCATCAGGTGCGCCACGGGGTTGATGTCGGCGAGCTGCTGACCACCTGGCAGTTGCCGGGCCGCCGTGGCGGCTGGAAACCGTTCCTGCACCACATCGCAAAGGCGAGCCGACCAAACGCAGAGCTATCGCGCTGAAAGCATCGAAGAAGTTGCCACGCGTGCTCGGCGCCGTCGAGGTGCAGATGATCCTTGATGCGTGCGAACACCTGCGGGACCGGTTCATGTTCGCCGTTCTGCATGAGAGCGGCGTCCGCATCGGGGAAGCCCTCGGCATGCGTCACGAGGACATCGCCGCCGCGGAGTGGGAGCTCACGGTGCGGCCGCGGATCAACGACAACGGAGCCCGCACCAAGTCCCAGATCGTGCGCACGATCCCGGTCAGTGCCGAGCTGGTCAGGTTGTATGCCGAC
>WHUD01000068.1 GCA_009377385.1 Actinophytocola sp.
AGCAGCTCAAGTACCGGTACCTTCGCGGCCTCGACGGCAAGGACTGGGACACCTTCGCCGCCACGCTCACCCCCGACGTCACCGCCGCCTACGGTGACGACCTCAGCTTCGACGGCCGCGACGAGCTGGTGGCCTGGATGCGCGCCCACCTGACCAACGACATGATCACCGTGCACCAGGTGCACCACCCTGAGATCGACGTCGACGGCGACGAAGCCATCGGCACGTGGGCGCTGATGGACCGCGTGATCCTCAAGGACCGCCGGGTGCTTATCGAAGGCGCGTCGACATACCACGATC
This sequence comes from Actinophytocola sp., assembly GCA_009377385.1. GTDB lineage: Bacteria > Actinomycetota > Actinomycetes > Mycobacteriales > Pseudonocardiaceae > Haloechinothrix_A. The sequence continues at coordinate 301 of WHUD01000068.1, forward strand.
GCTACCGGCGCGGCGCGGACGGCGACTGGCGCATCGCGCACACCGGCTACCGGCGCTACTACGAGTCCTCGCTGTCGCTGGACGACATCCCGAGCTTCACCCTCACCGCGGACCGGTTCGCCACCGCGGCGGCGTCGGGATGAGGTGGTCGTTGTCGGTGGCGATGCTGGCGCCCACCGGGCTGGCCGAGCTGGCGCGGGTGGCCGAGGACGCGGGCTTCGACGCGATCGCGTTGCCCGACTCGGTGTTCTACCCAGAGACGGTGTCCGCGGCCTACCCCTACACGTCGGACGGCAAGCGGATGTGGGCCGCCGAGACCCCCATGCCGGACCCGTTCATCGCGATGACGGCGATGGCCGCCGTAACCAGGCGGATCCGGTTCGCCACCGGTGTGTTGAAGCTGCCGCTGCGTGACCCGCTGCTGGTCGCCAAGCAGGTCGCCACCATGGCGGTGCTGTCGGGGAACCGGGTCGGGATCGGCGTGGGGCTGTCGTGGATCCCGGAGGAGTTCGCGTTCACCCGCACCGACATGCGCACCAGGGGAGCGCGCACCGACGAGGCGATCGAGATCCTCAAGGCGGTGTGCGCCGGACGTGGCCCGGAGTGGGTGGAGTACCACGGCACGTACTACGACTTCGACCGGCTGATGATCAGCCCGGCGCCCGACGAGCCGGTGCCGGTGTACGTCGGCGGGCACAGCGAACCGGGACTGCGCAGGGCGGCGCGGCTCGGTGACGGCTGGATCTCGGTCAACACCGACACGGCGACGCTCACCACCACGATCCAGCGGCTCGACGCGCTGCGCGCCGAGTACGGCCGTGACGGCGGCGACCCGTTCGAGATCAGCGTCGCACCGACCGACGCGTCCGATGTGGACGACTACCGCACGCTCGAGGACGCTGGTGTCACCGAATGCCGGATCACGCCGTGGCGGCGCTATCCGGCCAGCGACCGGGCCGACGCCGTCAGGCGGTTCGCCGACGACGTCATCGCCCGGTACTGACGGGACAGGCGTCGATATACGCCGCGAACCTGTCACCGACCTGGGCCTCGGACAGCCCGAAGTCGGACAGCGCGTACCGATGAGCAGGCTTGCCGTCGCCGGTCGTGCTCGCCGCGTGGGTCTCGGCGATGGCGGCCCGCGCGGCGTCGTCCAGGGTGAGTCCGAAGTGGTGGTAGACCCGCTCGACGGTGCCGATCGGGTCCCCGACGAGGTCTTCGTAGCGCACATCGGCGAACCGCGCCGGGTCGTGCCGTTCGCGCGCGGCGAGCAGGCGTTCCGCGCCGCGTGCCCACAGCTCGAGGTTGTCCCTGCCGACGACGTCGCCATGGAACACCGTGGAGTTTCCCTCGGCGGCCTTGGCGGTCAGGCTGCTGACCGAGGCGATGACGGTGCTCGGGTCGCGGTGGGTCTGCACGATCAGCGCGTCCGGATAGACCGCAAGCAGCGCGTCGATGCCGAACAGGTGGCCGGGGTTCTTCAGCACCCAGCGCCGCCGAGGGGTCCGCATTCCGATGAGCCGCAGGATCCGCCGATGTCGCTGGTAGACCGGCGTCAGGTCCTGCCCTGCCAGCCAGTCGAGGTAGCCGGGCAGGTGCGCGACGCTCGCGAACGCGACCGACCGCATCGACTGCCGTTCCAGCCGCCAGCACTCCTCGACGACCTCGGGGGCCATGAAGTGCATGCCCTTGAGCGCGGGCGCTCCGGCGTATCGGGCGTCGATCTCGCGGCGCACGCGCTGGTAGTCCGGGTTGGCCCGCCATGACTCGCGATCCGGCCGGGGCTGCGGCGCAGCGGTGAGCCACAGCTCGAGCCCCTGATGGCGCGGGTCGGCGCTGAGCAGCCGGTGCAGCGCGGTGGTGCCGGTGCGGGGCAGCCCGGTGACGAAGATGGGCCGCTCGATGGGCACCCGTTCGTGCTCTGGGTGACGGCGCCAGGCGTCCTCGGTGCGGAGCCGGGAGGCCAAGACGTCCCGCAGGGAGGCCGCGACCGTCATCTCGCCACGCGGGGTCAGCGCCGCGTCGGTGGCGTAGGAGCCGAGCAGCGCGGCGAGCCCGTCCCGGTAGTCGTCTGGACCGAAGTCGCTCAAGCCCGCGGCCGTGCTGGCGGTCTCGTGCAGCTCGTCGATCGTGGGCAGCACGCGTCCTCCTTGCTCAGTGGTGGGTTTGGCCTGCGGTGACGTCGAGGCACTGGCCGGTGATCGCGCGGGCGAGGTTGGAGGCGAAGAAGACAACGGCGTCGGCGATCTCGTCCGGCTCCGGCAGCCTTCGCAGGTCCGTTTCGGCGGCGACCTCGGCGTAGACCTGCTGCGGGTCGACGCCGCGCTCGTCTGCGATGCGGGCGAAGCGGTCCTTGACCGGGCCGTCCCAGATGTAGCCGGGCGCGACCGAGTTGACGCGCACCCCTAGCGGCCCGAGCTCGATCGACAGACCGCGGGCGAGCGCCAGCAGGCTCTGCTTGACCATGCGGTAGGCGCCGAACAGCGGCAGCCGGTTCCTGATCACCATAGAGTTGATCACCACGACGGCGCCGCGTGCCTCGACCAGTGCCGGGGCGAGCCGCCGCGTGAGGTCCAGCGCGGCCAGCACGCCGGTGTCGAACTCCGAGCGGATCGCGTCGGCGTCGGCGTCGAGCAGCTCGACCTGCCTCGGGCGCGCGAACACGTTGTGCACCAATGCATCGACCCTGCCGAAGGTGCTCAGCGCGGCGTCGGTGATGCCTGCGAGCCCGGCAGGGTCGGTCACGTCGGCCGGCACCGGGAGGGCCTTGCGCCCGATGGCCGTGACCTCGGCGGCGACGTCGGCCAGCCGTTGCTCGTTGCGTGCCGCCAGCACGACGTCGGCGCCGGCGAGCGCGCTGCGGATCGCGATCGCCCTGCCCAGCCCCGGCCCTGCCCCGGAAACCAGCACGACCTTGTCGTCGAGGAGCATCGCCGTCACCCCAGCATGCGGGCGCCGACGGCGGCCTGCCGCGCCGCGATCCGCTCGGCCCACTCGTGCGCGGTCACCCGGTTGCGCTCGTAGTACGGCAGCCGGTTGGGCAGGTCGGCGAACCGCACCAGCTCGGTCACAGGGCCGTCCCGTTCGGTGAGCGCCCTGCTGGCGCGCTGCCAGCGGATCTGCAGGTAGCCGGTGTGGTGGCCGGTGGTCTCCAGCCAGTTGGCGAGGCCGGGGTCGCGGTGGCTGACGACGAACCGGATGTGGCCATCCGGGTCGATGCTGGCCTGGCGTGCGGTGAGGCTCGTCTGGTGGTTGATGAAGTCCATCGAGACGTACCACGGGGTCCCGAGCTGTATTCCCTGGTACGGCATGCCGGAGTCGGGCACGGTGACGATCAGCGCTTCGTCGTCGGCGAGGTCGAAGTGCCCCGCCGAGCTGTACTGGTTCGTCAGGCCGCCCGGCGTGATCTTGGGTGGGTAGAGCGTGTTGATCGGCTCGTCCATGTAGTGCAGGGTGCCGAACTCGAGGAACGTCTTGAGATAGCCCAGCAGCGTTCGCGCGGCCGCCTGGTAGCGGTCGTGCATGATGTCGCTGGTGGGTGGCTCCGGTGGCCGGCCGGTTCGGTCGGCGCGCTGGATGCTGAGGGTGCCGGGTGTCTCCTTCGCCCAATCGCTGTAGGTCTGCCTGGCTAGCAACCGCGTCGCGTCCCTTGCGAGGGTGACGTAGTTCGGTCCGGGATGGCCGGTGGCCGGTCCCAACCGGAGTTGGAACGTCCCGTCCTCGGCGATCTCGAAGTCGCGGTCGTCGAACGCGAGTTGGCTGGCCGGTGCGGTGCTGCTCGCGTGCCCGCCGTCGAGCACCTGAAACACCAGGTCGGCCGTGGTGCCCCGGCTTCCGGTGACCACGTACTCGGCGTCGCCGCGGATCGTGGTCGCGTAGTAGAGGGTGTCCGGGTTGTCCAGGCCCATCTTGGTCCACGGCGTCGAGACCCTGGCGAACCGTGGATAGTCGCGGTCGCGCGCCCAGCCCATCTGCAGCGCGGTCCTGGCGAGCCCGCTCAGATAGTCGAGCCCCTCTGCCAGGTCGCGTTCGGTCGTGACGTGCGGTGCGCCTGCGATGATCTCCTCGGCCTCGGCGAGCGCGTCCGTGAAGACCCGAACGGTGGATGTCGTCATGATCGGCACGGTAGGAGCGCACGGACGTCGTCGCACCGGCCAGTCCCGGCCACCGGGCACGACCGGTGCTGATGACGTCGAACGCCCCAGCAGCGGCGGCGGTCCGGCCCATCGGATACGCGGCCGTCTCGCTCACCGGGAGTGCTCGGCCAGTGGCCAGGACCACATCTTCGTCCTTCGAGCCGCCAGCCCGACGCTGGTGTCGTGAGTACATTCGCCGCAGGCATTCAGCGCTGGCTCGCGGTGGCCGGGTCGGCGTCCGTGCTGTTGCCGGTGTCCGGCCTGCCCGCCGCTGCCGAGGAACCGCCGCCGGAGGAGCGGACGTGCCCGGTCGTCGCGGCCGCGCAAGGCGTGCACCTCATGGTCAGCGCCAGTGACAACATCCTGCTCGAGAAGCCAGGTGGGGTGAGCCTGCCGGCAGCACAGTCCTGTGTGGACTACGTTGTGCGCGAGTCGTGGAGCTTCGCCGGTGCGCCCTACCCCGGCGAGAACATGGCCGCCCTGCCCGCGTCGTTACGCAACAGCGGGCTGCCGGTGCCGGACTACCCGGCGTACACGTCGTCGCGGTACCCGTCGTCGCAGCGGTCAGCGAAGTCCGAGCACGGCTACACCCTGCGCGCCAGCAGCGAGGAGACGTCGAGCGAGTCGGCGGCACACACCGGCGCGAATGACGACACCGCGTCGGCGTTGTCGTTGGCGGCCTCGGCGATGTCGGCGGTGGACCCGGCTGCTGGCACGTCGCGGGCGCACGCCGAGTCGGACCTGCGACCGATCACCATCAAGGGCGTCCTCGAACTGGGCAGGATCCACAGCACGGCGACGGCGACGATGACGCGGGACGGCGAGGTGCGGCGGGACTCGCTGCTGTCGGTGGGCCAAACGTCCGTCGCGGGCCAACGGGTGCGGATCACGCAGGACGGGATCGAAGCCGTCGGCAAGACGGTGGACATGCCGCGCCCAGACCCGGCGGCGGCACTCGAGGCAGCAGGCATCACGATGCGCTACCTGGCTGCGAGCAAGACCAAGCGGGGCGTGCTGTCCGCCGGGATCGAGGTGCTGGTGCGGTACCGCGACGCCGAGCGCGGTGAGGCGTACCAGGCGCACTACGCGCTGGGCAGGACCTTCGCGGCCGCCGCCGAGGTCACGGCGAACGAGAGCGGTGTCTTCGGCGGTGCGGTGCCGACCGGGACTGAGTCCGGCGAGCGTGGCACAGGCGAAGCGCGGGTGCCCGTCGCCGCGGCGAGCGGCCCCGCGCCCGAGGAGTCGGGCGTCCCGTCGTCAGCGGGAGCGGTCAGCGCGCCGGAGATGGCGCCCCCGCCGGAGGTTCGGGCGGCCCCGGCACCCGCGCGCCTGGTCGGCGCCCCGCTCGACATGGGATTCGCCGGGCTCTATCTCGTGATCGTGTTCGGTGCGCTGGCGACGGTCGCCGGTGGCACGTTGCTGCGGCTGTTGGGAGTGAAGACGCGATGGACCTCATGACCAGGATGCGGAGCCAGTGGGACCGGGTGCTCGCGGTGGCGGCCCTCGCCGCCGGTGCTGTCGTGCTGGTCCTTGGCTGGCACGGCGTGAGCGGGTCGGCCTACCCGGCCGAGCAATTGCCCTACGTCGTCAGCGCCGGGCTGGGCGGGCTGTTCCTGCTCGGCGTCTCGACCGCGTTGTGGCTCTCGGCCGACCTGCACGACGAATGGCGCAAGCTCGACCGGATCGAGCAGGCCATCCGGGAGTCCGGCGCTGTGAGTCCGTCGACGCCCGAGTCAGAACGCACCAGCAGGCTGCCCGCGGTCGCCTATGGCGGCGCGTCATGACGGGCAGGAGCGACGCGACCATGGCGTGGCGAGACGGCGACATCGTGATGCTGGTGGTGACGGCGCTGATCGGCGGCATCGCCATCGCCGCTGCCTGGTTCGGCGCCAGCGGCTCGGCGACGGTGTCTCACCAGACGGCGTGGCTCAACCTGGGCGTCGCGGGGTTCGCCGTGTTCGCGGGCGGCACCTGCCTGTGGCTGCTGCGGGGCAGGCGCGCGGTCGGCGAACGCCGGGCCACGCTGGTCGCCGTCGAAGCGGCACCGCCGGTCACCGCGCCCGTCGACGCCACGGCGTCCTGGCAGTTCGTGCGGGGTACCGGCATGCGCAAGCTGCATCACCCTGGCTGCCCACTGCTGACGGGCAAGCCCGTCGAGCCCGCCGAGCCTGCTGACGGCGAGCCCTGCGGGGTGTGCGCGGTATGACCGACCTGCTGCCGTTTCTGGTGATCGGGCTGACCACCGGCTCGGTGTACGGCCTCGCGGCGATGGGGCTGGTGCTGACGTACAAGACCTCGGGCATCTTCAACTTCGCCCACGGCGCGATCGCCGCGCTGGCGGCATATGCGTTCTACGAGGTCAAGGTGGTGCGGGGGCTGCCATGGCCGGTCGCCCTGCTGGTGGCCGTCGTCGTGCTGCCGCCGCTGGTCGCGATGTTGATGGAGCGCGTCACCAGGGCGCTGGCGGGCGCGACGACGACGATGAAGATCGTCGCCACCATCGGGATCCAGCTGATCATCACCGGGGCGCTGCTGGCGCACTACGGCGCCGCTGGCCTGACCTTCCCCGCGTTCCTGCCCGCAGACACGATCGAGCTTTTCGGTGTGTATGTCGGCATCGACCAGCTGGTCTCGGCCTGCGTCGCGGCACTCGGTGCGCTCGGGTTCTTCGTCTTCTTCACGTTCTCGCCGCTCGGAGTGCGGATGCGGGCCGTTGTCGACGACCCTGACCTGCTGTCGCTGGCGGGCACCAGCCCGTTCGCGGTGCGGTCCTGGGCGTGGCTGATCGGCAGCCACTTCGCCGCGATCTCCGGGGTGCTGCTCGCGCCACTGATCGGGCTGGACGCGTTGCTGCTGACGCTGCTGGTTGTGCAGGCCTACGGCGCTGCGGCCGTCGGACTGTTCGCCAGCTTGCCGATGACCTACGCGGGCGGACTGCTGATCGGCGTGCTGGCCGCGCTGGCGACGAACGTCGTCTCCGGTTCTGTCGTGCTGTCCGGCCTGCCGCCCGCCATGCCGTTCCTCGTGCTGTTCGCCGTCCTGCTGCTGGCTGGCAAGCGGCGGCTGGTCGATATCGGCGCCACCCGGCCGACGCCACCGCAGCCGCCGCTGCTCGGGCCTCGCACGGCTCGGATAGTGGCGCTGGTCGTGATCGGCATCGGGATCGCCGTCCCGTTCCTGGTGGGTGCGAAGCTACCTGTCTACGCCAACGCCCTGGTGTTCGTGCTGATCTTCTCCTCGCTGCAGCTCCTTGTCCGCACATCGGGGCAGGTCTCGCTCGCGCACGCGGGCCTGGTGGCCGTAGGTGCGGCGACGTTCTCCCACCTCGCCGTCGGGGCGGGGCTGCCGTGGCTGGTGGCGGTGCTGCTCGCCGGTGCGGTCGCGGTCCCGGTAGGGGCGTTGGTGGCCATCCCGGCCATCCGGCTGTCCGGGCTGTTCCTCGCGCTGGCCACCTTCGGGTTCGGGCTGCTGCTGGAGAACGTCGTCTACCGCACCGGCCTGCTGTTCGGCGCGTCGGGCAGCCTGCCAGCGCCCCGCCCCGACGGCCTCGGCGGTGATCTGCCCTTCTACTACGTGCTGCTCGGTTTCGCCGTTGCCGGGGTGCTGCTGGTCGCGGCGGTCGGGCGCAGCAGGCTCGGCAGGCTGCTGCGCGCCATGGCCGACTCACCGACCAGCCTCGCCACGCTGGGCCTCGGCGTGAACGTCACCAGGGTCACGGTGTTCGGCATCTCCGCGTTCCTCGCCGGGGTGGCCGGTGCGCTGTACGCCTCGCAGGGCCATTCGGCCACCGGCACCCCGTTCACGTCGTTCACCTCGCTGACCTGGCTGACGGTGCTGGTGCTGTGCGGCGCGGCCCGGTCGGCGGCGCCGCTGGCGGCGGCGATCGTGTTCGCCGTGCTGCCCGCCTACGGCGGGGGTGAGGCCGATGGCAGCAGCGGGTGGATGCCGGTGCTGTTCGGTGTCGGTGCGCTGCTGGTCGCGCTGCACGAGTCGTCCGCTCGCCGAGGCCGCTCGCACGTCAGCGCCGAGTGGCCCACCGGGTCGCGGGCGGCGGAGAGGATCGGCAGTCCCGGCCGAGCCGCCGCCCGAGAGCGTGTCGCGCATCGGGACGTCGATAGTGCGGTGCGAGTCCGGGTTGGTGCGGCTGGAGGTGCGCGATGACGTTGCGGGTCGATGGGCTGACCGTCCGGTTCGGCGGGAACACCGCGGTCGACGGTGCGACGTTCGAGGCACCGCTCGGCCGCGTCACCGGCCTGATCGGACCGAACGGGGCAGGCAAGACCACCACGTTCAACGCCTGCTCCGGATTGTTACGTCCGTCGGCGGGTCAGATCCGGCTGTCCGGAAAGGACGTCACCGCGATGGTGCCCTCGGCGCGAGCGCAGCGAGGGCTGGGCCGCACCTTCCAGCGGATGGAGTTGTTCGACTCGCTGACGGTGGAACAGAACGTCGCGATCGGCAGAGAGGCGCGGCTCGCTCGAAGCAGGCCGCTGAAGCAACTGTGGTGCCCGCCAGCGGAACGCACGGAGGTGCGGGAGGCAACAGAAGAGGCGCTCGAACTGTGCGAGATCGGCGCGCTTCGGCGGGAGACGGCCGGGTCGCTGTCCACAGGGCAACGCAGGCTGGTCGACCTAGCCCGGGTGCTCGCGGGTGGCTTCACCATGTTGTTGCTCGACGAACCGTCGTCCGGATTGGACACCGCGGAAACCAAGCGGTTCGGCGAGATCGTCATCAGAGTCGTGGCCGAACGCGGCTGCGGCGTGCTGCTCGTCGAACACGACATGGCCCTGGTGATGAGCGTCTGCGAGTACCTCTACGTGCTGGACTTCGGAGAACTGATCTTCGAGGGAACCCCGGAGCAGGTGCGGGCGAGTGACGTCGTTCGTGCTGCCTACCTGGGATCGGAGGCGGCGTAATGTTCGAACTCGACTCGATCACCGCCGGGTACTCCGGCAGCGTTGTACTACGGGACGTCTCACTGTGGGTGCCACCACGATCCGTCGTGGCACTGCTCGGCGCGAACGGCGCGGGCAAGACGACGTTGTTGCGGGTCGCCTCCGGGCTGCTCAAGCCGTCCGCAGGGCGGATGCGACTGGACGGCGTCGACGTCACAGGCAAACCGCCGCACGTGCTGGCTCGCCACGGGGTGTGCCATGTGCCGGAAGGGCGTGGCGTCTTTCCCCACCTGACCGTCCGCGACAACCTGACGATTCAGGCCACGGGCGGCAGCGCCGCCGAAGCCGTCGAGCGGGCGGTGTCGGCGTTCCCGATTCTCGGCGAGAAGCTGAACCAGCAGGCCGGGGCGCTGTCGGGCGGGCAGCAGCAGATGCTCGCCCTCGCACACGCCTACGTCATCGACCCTTCGCATGTCCTGCTCGACGAGGTGTCGATGGGGCTGGCGCCGGTCGTCGTCGACGAGATCTTCGAGTCACTCGCCAAGCTCGCCGCGTCGGGGTGTGCGCTGCTGTTGGTCGAGCAGTACATCAGCCGGGCGCTCGAGCTGGCCGACTACGCCTATCTGATCACCAGGGGTGGCATCGAGTTCGCGGGTGAACCCGGCGAGCTCGACGGTGACCAGCTCACCGCCAAGTACCTCGGTACCCCGTTGCGCTCGTGAGCGCCGGTAGCAGGAGGACAGCATGACCAACCGACAAAACCACCGTGTCGTGGCCGCGCTGCTTGCGGTGGTCAGCCTGACGATCGCCGCGTGCGGGACGCGGCTCGACCACAACCAGATCGTGGGCGCCGCCAGCGTGTCCGGCGTGGCAGGCAGCACCGAAGCAGGTGCCGGTATGCCAGGTGACAGCGCCATCGCTGGCGAACTCACTCCTGGCGTCACCGGCGAGTCCCTGCCCGGTGCCGAAGGCACGGCGGGAGCGGGCTCCGATCCCGCCGCTGCGGCACGCCAGCCGGGCACCGCGGGCGGCCAGGGTTCGGCCAGGACACCGTCCGGCGGGGGTTCCGGCGGCGGGCCGATCGTCATCGGCAGTGTGGGCAGCTACTCGGGTGCTACCGGCACCGCGTGGGCATCGGGCGCGCGGGCCCTGCAGGCCTGGGCGGCCTCGATCAACGAGCAGGGCGGCATCAACGGGCGCCAGGTGAAGGTGATCGTCTACGACGACGGCTCCGACCCCGCGAAGGCGCGCAGCCAGGTCCAGGAGCTCGTCGAACAGCACAACGCTGTGGCGATCGTCGCGGCGATCACGACGGCCCAGACACTGAAGGCCTGGCGCGGTTACGTCGAGCAGAAGCGGGTGCCGGTCATCGGTGGCGACTGCGGACCGGCATGGACCGCCAGCCCGGTGCTGTTCCGGCAGTGCACCACGAGTAAGGACAACCTCGTCGGCTTCGCCGAGCTGGCCGCCAAGTTCGGCAAGAGCAAGGACTTCGGCGCGCTGTTCTGCCAGGAGGACGAGGGCTGCTCGTTCGCGGAGCAGGTGCTGTTCAACGACGGTGCGGCCGAGCGGGCAGGTCTCAACCCCCGCTACCGGGCGCGGATCTCGATCACCCAGCCCGACTTCACGTCCGAATGCATCCAGGCCCGCAACAACGGTGTCGAGCTGCTGTTCGTCGCGGCCGATCCCAACACCGTCGGACGGGTCGCTGACTCCTGCCGCAGGCAGAACTACCACCCGCAGTTCGCCCAGATCGACGGGACCGTGAACGCTGCGACGGCGAGCAAACCAGGGCTCGAGGACGTGCTGATGGTGAGTAGGGTCTTCCCGTTCACCGGAATCTCCAGCCCGGCGTTCCACGAGTTCGAGTCGGCGTGGGAGAAGTACGGCAGTGGTCAACCTGCCGGTCCGGCGACGGCGATGGGCTGGGCGGCGGCCACAATCTTCGAGCAGGTCGCGAAGGACGTTGGCGGTGATATCGGCCGCGAGCAGCTGCTCCGGCAGCTGTACCGCATCAAGAACCAGACGTTCGGTGGTCTCACCGTGCCGCTCTCCTTCGGCAGCAATGGGACGACGGCTGCCAAGTGCCTGTTCATCATGCAGGGCGAGCGCGGCAGGTGGACCGCGCCGCAGGGCGACAAGCCGCAGTGCTTCTGAGGTGGCGACACCGCTACTCATTGTCCCGCTGGGCGGGACAGCGACGGTCGACATCCGGGAAGCGGTCTTCCCCGCAGGAGACTTCCCCGGCAGCGTGGAGCACATCCGGACGATTCGTGGGAGGTAGTCGATGCAGGTCGCCGAGAGGACATCTCGATGACAGAGCAGGTCAGCAGGCGCTCGGTGCTGCGAGGCGCGGTCGTCGCGGGTGGCGCCATCGCCGCAGGGCCGGTGCTGTGGCAGCAGCCCGGCCACGCGGCCACCCGGCCGAGCGGGATCCACCTGACCTACGGCGCCGACCCGCGCCGGGAGATGGTCGTGTCGTGGAGCACGCCGTCCTCGGTGCGCCACCCCGGGCTGTTGCTCGGCGACACCTCGGGCGAGCTAACCCAGATGATCCCCGCCGAGTCGGTGCCGTCGCCCGGACTGGCCACCGTGCAGCACCACGTGCGGCTGTCCGGACTCGATCCGGCCGCGTCCTATTTCTACCGCGCCGTCCACGACGGCGGCACCGGCGACGAACTGCGCTTCACCACTGCCGGATCCGGCGGCAAGCCAGTGCGGTTCACCGCGTTCGGCGACCACGGCACCGCAGCCGGGAAGCTGGCGCCGGTGCTGGCCACCATCGCGGACTTCCGCCCCGACCTGCACCTGCACGTCGGCGACCTGTCGTACGCATCGAACACCGGTGGCCTGCGCGCCATCGAATCGGTCGATTCCCTGTACACGCCACAGGAATGGGAGACATGGCTGGCCGGCATCGAATCGGTCGCCGCCCGGATCCCGTGGCTTCCGGTGCTTGGCAACCACGAGATGGAACCGACCGGCAGCGAGCTCGGCTACGAGTCGTACTTCGCCCGGTTCGTCCCGCCTGCCAACGGAGCCAAAGGGCCGCCGGGGGCGACGTGGTCGATCCAGGTTGGCAACGTCGGGTTCGTCGCACTGGACGGCAACGATGCCAGTGCTGAGATCCCGCGCAACCACGGCTACCTCGGCGGCGCGCAGGAACGCTGGCTCGATGCGACGCTGGCCGGGCTGCGGTCCCGTCCCGGCGTCGACTGGATCGTCGTCGGTTTCCATCACTGCGCCTACTGCTCCTCGGTGCGGCACGGCTCCGACGCAGGGGTGCGGGACGCCTGGACACCGGTGTTCGACCGCTACCAGGTTGACCTCGTCATCAACGGACACAACCACCTGTACGAACGCACCCATCCGGTGCGTGGCGGTCAGCCGACCCGCGAGGCGCCCCGCGGCGCGACCGTCGACCCAGCCACCGACGGCACGACCTACGTGGTGTCCGGGCTGGCTGAAGAGGACGAGACCATTCCGGACCGTTCCACCGGGCCGGTCTCCGGTCTCACGTACTACACCGGCGCAGACGGTGGCCTGCGGGTCCCCGAGGCGACGCCGTGGTCGGCCGTGGTCGACGAACTGTCCCCCGTGGTCGTCTGCGCCGAGGCGAGCCCGCCGGACCGCACCGGGGACACGACGTTGCGGCTCCGATCCATCGACGCCAGCACCGGCACGGTCGTCGACGAGCTGACCCTGGCCCGCCGCACCACCAAGTGAGGAGTTTCATGACCATGACCGAAGCGCAGGTCGACGTCGTCGAGCTGGACGGAAGCTGTCCGCTGTCCCGCGACCAGATTGGCGGGAAGGCGTGGAGCATCAACCGGATGCGCGCGCTTGGACTGCCGGTGCCGCCCGCGTTCGTGATCACGACCGGTGCCTGCGTCGAGTTCTACGCGCGTGGCCAGGTCATCGCCGACGACCTCTGGCAGCGGGTGCGGCAGGGGATCGGCGTGCTGGAACGCGAGCTGGGCGGGACCTTCGGTTCCGGTATGGACCCGCTGCTGGTGTCGGTGCGCTCCGGTGCCCCGGTGAGTATGCCCGGCATGATGGACACGATCCTCAACCTCGGGATGTCCCCTGACGTCGAACGCGCGCTCGCGACCGGTGATCCGGCCTACGCCGCTGACACGCGGCGGCGGTTCGAGAAGCAGTACCGCGCGATCGTGCTCGGCGATCCCGGTGCCGACGTTCCCTACGACCCGTGGCAGCAGCTGCGCGCGGCTATCGCGGCCGTGTTCACGTCTTGGCGGTCGGCGCGCGCCACGACGTACCGGCGCAGCCGTGGCGTCGACGACACCCTCGGCACCGCGGTCACCGTGCAGGCCATGGTGTTCGGCAACCGCGACGCGCGGTCGGGCACTGGCGTGCTGTTCAGCCGGAACCCCAACACCGGTGAGTCGCGGGCGTGGGGTGAGTGGCTGGCGGGCGGCCAGGGCGAGGACGTGGTGTCTGGCCGCACCACGCCTGCGCGGCTGGACGAGCTTGCGACGGTGCTGCCCGATGTGCACCGGCGACTGCTCGACGCCACCACGGTGCTCGAACACGACGGCAGGGACGTCCAGGACGTCGAGTTCACCGTTGAGTCGGGCAGGCTGTGGCTGCTGCAGTCCAGGGCCGCGAAACGGTCAGCACGGGCGGCGTTGCGAGCGGCGGTCGCGATGGCGGACGAAGGGCTGATCAGCGAGCAGGACGCACTAGGCCGGCTCAGCGCGGAACAGGTCAGGACGGTGCTGCGGCCGTCGTTCGACGGTGTGCCCGACGGCGAACCGGTGGTGCGTGGCGAGCCGGCGTGCCCCGGTTCGGCGTCCGGAATCGTGGTGACCGACCCGGACGAGGCCGACCGGCGCGGCAACGCGGGCGAGGACGTCGTGCTCGTGCGGCCGACGACCAGCCCGGACGACCTGCACGGCATGATCGGTGCGCGAGCGGTTGTCACCGAGCTGGGCGGTGCGACCTCACACGCGGCCGTGGTGAGCAGAGAGCTGGGGCGACCGTGCGTCGTCGCGTGCGGAGCGGGCACCGTGGCCGCGCTCGCCGGGCGGGAGGTCACCGTGGATGGCACGTCCGGCGCGGTGTGGCCGGGCAGGTTCACCGGCACGGCGGTCGACGAGGCGGTGCTCGCGGACCTGCGCCGCATCGCGGAGTGGGCGGGTGTGGCGTTCCGGGGCACCGGCAGCGAACTGCTAGCCGCTCTCGAACCGGCCCCGGCCGCGCCGAGCGGGCAGCACGCCGCGTCCGAACTCGCCGTGCTGCGGCTGATCGTGATCAAGGGCCGCACCACGGTGGACGTCATCGCGGCCAGTCTCGGCGCGGACGTCGCCGAGGTGCGCGCGCACGCCGAGGCGCTGGTCGCCGCGGAGCACTGCGTCGAGGCCGCGACCGGACTGCGCGCCACCCCACACGGCAGGCAACACCTGACGACGCTGCTCGAACGCGAGCGCGTGCACGTGGACGCCGACGCGCTCGCCGCGGCATACGAGGAGTTCTGTGAGCACAACGCCGAGCTGAAGGACGTCATCACCACCTGGCAGCTCAAGGACGGTGCGACCCCCAACGACCACGAGGACGCGGCCTACGACGCCCAGGTGTTGGCCCGGCTCGAGGAGCTGCACCAGCGGGTCGCGCCGTTGCTCAAGCGCATCGGCGGGCTGGCGCCGAGGCTCGCGCGCTACCTCGACCGGCTCGACCTCGCGCTCAACAAGATCAACGACGGCGACCACGCCTGGGTGGCGCGGCCGATCATGGACAGCTACCACACCGTGTGGTTCGAGCTGCACGAAGACCTGATCGCGCTGTCGGGACTGACCCGCGCCGACGAGGCGGCGGCCGGTCGTGCTCAGTAGGAAGCCGCCGGTGACAGCGGCCGATGTGCGGCCACGGTGGGTCGAGCTCACCGGCACCGACAACGTGCGCGACCTCGGCGGCCTCGCCATCCCCGGAGCTGGAGGCACCCGGTTCGGGCTGGTGTACCGGGCGAGCACGCTGCAGGAGCTGACCGCGCGCGATCAGGCCAGGCTGCTCGACGAGCTCGGGGTGCGCACCATCATCGATCTGCGCTCACCCGATGAGGTGCGGCGCGAGGGCTACGGCGAGCTCGCCAAGGCCCCGGTCACGCGCGTCAACCTGCCGGTGCGCAAGGCGACACCACGTCCAGGCGAGGCGGTGCCGGACTCCCGCCGGGTCGACCTGGTACGGCTGTACTACGACATGCTCGCTGGGAGCCCGGAATCGGTGGTGTCGGCGGCCCGCATCGTAGCCAACGCCGAACAGCATGCGGTGGTATTCCACTGCGCGGGCGGCAAGGACCGGACCGGGATCCTCGCCGCGATTCTGCTCGACGCGGTCGGCGTACCGGCAGAGACGATCATCGAGGACTACGCGCTCACCGCGCAGCGACTTGACCGGATCCGGGAACGACTGCTGCGGCTGCCCTCGTACCGAGACCTGCCATCGGTCAGGGAAGGCGTGCTCACCGCGGAGCCGGACGTGATGCGACAGTTCCTCGCGAACCTGCGGGCGGAGTCCGGCGGCGCGGCGGAGTGGCTGCTCCGGCACGGCTTCACCGAGGCCGATCTCACCCGGCTCCGGGAGACACTCGTCAGTCAGGTGTAGACGAACAACCGCTTTCACGCCACCGCGCGGCGGAGAAGCCTGCGGTCCTTAGGTGGCAGTTCATGCTGCAGGCGATGCGCGCGGACGAGGGAGTCGGCGATCTCGCACACCCGGGCAGTCTCGACGTCCGTGGCCGACACCTCGGCCAACTCGTGGTCGTGCAGCCAGTGGGTTACCTCGGCCCACGAGTACAGGCTGACTTTCGGGCGTTTGATCTTGGGTTCCGGGAAGCCGCCAGGGCCGCGACGTCCCTTCACCCAGTGGTCCACTGTCGCGAGCGTGCGCCCGGTACGTTCGGCGATTTCGGCGAACGGAACGAGGTTCTCGGCGACGCCCGTCACCGCGACGCCCGCGCCACGGCCGGTCGCGATGGCCGAGGCTATTGCTTCCACCGCCGAGGATGCCTCCCGGTCGAAGGTCGCGATGCCCGCTCCGCCGGTGGCAGGGTCGAAAGACACGGTGGCATCGTCCCACCCTGCCTCGTACAACGAATCGATCGTGGCTTCTCCTGCCGGTCCGGTGAAGTGGATGTCGAAGGTGTACGTCGCCATGGCCGTCACACTCTCTTCCCTTCATCGCCGCTGACATCGAGCCTGTGTGGGCATGTGTCGACCAGTCGGCGCAGTCGCCTCGCGTGAGCTGCTGGCGCACGCGGGGTTGACCAGATTGATGTCGGTGGCCGGCATCCGTCCCGTTCTCCCGGGCAGTACGCGCGACCCCAGGCATGTCCTCCGGCCATCTCCACGCGCCAGCCAGCCGCCAGCATGTAGTCGACGGCTGCCCGAATGTCCTTATTCGGATGCCGACGCATGTAGAAATAATTCTACTCGACTCGGAGCTGGGCCGGTAGTGTGCTTGGACCTTCGCGGTGCCATGCTTCCCCCTCACGCTGTCGCGTTGACCGTAGCGGTCAGGTACGACACTTCCGCGCGTCCGGCGGGCAGCCATTGTCCCACTCACTGGGAACACTGCCCTTGGCTCGCAGGACACGGCATTCGCCGGCGACGCTCGAAGCTGGACTGTAACGTCATGTCCGGCATTGCCCCTCGGCCCGCGAGTGAGTTCACGTCCTACGACCTGACGGCGGACGTCGTGGTCGTCGGCTATGGCTGCGCAGGAGCCTCAGCCGCGTTCGAGGCCACACAGTCTGGTGTGGATGTTCTCGTCATCGAGCGGTCGAGTGGCGCAGGCGGGGCGTCCGCGCTGTCCGGCGGTGAGCTGTACCTCGGCGGCGGGACGCCGATCCAGAAGGCGTGCGGTTTCGACGACACCCCCGACGCGATGGCCGCGTTCCTGCGGGCGGCGCTCGGCCCTGGCGCGGACGCGGCGAAGATCGACCGCTACTGCGAGGCGAGCGTGGCCCACTTCCACTGGTTGGTGGAGTGCGGCGTGCCGTTCACGCCGAGCCTGTGGGACGCGCCTGCGTGGGTGCCGCCGACCGAGGACGGTCTGATGTGGCTCGGGGAGAACAGTTGGCCGTTCACCGAGATCGCCACGCCCGCGCCACGCGGGCATCGCCCCGCCGCGCGTGACTTCGGCGGCTGGCTGCTGATGGACCGGCTCACCACGGCGGCCGAGTCGCGCGGCGCGCGGGTCCGTTACGACACCTACGCCACCTCGCTGATCGTGGCCGAAGACGGCAGCGTCACCGGGCTTGTGGCGCGCAGCTACGGCGACGAGCTGTCGATCCACGCCCGTCACGGCGTCGTGCTGACCACAGGCGGTTTTGTCGACAACGACGTCATGCTCGCCGCGCACGCGCCCAGGCTGCTGGAGCACACCAAGGTCAGCGGCGGCACCGACGACGGCAGCGGCATCCGGATGGCCCAGGCCATCGGCGCCGGAGTGCGGCACATGTCGGCCGGACAGGTCGGCATCGCGCTTGTGCCCGGCATGGCCGCGCGCGGGGTGATCGTCAACGGCGGTGGGCAGCGGTTCATCAACGAGGACACCTACCCCGGCCGGATCGGCCAGGCCGCGCTGTTCCAGCAGGACATGGACGTCTGGGTGATCCTCGATGAGCAGGCTTACGAGGACGTCCCCGAACCGCAGCGATGGGGCGTGCGCCCACAGCACGTGGCGGGCTCTGCCGCCGAACTGGCGGAGCTGCTAGGGATTCCGCCTGACGCTCTCGCGCACACCCTCAGCCGGTACAACGAGCATGCCGCACGAGGCGCGGACCCCGACTGCCACAAGTCGGCGCGGTGGCTACGCCCGCTGCGCCCGCCACTGGCTGCCATCGACGTGCGGGCAGGGGTGCGCCCACCGTCGGAGTCCGGCGACCGCAGGGGCACCGGCGCGTCGGTGTTCACACTCGGCGGGCTGCACACCGGTGTCGACGGGCAGGTGCTCGACGTCGACGGCACGCAGATCCCTGGCCTGTTCGCCGCCGGTCGCGCCAGCTCGGGCCTGCATGCGTGGGGTTACATCAGCGGGACGTCGCTGGGCGACGGCACGTTCTTCGGCCGCGAGGCGGGACGCTCCGCCGCGCGGTCTCGATGACCGGGACTGACACCGCCCAGCGGCTCGCTCGGAACCTAGCGTCGGATGCAGAGCAAGCGGGATGCGAGGAGGACGGCGTCGATGACCAACAAGGTGCTCGATCTGGTGCAGGATCTGCTCCCCGGGATCCGCGAACGAGCGGACGCCACCGACCAGGCGCGGCGGGTGCCCGACGTGACCATCCGAGAGCTCACCGACGCCGGGGTGTTCCGCATGCTGCAGCCTGCCCGGTTCGGCGGCGCCGAGTCGTCACCGAACGACTTCTACGCGGTCATCCGCGCCGTCGCGTCCGCCTGCCCTTCCACCGGCTGGGTGTCGTCGGTCATCGGCGTGCACCCGTGGCAACTGGCGCTGTTTCCCCTGCAGGCGCAGCAGGAGGTGTGGGGCGACGACCCCGACACGCTGGTGTCATCGTCCTACGCGCCGACCGGCACGCTCACCCCTGTCGAGGGCGGCTACGAGCTCAGCGGCCGGTGGAGTTTCTCCTCCGGGTGCGAGCACGCCAGCTGGGCGTTCCTCGGCGCGCTGCTGCCAGGCGACGACGGCGCGCCCGGCGACTACCTGACGATCCTGGTGCCCGCGACCGACTACGTCATCGACGATGTATGGCACGTGGTCGGGCTGTCCGGCACCGGTAGCAACGACATCGTGATCGAGCGCGCCTTCGTCCCAGAGCACCGCGCCTACAGCGCCACCGAACAGTCGCAGCTGCGTGGGCCGGGTCAGGACGCCAACCCGGCGCCGCTCTACCGGCTGCCGTTCGCGACCGTGTTCACGAGCACCATCACCACGCCGATCATCGGCGCGGCCCAGGGCGCGTACGACGCCCACATCACGCGGATGCGCGAGCGGGTGCGGCTGTCCTACGGCGGGCAGAAGGTCGCCGAGGACCCGTTCGCGCACGTCAGGGTCGCGCGGGCGGCGTCGGAGATCGACGCGGCGATCCTGCAGCTGGAACACAACATCAGCGAGCAGCTGCGGTTCGCCGATGCGGGTGAGGAGATCCCGTACGAGCTGCGGCTGCGTGCCCGCCGCGACCAGGTGCGCGGCACCGAACGCGCCATCGAAGCGATCGAGCTGCTGTTTGCCAACTCCGGCGGGCACTCGTTGAAGTCAGGCAACCCGATCGAACGGCACTGGCGGGACGCGCACGCGGGCAGTGTGCACGTCGCCAACGACGTCGAACGCGCACTCGCGCTCTTCGGGCAAGGCGAGTTCGGCCTCCCCGTTGCGGATCGGCTGGTCTGATGCTCGACCGTGACGCCACCAGCCGCTGGGTCACCGTCGACGGCCGCAAGCTGCGCTACCACGAGGCAGGATCAGGGCCGCCGCTGGTGCTGCTGCACGGTTCCGGCCCCGGTGTGTCGGGCTGGGCGAACTTCGGCGCCACGCTGCCCGCCCTCGCTCAGCACTTCCGCTGCCTGATCCTGGACCAGCCCGGCTTCGGCGGAAGCGACCGACCCGCCCGCTACGACCGGAACTACCTGCACATCGCCGCCGACGCTGTCCTTGGCCTGCTCGACGAGCTCCGGCTGCCATCGGCGCACCTGCTCGGCAACTCGATGGGCGGTGCGGTCGCCGTCCGCGTCGCGCTCGACCACGGCGCACGGGTGGACCGGATGGTGCTGATGGCACCAGGGGGAGTCGGGGTCAACGTTCTCGGCCCGGAGCCCTCCGAAGGGATCCAGTGGCTGCGGGAGTTCAACACCGAGCCGACGCGCGAGCGCCTGCTGGCGTGGCTGCGCACCATGGTGTCCGATCAGGCGGTGCTGACCGACGAGCTGGTCGGCGAGCGGCTGGCGGAGGCAACCACCCCCGGCGCGGTCGAGGCCGTCCGGGACGCCTACGCGACCTTCGCCGACCCGTCGCTGGCCGAGCCGGTGCCGTTGTGGGCACCGGTACGCGCGCTGTCGCACGAGGTGCTGCTGCTGTGGGGCAGGGACGACCGGGTCACGCCGGTGGAAGGCGCACTGCTGCCGTCGCGTCAGTTGCGCAACGCCGACCTGAGGATCTTTAGCCGTTGCGGGCACTGGGTGCAGATCGAACGCAAGGCTGCATTCGAACGCGCGGTGACCGACTTCCTCGCGAACGGCCTGTAGGTCACACGTCGTTCTCGCTGACCCAGGTCGCGATCTGCGCGCGGGAGTGGAAGCCCAGTTTGGTGAGAATGTGCTCGACGTGCGTTTCTGCGGTGCGGATCGAGATCACCAGCTCGGCGGCGATCCGTTTGTTGCTGTATCCGGCGCCGACAAGGCGTGCGACGTTGCGCTCCCTGCGGGTGAGCACGTCCCGTGGCTGCGGCAGGCTCGGCGGTGCCGTCCCGGTCGACCTGCCCAGCGCGAAGTCCACTGCCTGCGCCAGCGGCAACGCCGCACCGGCGTCGAAGGCGTCGGTGAAGGCTCGCTCACCCAGCGCGTCCCGCACCCGCCGCTGGACGTCGTCACCGACGACGCCGGTCATGCTGTGCGCCAGCCGCATCGTGCTCCGGCGCCGGATGGCGTGCGCGGCGCCCATCAGCCGCGCCGCCGTGTCGTGGTCACCGTTCGCGGCGGCGGCCCAGCCAAGCGCGACGAAGCCGGACGCGACCAGCACCGACCGATCCAGCAGCGTGAACAGCTCGATTGACTCCCGGATGCGCGCGATCGCCGTCTGATAATCACCAGCGCGCCACGCGCTGAGCCCGATGGACCACAGCGCGAGCCCGTGGAGCAGATGCGAGCCCTGCTCGGTGGTGCGGGCGAGGAACCGGTCCGCGATCGCTCCCGCACTCGGGTCTTCAGTGATGAACGCGCACATGAACGCGAACGCGACGCTCTCAACGGCGAGGCCGTGATGCCCGCAGGCCAGGCTCTGGGTCTCAGCGTCCTCGGCGAGGGTGAGCGCACGGGCCGGGTCGGACTCGACGAACGCCAGCAGCGAGGAGTGCAGCGTCGTCTCGGCGAGGACGTCGCGGACCTCGAGCTGGTCGGCCAGCTCGGCGCACTCGGCCATCAGCCGTACGCCTGCGGCGTTCTCGGAGAGCAGCAGCGCGAGGAACGCGCACGCCGACAACGCCCTCGCTCGGGTGGCGCTCGGTGCGGTGTCCTTGTCCAGCGCCCGGCACAGCCAGCGGTACCCCTCCAACAGGAAGCCGCAGTGCTCCCAGAACTGGCGCAGTCCTGTCGCTATCTCAAGCGCGTCATGACCGTTGTCGTGCCCGGCGAGGCTGTACTGCAGTGCGGCGCGGAGGTTGGCGTGTTCCCGTGCCGCCGCATGGAACCAGGCGATGTCGTCGGGGCCCCAGTGCGCGAGGTGACCTTGCACGGCAAGCCTGCGGTAGTGGTCGCGGTGCCGAGCGCGGACGGCGTGCCCGTCCCCGGCGCTCGCCAGCCGGGTCGCGCCGAACTGCCGTAGCGGTTCCAGCATGAAGTACCGGCTGGTCTCGGCTTGGTAGCGCAGGTTGAGCACCGACTTGTCGACAAGGCTGGCGAGTGCGTCCACCACGGTCGTGGCTTGGTCGTCGAACGCGCACACCCCCTCGGCGGCGTCCAGGTCGAATCCGCCCGCGAACACCGACAGCTGTTCCCATGCCCGTTGCTCGTCCCCTGTGCACAGGTCGTAGCTCCATCGGATGGCGGCATCCAGCGTCTGCTGCCGCTGCGGTGCCGTCCGCAAGCCGGTGGAGCCGGGCAAGGACCTGTTCCGGGGTGAACACCCGGAACCGCAACGCCGCGAGTTCGACGGCCAGCGGAATCCCATCGAGTCGGCGGCAGATGGCCGCCAGTGTCGGCCGGTTGGCGTCTGTCACCGTGAAGTCGGGGTTGGCCTGCGCGACTCGTTCGATGAGCAGTTCCAGCGCGTCCACGCCGGACTCGTCGTCACCTGGTACGGGCAATGGCGGGATCGGCAGCACCTGCTCGCCCTCGACGCCGAGCACCTCCCTGCTCGTCGCGAGGATCCGGACGTCGGTTGTCGCGCCGAGCAGCTTGCTCACCAGCGCGGCGCATGCGTCAACCACGTGCTCGCAGTTGTCGATCAGCAGCAGGAGGTGTTTGTCCTGCAGGTAGTCGATCAGCCCATCTAGCGGCGTCGTGTTGTCCGCGCGCAGCCCGATCGACTCGGCGACGCTCAGGGGGATGAGATCGGGGTCGTGCACGTCGGCGAGTTCGACGAGCCAAACGCCGTCCGGGAACGCGCGCTGCACGGTGTCGGCGATGCGGCGCGCGAGCCGGGTCTTGCCGACCCCGCCGGGCCCGGTCAGGGTGACGATCCGTGAGGCAGACAGCATCATCTTGGCCTGTGCCAGCTCGCTGCGACGCCCGACGAAACTGGTCACCTCGGTAGGCAGGTTCCCTTTCGCGCGCCGCTTCATGCCGCTAACGATCGCACCACGTCGATGTCTTGGCCACCACGCGAGCGGCGCCGTGTCCCGCGTGTTCTGACGTTCGCCCATCCGGCGGCGTTATCGCGCGTGTACGCAGATTCGCGCAGCTTGAAATACGCGTCCGAGCGGACGCGCAGTGCGTGGTGGCAGCGGCACGATTTAGGCATGACTACAGCACCTATTACCAAGTCTCCTCGGTTGTCCCTAGCCAGCGTTGTCAACCTCGGTGGCGTGCTGGGATTCAGCGCGATGATCGTTGTGCAGATCGCTGGCGGCGTCGACGTCTATCCCACCATCCCGCCCGGATTGGTGATCTCGGTAGCGGTGGCGGCTCTCGTGGTGTTCGGTGCCCGGTGGCGCTGGACCGCGCTGGTTGCTCTGGCTTGGCCGATCATGCTCAGTATTGGCGCCGTTCTTGCGTCAGGCACGCTGGAGGCTCTGTCAGGTGACCAAGGAGTCTTTGTTCAGGTCACCGGTATCGTCCAGCGCGTGGCGCTCGTCGTGGCCGTGATCGGCGGTGCCGTCGCCGTGTGGCAGCGGTATCGACCGCAGCACGGGTGACAGCGGCCTGCGCGTTCGTGCGTGCCCGGCAGGAGGCAACGAGACGCTCGTCTGCGGCGTTGAGCTTGGCGCGTCGGAGTCGGCGGAAGACCGGCGCTGGGAGTGGTACATCTCGGAAGTGCACCTCTCGGCGTACTGAAACCTGGTCAGGCAGGCCCAAGCGCCTGCGTTCCGATGACGGACAGCAGTTGCAACTTCTCGTGACTCTCACTGCCGGGAATGGCGGTGTAGACGAGCAGCGAATGCGACTGGCCCGGATCGAGCAGCATTTGGCAGGTCAGCTCCAGTCCGCCGAGCTCGGGGTGGACGAAGTGCTTCACCTCGTTGTGTTGCCCGGCGCTGAAAATGCCGATGGAGCGGGCGTTTACCGTGCCGACCGGGATTCGGTCAAAGCGGACGGTGTCATCGACACGTGCCGGTGTTTGTGTGCATGGTGCCGGACTCGTGGGTGAGCAGGACCATCGAGCGCGTCGAAGTCTCGCGTGTTCGTCGTGCGTGGGCGGAAACGGCCAGGGTGAGGCCAGGACGGTGCTGGTGACTCAGCCGGTCGAGGCCAGGGCGAGGAGCCGGCCGCGGGTCAGG